>NZ_JBSICB010000005.1:0-340553 GCF_058245615.1 Chryseobacterium sp. UF-290
TTTCTCTGGTTCTTCAGAATTTAATTATTATCTAATTTAATACTAAATCCTTTTGCAAATCTAAAGGCATTCGTGGCCTATAAAATAAAAACTTGCTCGTTTTGTGATAGTATTACAAAGTTTCAACAACCTGATTCTGATATATGTATGTGGCTGTTAAAAGCTTTCCCTACTTAAATTTCGTAGATCTCCGAATCTGTAAAAGCGAAAAATATACTTTTCCCGGGAAGGTTTTTAGTATCCAAGCCGGTAAACTCGCTAAAAGCGGGCAGTAATAACTGATTCTCACTAAGCACAAAACAGGGAAGCCTGATACTTTTCACCGCAGAATTCAATACGATTCCCGGATGAATATGTCCCGTAATCTGAAATCCCGGTCTTGTGCTTTCAAAATCATGGATGAATGTGAATCCGTCAATCTCCAGTAAAGCAGCTTTAAAATCCAAGCAAAGTTTTTTCTCGAGTGATGCTGAAATCCGGTCATGATTTCCCTCGATCAGATAAAACTGCAGGTCAGGATACTGGCTTCTCCAGGTACAAAATTCATCCACGTCAGAGTTATCACCTGCATGGAGCAGGTCACCGACTACAATAAACCTGTCAGGCTGAAAATATTCGATCAGGGCGGAGAGCCTTTCCAGATCACTTTTCATGATATGGTTGGCCAGCGCAATTCCGTTTTTACGAAAATGGGCAGTCTTTCCGACATGGAGATCAGAGAGGATCAGTGCTTTTTCTTTTACCCAGAATGCTGCACGCTGGTTGGTCAGGATGAAAGTCTGGTCCCAGATAGGAATGCTTTTCGTTGCTATAAACACCTTTTACAATTATAAATTATGAATACATTTTGCAAATAATCAATTTTCCCTTCTGCTGACATGGAAGTTTTCATCAAAAATATAGGTCAGGGGAAATCCGGTAGCGATTTCCCTTTCCAGAATTTCTTCCGGAGACAGATGTTCCAGATACATGATAAGCGCACGGAGACTGTTTCCATGAGCAACGATCAATACATTTTTTTCCTGTTTGAGAAGCGGCACGATTTTGCTTTCGAAATAAGGAACTACCCGGTTGTAAGTATCTTTAAGGCTTTCACCGCCAGGTATGAACCTGCTCATCACCGTATTTCTGTGCCGTTTCAGCTTTATTGAGCCCTTCAAGATTACCATAGGAACGTTCATTCAGTGCCTTATCCATAATAACCGGTATCTGGGTATTTCCTGTTTCCTCCAGAATAATGGTAAGGGTATGCTGTGCCCGGATCAATGCGGAAGTAAATGCAATATCTATTCTTTCTTTTTTTAAAGCGATCCCCGCTTTTTTTGCTTCTTCAATTCCTTCTTCTGTAATATCGATATCATGCCAGCCTGTAAATCTGTTTTCCAGATTCCAGAGTGACTGTCCGTGACGGACTAAGAATAATTTTGTCATTGCGTAATTTTATTTTGGTCTTCAGAGAAGATACTCTAAGGTACGGCGATTATTAAACTTTTCAAAGGGTTTTAACATGAAAAAAGACAGGAATTTCAGGTTGAAAATTCGGATCAAAAGTAAGGTCTGCCAGCCCTTTATTACTCACTGTCTGTCATTTATACCTGACAGTTTCAGCATTCTTTTGATCCTTGCATCCAGTCCTTCACTGGAAAGGGTCTGTCTCAGGCTGTCTACCTTTATCGGGAAGCTTAGCGGGGTAAAGGAGCGTGAGTGTTTCAGGATAACTTCAGATTTTTCAATTCTTTTAAATGCTTCTACAAGCCGCTGTTCCTGAAGCTGCATATTGAAGACTTCCGTATAGGCCTGCCTGACAAGAAAATGATTGGAATCGTAATCTTCCAGTACTTTAAAGATAAGTCCGGCAGAGCTCTGCAAAGATTTATTGGATCGCTGCTTACCCGCGTAATTTTGAATCACCATGCCTGAGATCACGGCGATATCACGGAATTTCCTCCTTGCCATTTCTGCGGAATTGATGCTTGCAATCACGTCCTGCATCAGATGATCCCTGGTTAAGATCTGCTGCAAATTTTCTTCATTCAGGGGAATTTCCTTATCACTGAACAATTCAAATCCATAATCATTCATCGCCATGGAAAAGGAAATGGGAGCCAGCTTTGAGATACGATAAGCGATCAAAGCAGCCATTACTTCATGTACCAGCCGTCCTTCAAAAGGATACATGAATAAATGATACCCCTCACGGTTTCTGATCATTTCAACCAGAAATTCGTTCTCTTTAGGAATATGGGATCTTTCTTCCTGATTAGCCAGCAGGGGATGGAGAAATTTCAGTTCTTTTTCTGATGCTTTCGGACTTAAGGCATGTGAAAGCTTTTCTCTGAGAAAATGTCCTAAGTCTGAACTTAAAGGCAATCTTCCTCCCAGATAACTTGGTACCAGCGCTTTACCTTTTGCAGCTCTTACATACACCGTCATATCTTTGATCATAGCGACTTCCAGGGTACGTCCTGCCAGAATAAATTTTTCTTCTTTTTTCAGCTTTGAAATAAAATATTCTTCAATCATTCCAATGTAGCCTCCGGAGATAAATTTTACTTTCAGCATGGCATCACTGACAATCACTCCCATATTCATCCGGTGAAGCATGGCGATCTTTCGTGAAGTGACTTTATACAAACCATCTTCCATAATGACGATCTTATGAAATTCTTCATAGTTTTTTAAAACACTGCCGCCAATGGTCAGAAATTCAAGGATGCTTTTCCATTCTTCCTCCATAATTTCCTGAAAAGCATATGTTTTTTTAATTCGTTCATATACTTCTTCGGGGTAAAAACCGTCACCAACAGCAAGCGTCATCAGAAACTGAACCAATACATCAAAACACAGAACCTGGGGCTCTCTGGGCTCCACAACTTTCTGTTTTACAGCTTCCTTTAACGCTGAAACCTCGATCAGTTCCAGGGAATGGGTGGGAACACAATAAATTCTGGAAGTCTCAAAAGGGGAGTGTCCGCTTCGTCCTGCCCGCTGAAGAAATCTGGCAACCCCTTTTGCCGAGCCGATCTGAATAACGGTATCAACAGGCTTAAAATCAATACCCAGATCCAATGAAGAGGTGGAAACAACCGCTTTTAATTTTCCCGAGCTTAAATTTTCTTCAATCCAGATCCTTAGATGGGCATCAATAGAGCTGTGGTGAATGGCAATCTGTCCGGCAAAATCGGGATAAGCATCCAGTAAGAGCTGATACCACATTTCGCTCTGACTTCTTGTATTGGTAAAAACGATGGTAGATTTTGAGCTGAGAATGATCGGGACTACTTTATCCGCCAGTTTGTTTCCAAGATGTCCTGCCCAGGGCAGTATTTCAATTTCATCAGGAAAGACAGGAATGATATCTATTTTCTTATGTTCTTTGGCTGTGATCTTTGTCTTTTTTATATCATAAGGAATAAGCACTTCCATAGCTTCATCCAGGTTTCCGATCGTAGCTGTGATTCCCCAGATCTTCATTTTCGGTACATATTTTCTAAGCTGTGAGATTCCCAATTCTACCATGATCCCACGTTTTGAACCCAGTAATTCGTGCCATTCATCCACCACCACACACTTCATATCACGAAAAAAAGTTTCATGATTTTTCTGAGCCAGAAGAAGATGGAGACTTTCAGGAGTGACCACAAGAATTTCAGGCATTTTTTTGATCTGTTGCTGCCTCACTTTTGGATCAGTATCTCCATTTCTTACGCCTACCCCCCAATCCAGTCCAATTTCATCAATGGCCTCCTGCATGGCTTTGGCAATATCTTTGGACAATGAGCGGAGAGGGGTGATCCAGATCATTTTCAGCCCTTTTTTATATCGTTCCGGATGATTAAGGAAATCTGAAATCAAGGCCAGAAATACAGAGAAGGTCTTCCCAAATCCTGTAGGAGCTACCACCATTCCGCTATAGCCGGTTCCGAACCTTCGCCATGTATCGGTCTGGAATTTAAAAGGAGACATGCCTTTATCCGTCATCCATTGCTGAATGATCTTAAATCCATCGGTATGTTCAAAGGCAGCCAAATTATTGTATCAGTTTTTTAATTTCTTCTAAATCATCAATCTCATTCACGGTCTTATCTTTCCTCCATCTTACAATCCTTGGAAAGCGTAGTGCCACGCCACTTTTATGACGGTTGCTGAAACCTATTCCTTCAAATGCAATTTCAAAAACAAGTTCCGCCTTTACAGTCCGGACCGGACCGAACTTTTCAATAGCATTTTTAGTCACAAATCTGCTCACTTCCATGATCTCTTTATCTGTCAGCCCTGAATATGCTTTTGCGATCGTTACCAGACTGTCACCATTTTTCACGGCAAAAGTATAATCGGTATAATAAGCGCTTCGTCTGCCGCTTCCTTTTTGGGCATAGATCAGCACCGCATCAATAGTGAAAGGGTTTATCTTCCACTTCCACCAGTCACCTTTTTTTCTACCGGAATGATAGGGAGAATTTCTTTGTTTCAGCATCAGTCCTTCACTGTTTACCGCTCTTGAATTTTCCCTGACGAGGTTCAGCTCTTCCCATTGTTCAAAATCTATACTTTTGGAAAGTGTAATATTTTCAGGACCTTCATTGAGCAATAATTCTTCCAGCATGGCTCTTCTTGCTGACATCGGCTTTTCTCTAAGGTCATTATTTTCAAGCTCCAGAAGATCATAGGCAAAGACCTGCACAGGAATTTCAGAAAGCATTTTTTTAGTTAAAGTTTTCCTGTTTAGTCTTTTCTGTAATTCATTAAAATTTAGTGCTTTATGATCTTTCACCGCAAGTATTTCTCCATCTATAACAAAGTTGCCTTTCATGGCTTTTACCGTTTCTGTAATTTCCGGAAATTGCTCTGTAACGAGCTCTTCTCCTCTTGACCATATGAAAACTTCATCATTCCTGCGAATGATCTGTCCCCGGATTCCGTCCCATTTATATTCTACCAGCCATTCATCAGGATTTCCCAGCTCTTCCGGCTCTTTTTCCAAAGGATAGGCCAGGCAGAAAGGATATGGTTTTGAATTATCCGGATTAATGTTCTCCGCAGAAATTAATTCCTGAAAGGAGACTTCGTCAGGCAGCCATTTTCCCATCAGGCTGTGCATCAGCGTACTGGATTCCTGTCCTGAGAATTTTGTCAGAGCATTGATCAGCGTTTTATCAGAAACCCCGATCCGGAAGCTTCCGCCAATTAATTTATTGAAGATCAGCCGTTCCGTATAATCCAGGCCATTCCATGAATGTAATACAAAGTCTTTTTTTTCTGACTCTGCTTTATCTTTTAAATCAACAATGTCATTCATCCATTGTGATAAACTGCGTTCAATCTTTTGCTGTGGAGGGGGAAGGATCAAGGAGAGTGTTTCCCCAAGGTCTCCCACGGAAGAATAGCTTTCCTGGAACAGCCATAAAGGAAGTCCTGTAATTTCCAGGGCCCATTCTTTCATATAATTGGTATTGACATTTCTTTTGGGGCGTTTTCCCGTAAACAAAGCAATAAACCAGACTTTATCCTCATCCGGGGCACGTTCCAGATAATCAATAATGGCATCGATTTTAGCATTGGTCTTATTGGTAGTTTCCAGGGCATTGATCAGTTCTGCAAAATGTCTCATAGTTCCGGATTTTCGATGGTTTCTTTTTCTGATTCTTCCTCATCTTCACCAAACAGCGTTTCCACAACATCCGCCCGAACTCCGATTTCATTAAGGTATTTTGAAAATACTTCAGTCTGTCCATGGGTAACATGTACAATTTCTGCTTCTGTTGCTTTTACGGTCTGCAGCAATCCTTTCCAGTCCGCATGGTCACTCATGGCAAATCCTGCATCTGCACTTCTCCAACGTCTGGCACCACGAACCTGCATCCATCCCGAACAGATCGCTGTTGCGGCGTCGGGAATTTTTTTGATGATATTACTATCCAGTAAGGCAGGTGGTACGATCACTATTTCATGTTCCATTTCTTTTGGCCGTTCCCGGAAATCAGCAACCGTATATTCGGGAAGATCAATTCCTACCGTTTCGAAAGCCTCATTCAGCTTTCCGATGGAATAATGCACGTATATTTTGCCCAATCCTTCAACCGCTTTCATAATACGCTGAGCTTTGCCTAACGAATATCCGATAAATACGGAAGTTTTGCTGTTTTCCTGATTTTTCAGCACCCAATTTTGAAGCTTTTTATTAAGGTCCTGAACTTCAAGCCAATTGTAGATTGGGAGCCCAAAAGTACTCTCTGTCACAAATTCATGGCATCTCACCAGTTCAAAAGGCGTACTCAGGCCGTCATACTGAACTTTATAGTCGCCTGAAATGACGGTTATATATCCTTTATATTCCAATCTTATCTGTGCAGAACCGATGATATGCCCGGCAGGATGGAGTGAAACCTGAACTCCGTTGATATTGATCTTTTCGCCATATTCTACGCTATGACATTCTATGTCCGCTCCAATTCTCTGATGCAGAATAGGTTTTGTGAAATGATGGCAAAGGTATTTCTTCATTCCCCATCGGGCATGATCGGCATGTCCATGGGTAATGAGCGCCATATCGACAGGTCTCCACGGGTCTATGTAGAATTTTCCCTGCGGACAGTAAATCCCTTTTTTTGTAAATGTGATTAATTTCAATGGTGTGACTGGTTTACAGAATAAGCTTCAAAAACTTAACCAAATTATAACAAACTGCTGATTTTATTTCAATTCCGGATAAGGAATTTGTCGGTGTGGTACGATTTGCATTGCAGTTGATCCCCAAAAGATTTGGCAGACAGCGCTGATTTCAGATTGAAAGTATATTTACTGATTAAAGAAATATTGTATTCTATTGGATTTAGGCAATTGAGCTTTACAGCAATATAATTTTGAACTTTACAGCAACACACGGCAGCTTTAAATCTTTGAAATTTGTATCAACATTAAAAAGAAATACAATGAGTAAAACAATTTTAATTACAGGTGCAGCAAGTGGATTCGGAAAGATCGCCGCTTTTGATCTTGCTAAAAAAGGGCATACAGTCATTGCCACTACACAGGTTTACCCTCAAATGAGTGATTTAATACGGGAATCAAAAGAGCAGGGCGTTGCTCTTACAGTTGATAAGCTGGATGTGACCAACCCAAGGGATATTTCATATATTTTAAAGAAATATGATATTGATATCTTAATAAGCAACGCAGGAATCATGGAAGGCGGGCCTATTGCCGAACAGCCTGTTGATATTATCCGTTCGATGTTTGAAGTCAATGTTTTTGGAGCATTGGAACTGGCACAGGGATTTATTAGGAAATTTGTTGAAAAGAAAGCGGGTAAGATCGTATTCACATCGTCTATGGGAGGTTTGTGGACGGTACCTTATGTAGCGGCCTACTGCGCATCTAAACATGCTTTGGAATCTATTGCAGAAGGACTGAAAACAGAACTTGCTCCGTTTAATATCAAGATTGCAACCTGCAATCCGGGAGTATTCGGAACAGGATTTAATGACAGGGGAGTGGATTCTATTTTCCACTGGTATGATCCGAAAGTCAATTTCACACCGGAGTCTGCTTTTGATGGTGCTGCAGAGTCTCTTGCTCATCAGCTTGATCCGCAATCTATGGCAGAAGTTATTGTAGATGTAGCGCTGGATGACAACAGTAATTTCAGAAATGTGCATCCTAAAGAAACGGAAAGTTTTGTCAAACAGCTTCAGGCAGATGCATGGACCGCAAAAAGTTAATCGTATGGAAATCAATTATAAATCAGCGGAAAAAATACTTGATGCAGCCAAAGAAAAGGCTCTGTCGCTTAATCTTCCTGTAAGCATTGCTGTAGTAGACAGAGGAGGATATCTGATCGCTTTTGCAAGACTAGACAGTGTGTATGGTGTGATTGATTTCGCTATCAGGAAGGCTAGAACTGCCGTAATGTTTGGAGTTGATAGTGAGATTATAGGAAATATCATTTCCGGAGCCGGCATTCATAGCTACGGGATGCTCAATTCCAATGAGGGGCTTCTAACTATTGCAGGAGGTGTTGTGATCAGGAATGCAGATGGAGAAATAATCGGGGCTATAGGTTCATCCGGAGGTACTCCTGAACAGGATAAAGAAATTGCAGCTGCAGGAGCGTCTGCTCTTGTGTAATTTTCAGATATTTGTGCTATGGAAAAAACTTCTGAGATCATATTTGATAAACTGGTTTATTCATGTGCATTTGAGTCATACAAAGGCCATGAGGAGTTTATTCCTGACCATTTTTTAGGATTTCAGCTGTCAGGGGAGACCCATGCTTTTCATGAACAGGGCAAAACCGTCATTAAGGAAAATACAGTAGTTCTGGTCAGAAAAAATCAGCTGATCAGAACGATGAAATATCCTTCAAAAAATGAAAGATACCAGTTTCTTTCCATCACATTAGATAATGAGACCCTCAGGCAGTATGCTGCCGAAAATAAAATTGGTGCTGACGGACCTTTTCCTGATGACCGGCGGTTATTTTTTGAGCCTGATGATTTTTTTAAAAGCTATTTCACCTCACTCATTCCGTACGTCTATCAAACGAAAGAGGTTCCTCCCAGACTGGCAGCTTTAAAAGTAAAAGAAGCTATAGAACTTCTGCTTCAAAGTAATCCAGATCTTAAAAATCTTTTGTTTGATTTTTCTGAACCTCATAAGATCGACCTGAAAGAGTTTATGAATAAAAACTTTATGTTTAATGTACCCATAGAATCTTTTGCAAGGCTTACAGGGCGAAGCCTTTCTGGTTTTAAAAGAGATTTTGATAAGGTATTTCACATGAGTCCCAAACAATGGCTGAAAGAAAGACGATTAAAGGAGGCGTATTATTTAATTAAAAACAAGGGAAAAAAACCATCGGATATCTATCTTGACCTTGGTTTTGAGAATTTATCCCATTTTTATTTTTCTTTCAGGAAAAAGTTTGGAATCACTACATCGGAAGTATGATAAAGGAACTTTAAGAAAGTAACGATACAGGTAAATATTGAAAAATACTAATGTACAGATGCTTATCCGTTTTTGTATTGCCTTCAATTTAAACCATGGGAAAATGTAATTCAGTAAGCACTTTTTATTTTTTTGCCACGAATTCACGAATAAAAATAAATTCGTGAATTTGTGGCAATTATAACTTTTCCGCCAGTTAAAGAGATTATAAATATTCTATACAAAGATTTGCGTAATCTTAATGCTGGTGAATATGGGAAAGCAGAACATCAAACATCATACAAATATTTCATCAAAAGTAAGGCTTTCAATGCTATTGTTCAAAATCGTAGAAATTAATCCCGACTTCCTCATCTTTAACTTTTACCACCCTTGTATTTAACGGATAGAAGATAAATTCCGCAGCACCCTGAACAGAAGCTTCCAAAAGATGTCCTGCCAAAGCAGTATAGTCTTCCCTTCCCAAAGTAATGTGCAGATGAAGCATTGTTTTTCCTTCTACTTCAGAAATGTTGCCGGAAATATTGGTTACCTCCATCTGTTCTTTAAAGGTCTTGTCTACATATTTTTTGGTAGATGGATTAAAGAATCGAAGCGTAGCCTCATTGACAGCACCTATTCCTGTAACTTCTCCTGCCTGAATATGTTCATTCTGAACAAAATCCGTTAATGTTTCTACGATATTGGAATGATTTTTAACGCTTACAATATAAATATGATCAGCTTTTCTTGCTGTCCAATTGTTCCCTTTAAGGTTTTGTATTTCCATAATGATGATGATGATTTATATTAGTCTCTTGAGGATCTTTGTAAAAAATCTGCTCAATCTGCAAAATCCGCGAGAGGATTATATATCACTGCAATAATTATGCTTATCAGAATGGATCAGTAAAAAATTAATGTTACGCGCTGAAATTTCTATTGGGATAGGTTTAAAAAACAATAAAAATTACTGAAATTTGCAGTAAAATAAAAAATCAATGAAGATCGTAGATCTGGAACAATGGAACAGAAGGGAGCATTTTGAATTTTTTTCTATTATGGCAAGTCCGTATTTTGGCTTCACAACGGAAGTAGACTGCACGAAAGCCTACGATACGGCGAAAAACAACGGATATTCTTTCTTTGCCTATTACTATCATAAATCAATGGTAGCGATCAATACCATTGATGAGCTAAAGCTGAGAATCCTTGACGGAAAGGTCGTTCAGTTTGATACCGTTCATGCTGGAAGCACTATTGGCAGGCCGGACGGAACTTTTGGGTTTTCGTTTACGCATTTTTCGGAAGATTTTGAGGTATTCAATGCGGAACTTCAGAAAGAAATAAAAGAAGTGCATGAATCTTCAGGGCTTCGATTGAGTAATGAAAGACTGGGAAAAGACCATGTGAGACATACGACCATTCCGTGGAATTCTTTTAGTGCTATCCTGCATCCTACGGATTTTAATACCGGAGAGTCTGTTCCAAAGATCGCTTTTGGAAAATTCAATATCCGTAACGGCAGAAAGTATCTCCCTGTTTCCATTGAGGCGCATCATGGTCTGGCAGACGGAATTCACCTTGCCAGATATCTGGAGGAATTTCAAAGACAGCTTGATCTGGAATGAGTCTGAGAATCTAAAAGGCAGAGCGCGCTTATGAATCATTTTGACACAAGGGTAAAAGTCAGTTTCTAACTTCTCCCGGATCTACTTTACGGGAAACCGTAAGGAATATTGAGCCGTATTCAATAAATTTGGTCAATATATTACTATATTAGGGAATTGAACTGATATCAGTAAACTAATCAACCAATACCTCAATTTTATGAAGATGACCAATTTTGAAAATCCGGATTTACAGCTTCTTACCTATATTCCGGCACATGAATGTGATATTTCTGATGTTGCTTAAATTAAAGAGAACCTTTTCAGAAATTTCTATAATGATAATTCCAGAAATCATGATGCCGAACGATAACTTTTCACTGCATACCAACGATTCTATTATTGATGTTTCAGGAAATACGGATACTCCGATTGACTTTGGAAATGACCTTTCTGTTTCCGATAACAAGCCGGTAAATCATCCTGACAGTTCTTATCAATATGATATAGGGAAAATAGGAAAAAAATACAGCAGAAAACTCAATCTGAATGATGATCAGGCTAAGATGCTGGATAAAATGTTTTTTTCCGGCAATGTTTTTAATGAGATCGAATACTGTAGAATTCAGATTTTAAAACAGTTTTTAAGAGCTGTTGAATTTCTTTATCAAAACTGTGTTCCGGTCAACAGGTCTTATCCCACGGTTATTGATGAACTCTCGGAGATCATTGTATGTCTCCGGTACAATTATAAAAAGGAAAGTCTGAATTACAGCTATACCTATGATTCCGTACAAACAGAAATTTTTAATCATATTCTGAAATTATGCGAAAATAATGTTCGTGAAGTCTATGGGGTCAAAAGAAAGATCGGTACTGACTTTAACTATAATGAGCCGGATATTCTTCATCTGTACAATAAAAAAATAGTTTCTCAACTGGAGATCTTTCTGACAGGAAATCAACACCAAATCCTGGATGCCGATTACAAAACAAATATTATCCTCAATGAGAATAATACCAACCGCTGGAAGACAAAGTTTGATCTGATCAAAGAAGATTATTCCAATCCTTCAGCCTTTGAAAGGGAAATCTTCAGACTTACGGAGATCAATGTAAAAAATCCGTCCGTTGATGCTATATTCTTTGAAGCTTCAAAGTTTGTGGCAGAATATGATAAAAACTGCGCATTACGGCTTTACATCCGTTATTTAGAGAGAAACCTGAATTCGCCGAAGTTTGACCACAGGCAGTTGAATAAAAATATTCAGAAGAACTTGTTTTCCACAAAAGAACAGCTCACGGATTTTGAAAGCATCGTGAATGATTTTCTTGCTGACAGAAACCTTGAAACTGCTATTGAAAAGGTTGATCAACTGTATCACACCAAAAGAAAAAGGATCACTATTGACCAGGAAGCTATTAAAAATATTCAGGCACAACATTCTGAAACGGCTGATATTTTAGGACAGATTCTTAATAGTGATGATCAGGAAGGGGAAATGCCCGTAAGAACGGCAGAAACTTTCACTACTCAGGAATTAACGATTACAATAGCCCATCAGATGCCGGAATCCCAGGTTCCAAAGTATCTGAATGAACTGAATTTAACGGATATCCAAAAGGAAATTCTTGATCTGTTTGAAAAGCAAAGCTTCAATATACTGCAGTGCGAACTTGGAGATTTTATTAAAACAAAAGGCCTGTTCATAGGTTCTACAATAGATTCCATTAATGAATGCTGCTTTGAGATTCTTGATGATGTTCTTATTGAGGAGGAAGATGAATATTTTATTATTAACACAAATTATTACAAAAAACTTTTAAACAATGATTGACAATATTAAACCCAAAGAAGCGACTTCCATTATCAACTCTCTGGTAAGCGGCGTAGTGCCGAAAATAGGGGTACAGCATATTACGGTAGGAAGATCTGAAGAAATCAATGCCTTGATAGGTTCGTTGGAAGATGTAAAAAACGGGCTCAGCCTTGTCAAATTCTGGATCGGGGATTTCGGAAGCGGAAAGTCCTTTATGCTTCATGTATTAAATACAGTAGCTTTAAAGCAAAAGTTTGTAGTAGCCAATGCCGATTTTACTCCGGACAACAGGCTTTATGCCAATGACGGGAAAAGTGTGATCCTGTATTCTGCCATTATGGATAATATTGCCATTCAGACTAAACCTGAAGGCGGTGCTTTGCAGGCCTTACTTGAAAAATGGATTGAGCAGGTGATTGCAAAAACGGCAGAAGAAAATCATATTTCATTGATAGAGATAAGAAATGCTCAATATCTGAGTATGATTCAGAATTCCATTATGAAAACGGTGAATGAAATCACAGAAGTAGGTGGCTTCGATTTTGGTTCTGCCATTGTTAAATATTATGAAGGTTATATCAACGGAGATGAGCTTTTACGCAGAAATGCACTGAAATGGCTTAAAGGCGAATATTCAACCAAAACGGAAGCCAGGCAGGACCTTGGAATAAGAGAGATCATCAACGACTCCAACTATTATGATATGCTTAAAAACTTCTGCAAACTTTTTGTAAGCATGGGCTACAGTGGTTTTATGATTAATCTTGATGAAGCCGTTAATCTCTATAAAATATCAATTACGGCATCCCGTGAGAAAAATTATGAAAAAATATTATCCATTTACAATGATTGCTTCCAGGGAAAAGTTTCTAATCTGTTCATCAATTTTGCAGGAACAAAAGATTTTCTGGAAAATGAAAGAAGAGGACTTTTCAGCTATCAGGCTTTAAAATCAAGACTGGAAACCAATAAATTTGAAACACCGGAGCTGCGTGATTTTGCCCAGCCTGTCATCAAGCTGATGCCTCTGAACCACAACGAAATTTTTGTTTTGCTGAAAAAGCTGAAGCTTATTTTTGATTTCCATTACAAAACAGAATCAGACATTACAGATGAAGAGATCTCCGTTTTTATGGAAGAAATGTTCAATAAACCTGGAGCTTCAGAATTTCTTACCCCAAGAGAAGTGATCAGGGATTTCCTGAATATTCTCAATATCATCAGACAAAATCCTGAGGTAGATAAAAGAAGGCTCTTTGGAGAGATTGAAATTTCAGATGAAAGACCGAATGATCTTATTCTGGACAGTATTGAGGAAATATGACAGTATACAACCTTCTTTCCGAGCCTATCAGAAAATATATCCGGGATAAAAAATGGGAAAGCCTGAGACCTATTCAGGAAGCAGCCATACAAAGAATCATATCAACCGGTAATAATTATATTTTAATATCAAGAACGGCTTCAGGCAAAACTGAAGCCGCTTTTCTCCCTATCTTATCAAAAGTCAATTTTAAGGAGCCCGGAGTAAAGGTTCTTTATATTTCTCCGTTAATCGCTTTGATCAATGACCAGTTCTTAAGGGTAGAAGCTCTGTGTGAATACCTTGACGTTCCTGTTACCAAATGGCATGGAGAAGCTTCCAAAGGTGCCAAAGACAAACTGATTAAAGTTCCGGAAGGAATCGTTCTCATTACTCCGGAATCTTTAGAGGCCATGTTTGCGAATAAGCCTTATCATATACAGCATCTGTTTGCTAACCTGGAGTATATTGTCATTGATGAAATTCATTCATTTTTAGGGTCTGACCGGGGTACTCATTTACAATCTTTATTAAACCGGCTTCAAAGGGTAAATAGTAAAAGAATCCGTATAGTGGGACTTTCCGCAACTGTAAGTGATGCGAACCAATATATTGAGCTCAAGGATTTTCTTGGAAACCCCGAACAGACAAAGATCATCAGGGATACCACCCCCAAACCGATCAATGCTGTTTTCAAATACTTTAAAAGCAGCACCAATGAACTTCCGGGAGATCTGTTGGAAGATCTTTATGAACAAACGAAAAACAGTAAAGTGCTGGTTTTCCCGAATTTCAGAGGAAGGGTAGAAGAAATTGCTGTAAAGCTGAAGAAAGAATCTGAAAGAAACAACGGCCATAAAAATTATTTTTCCCATCATTCATCAGTTGATAAGGAAGTAAGAGAAGCTATTGAAAGGTTTGCAAAAGAAGACCGGACCAACCAAAAGTTTTGTATTGCCTGTACCTCTACATTAGAATTAGGAATCGATATTGGTCATGTGGATGAAGTAGTACAAATTGATTCTACCAACAGCATTGCTTCTTTAATTCAGCGGGTGGGGCGGAGTGGAAGAAGAGAGGGAAGAACCAGCAATCTGTCTTTATATGCCACGGATAAATGGAGCTTACTACAGTCAGTGGCTTGCTGGATGCTCTATAAAGAACAGTATATAGAACCCATTTCTATGGTTGAAAAGCCTTATGATATTCTTGCTCATCAGCTCCTTTCAATAATTAAAGGGACTTCCGGTATAACAGTAAGTAATATTTTAAAAGAAATTCAGCTAAACCATACCTTTAAAAATATTAAATCTGAAGAAGTTGAAGAAATCATTATATATCTTATTGAAAATGAAATTATTGAGAAGTTGGGTAATGAACTTATTATCGGAATAGAAGGGGAAAAGATCGTTAACACTAAAGATTTCTATAGTGTTTTTACAACAGAAACATTTTTAAAAGTCTCTCATAACGGGAGTAAGATCGGTGAGCTGCCATTATCTTTTCAGCTTAAGGAAAATGAGAATATCTTTCTTGCGGCAAGAACCTGGAAAATAATTGCTGTTGACTTTAGATCAAAAAAAGTAGAAGTAATCCCTGCAAAAGATGGGAAAAAGCCTTTGTTCTTTGGAGCAGGAGGAGATACCGCTCATAAAATCAGAGAGGAAATGCTCAAAATTTTAATGATTGAAGACAAGCCTGAATCTGTCAATAAAAATGGAGAAGATGCAATACATGCTTTCCGTAAAGATTTTTCAGTATTCAATATCAAAGACCCTGTAAATGAGCGGCCACTATTACATAGCAATGATGATCTCATCCTGTATTCTTTTACAAGTTCCAGGATCAACAGAACGATTAAGTTTCTTTTAGATATCAGGGACATAAAATGCCAGTATTTTGAATTCAACAGCTCATTTCATATCAGAATCAACGGAAATGTTGAAGACTCCAAAAAAATGGGGCAGGAAATTTTCAAATTCAATGTCGAAAAATCAGAAATTGACACTGCTTTGGCTAGAGAATTAGAAAAGAATCCTGAGATTTTATGTTTTTCAAAATGGGGGAAATACCTGCCGGTTTCATATCAGGTAAAACTCTTAAAAGGGAAATACTTCGACTTTGAAGGATGTTTTGATTATCTGCACAATTTAAAAATCATAGATAATTAATCATTATTGAATAATTATCTGTTTACACTAATAAGCGATAAATTCTTCAGCTATAATTACAGATTTATCAATATAAATTAATAACTTGGTGTAAATAAATAAAATTTTTATGAAAAAATTATTCTACTCTTTATTGTTTACCTCCGCACTAATCAATGCCCAGGTTACAAGTTTCCCCTGGACGGAAACATTCGAAACAGATTCTCCAACTGCAACATCCTGGACCCAAATCTACGAGTCCGGAAACAAGCAGTGGTCTATTGTACAAACCGCATATACCGGTTATACCACAGGGCCTTATGCCGGCTCCTATATGGCACAGTTTGACATCACCACATTCAACGGATCAACAACCAAGTATGTATCTCCTGTATTGGATTTAACTTCTGCAACAAGTCCTACTTTAGAATTTTATTTCCGAAATAAGGTTTGGGACTCTGATCAAAATGAGATTAATGTATATTACAGAACCTCTACCTCTGGAGCATGGACTCTAATCTCAAATTATAACACCAGTGTAGAAGACTGGACCAGCTCAGGAGTACTACCATTACCATCTCCTTCTTCAACTTACCAGATAGCCATTGAAGGAGTTGCATTATATGGACGTTCTATAAACGTAGACAATGTAACCGTCAATACAGGAACTCTTTCAACTTCAGAAGTAAAATTAAAGTCTTCTGATATGAGAATATTCCCTAATCCGGTAAGCAATATCTTAAATATTAATTCTAAAGAAAAAATAACAGAGGTTACTATTCATGATACTTCCGGGAAAATAATCAGAACAGAAAACATTTCTGACAATCAGATTTCTGTTGGGTATTTAAAATCAGGAATATATTTCATTACCACCAAGCATCCTGACGGAAGTACTAATACTTCAAAATTTATTAAGCAATAAATCAAGTCTACAGCCTACAAATAAAACAGTCAGCTTCGCCTACTCATGTATTTTTTTTTAAATTATAAATTTATCAGAATACATTCGGTGAGAAGATTATTTTATTAGTTATTATATGGTGAAGTTTTCAATACACTCAGTGATTTTTTTCATTAAATGTATTTTTAAAGCAGTCTGTGGGCTGCTTTTTATTTTAGATAGGTGTAATTAGAGGTTCCCGCTCCAAATTTATAACAACGACGGTTTGGAAATTTATTCTCTAAAGAAAGAGACCATTCTTGCTCTTATCCCAGGAGAAACAAGATTTGCCATTTCTATTCATTCCAAACATCAATATGATCTGTTGCTCCCATCCATCTTTTAAAGAATATAATTCCTTTCATTTTCCAAAAATCAGATTTATTCTCTTCGAATAAATATCAAAAGTATTGATCAGGATCATAAAAACTAATCAATGAAACCGCTTACATTTACCCTCCATTAAAAACAGGGCAGATAAGCAATTGAAAAGTATTGATAAAAGCGGTTATGATATTTTGTCTGAAAACATAACGTGGTACTTATGTGGTACACGGTTTTCATAAAATTTTAATCATTTTTTCTTTCTTTGCTCTGTATAAAAATGAAATCATATTCTTTTAACATAATCATTCAACAAACACCAATCATATACCATGTATTATTAAGTGATATTGAAAAAAAATAATTGAATTCTGAATATATAAAAATTATTTTATTATCCATATTAAACTATCAATACACAGTTTGAGAGAAAAATGAGTTTGTACTGATGCACAAAAAATACAGCATCAGAAATTAGTAGAGACGAGAACGTATTATGAAAAACAAAAAAACTGAATCCAACTTAGAGGATTTGAATCAGAAGATTCTTGTACAAGATGAAATCATGGCATTAGCTAAAGCTAACTCTCCACGTCTGCTGAATAAATTCAGATTGATCTATCCTGATTTTTTCGACAAATTATCTGCTATTCAGCCTGTTCTTAAAAATTCTGAATTGATCTTTTGTATTTACCTGAAGCTCAATATGACAACAAAAGAAATTGCCACATGCATCTTTGTCACCCCGAAAGCTATACAAAACCGGAAAAACCGGATCAGAAAAAAGCTCAACATTCCTTCTGAATTCGATATTTATAAATGGTTTAATGAAATTTAAACCATTTTTTCTTTTAAAATTCCACCACCGTTTTCTCAAGATCATGATACAGAAGTATTTTCCAATGGTTCTTCTGAGCTTCTTTTTCCCATTTAAGCCTTAATGCCATTGCTTTTCTTCCATCAAAATCACTTTTATAAGCCAGGTGGTATTTCAGATAAGAGGCCTGCGGAAGATCATCCGCACCATAGAATACCGTTTCTCCATTTTCTCTGATCCAGAAGACCTGCATATAAGGTGTATGTCCACCTACTACTTCATATGAAATTTCATCGGTAATCTGCCCCTTATCATCATTCATCCAGACGATACCGGGCAGCTGGATCAGTTTTTCCAATACATCAAAGTCGAAAGAAGGGTTGCCTCTGTTCTCCATTGCAAAATCAAGTTCACGTTTCTGAATATAGATTTCCGCATTGGGAAAAACCGCTTCGAAACCATTATGTGTAAGTCTTACAGCTCCTTCAATATGGTCTTTATGGAGGTGGGAAAGCAACAGTCTGGTAATCTGGTCAGGACTGATATTGTTTTCTTCAAGAAGAGTGGAAACAACAGATATTCCGGCCTCATTTTTCCAGCCAATCCCTGCATCCAAAAGGATATGATCATTGGGAGTAATGATAAGAAAGGGTTGTACGGACATTTTAATTCCTTTAACCGAATCAATATTTTCCGATGTTAAAAGCGTAAAATCTTTGGTTTTGCTTGTTGAGAAATTGCCTTCTTTGAGTGGGATGATTTTCATGCTGCAAATTTCCTCAATATTTCTAAAATTTCAAAAGTTTCTCATCAATCTGAATGATCAACAAAAACAATTTTACTGATAAGACTACCAATTGTTCAGACCGTTTTCCAAAGCCTTTTTATAATTTTCATGATCAAAAGAGTAGAGATCAGGAGACTTATGAGCTCCGCCGCGCCGTTGTTCCTCCAGCTTTTTTAGTATTCCTGAATTTTTGATCTTTCTGTAAAAATTACCACGGTTGAGCACTTTACCTAATATAGCCTCATATAGCTTCTGCAATTCCGGAAGAGTAAATTTTTCAGGAAGCAGGTTATATCCTATAGGCTTGTAAGAGATCTTTTCCCTTAGGGTAAGCAACGCTTTTTCAATAATTTCCCTATGATCCATAGCAAGCTCGATTTCCGGAAGCCGGCTCACATAGACCCATTCACAGGTTTCACTCATTTCATCGGGAACCGGATTGATTTCAGATGACTTATACAGGGCGTAATATCCTACAGAAATAAACCTCTGCTTCTGGAAAAGGCTGTCATCAAAATCTTCAAAATAAAATTCACTTCTGTTCTTTTTACCAAAGACCCCGAATTCTTCAAGAAAAATATTTGTGATTCCGGTGCGGGATTCCAGAATTCTAAGGACCGCCTCATCCAGATCTTCATCCTTTTTGATATAGCCACCGGGAAGAAGCCACTGCTTTCTGTAATTCATTTTAGCCAGCAAAACCTTGAGTTCATTCTGATCAAAGCCAAAAACAACGGGATCGGCTGAAAGGTGAGGAAGATAAATTTCTTTTGCTTCTGCAGATTTTCTAATGATCTGTTCTTTAGAGTCCATATCATTCATACAATAGGTGTTTATCACAAATGTAAGATAAAACAAGGTAAAAAAGTTAAAAAAATACTCTATTAAAGGTTATTTTCAGAAAATCGTCTATAATGGCAACAGATTAAATTAATCATTAGTTTTTATGAAAATAACTACCTTTAGGTTCTCAAAAGCAATACATTTCCGATCAAAAATTATTTCAAATAATATGTAATATGTTTGATTATCCGGAATAGCTTTTCCATTCATTAAAACTTTATTTTGTAACATGCAGGAGAATTCTTCCAGTGGCATTTCCCGGACAGTTATATGGCTGATGGCCATTATTTCCGGGCTGGTAGTAGCCAACAACTATTATAATCAACCTTTACTGGCGCTTATTTCTGAGGATCTCAATGTTTCTGAAAGTGCCGCAGGCAGGATTTCTGTACTCACACAGATTGGCTATGCGCTGGGATTATTGCTGATCGTTCCGCTTGGAGACAAATTTTTCCGTAAAAAACTGATCCTGATCGACCTCTTTCTCGTTTTTGGATCTCTGCTATGGATGACTTTTGCCACTCAATTATGGATGCTGTATGCAGCCAGTTTACTGATCGGAGCAACCTCTGTGATCCCACAGCTGTTTGTTCCAATAGCAGCAGAACTTTCTTCAGATAAGGAAAAATCTGCTAACATAGGACTTGTGATGTCCGGTCTTTTGCTGGGAATCCTCCTTTCCCGTTTTGTGGGAGGAATTGTAGGGGAAGTCTGGGGATGGAGAGCCATGTTCGGAATTGCAGCCGGGCTGATGATTTTAGTCTGGCTCGCTGTCTATAAAATGCTTCCTGAATTGTCCCCCAACTTCAAAGGAACCTACAAAGAACTGATGCGTTCCGTAGCGCACCTTGCCAAAACACAGCCTATTCTCCGGCTTGCTTCATTCCGTGGTGCGATGGCCTTTGGTTCCATGTGCGCCTTGTTTACAACATTGGTTTTCCATATGGAAAAACCTCCTTTTCATGCAGGATCTTCCATAGTGGGAAGTTTTGGATTAGCCGGTGCGGTAGGAGCGCTGGCAGCAGCGAAAGTAGGTAAATTGCAGAAATATCTGGATATCAACAGGATCATCCTGTATGCATTACTGATCGTCATAGGAAGCTGGGGATTCACCTATTTTGCAGGAGAAACCTACTGGGGCCTTATTGTAGGAGTGATTTTAGTCGATCTTGGTGTACAGTCCAGCCATATTATGAACCAGACCAATTATTTTCTGATCAAATCCAATGCGGTTAACAGGCTGAACACCGTTTATATGGTTTCTTATTTTATAGGTGGTTCATTAGGAACCTGGCTGGCCTCTATTGCCTGGCAGAAAGCGCAATGGAGCGGTGTCTGTTTGGTAGGAGCCGCATTTGGGGTATTGGCGCTCATTGCTCACCTTTTATTTAGCAGGAAGGTAAATAATGCTTAGGGATCTATTTATTGAATATTGTTGAAAGAGTTCAGGATTTTGCCTCGAAAAAATTTGGATACCATCTTTTGATAATCTTATTATTTTAATAGCATGAATCCTTTTAGTGCTCATGCTGCTGCTTTACATTATACTTTATCTCCCGCAGATTGCGCAGATGTTTGTGGAAAAACCTGCTCAATCAGCCAGATCTGCGAGGGTCTGAAAAACAATCAGATTTAAGAAAGTCAGAGTATTATTTGATGATTTTATATTTTGATAATATGAACCCTTTTAGTGCTCATATTGCTGCTTTAAATTATACTTTATCTCCTGCGGATTTCACAGATTACGCAGATGTTTGTGCAAAAATCTGCTCAATCAGCCAGATCTGCGAGGGGCTGAAAAATAATCAGATTCAAGAAAGTCAAAGTATTATTTGATGATTTTATATTTTGATAATATGAACCCTTTTAGTGCTCATGCTGCTGCTTTACATTATACTTTATCTCCCGCGGATTTCACAGATTGCGCAGATGTTTGTGGAAAAACCTGCTCAATCAGCCAGATCTGCGAGGGTCTGAAAAACAATCAGATTTAAGAAAGTCAGAGTATTATTTGATGATTTTATATTTTGATAATATGAACCCTTTTAGTGCTCATATTGCTGCTTTAAATTATACTTTATCTCCTGCGGATTTCACAGATTACGCAGATGTTTGTGCAAAAATCTGCTCAATCAGCCAGATCTGCGAGGATCTGAAAAATAATCAGATTCAAGAAAGCAAAGTATTAAAGAAACTATTCTTCAGGCTCTGTCTGCCCCCTGTATCAGCTCCCTGTGTTTTCCTCCCCAATCGCTCAGCAATTTCCATATAGGAATCAGTTCCCGGGCAATATCTGTCAGCTCATAATCCACCCGCGGAGGAACCTGTGCATAAACGGTCCTTTTCACCAAGCCTTCTTTTTCAAGCTCCCTTAACTGAAGAGTGAGCATTCTTTCTGTTATTCCTAAAATCGATCTTCGGAGCTCACTGAATCTTAGCTTTTCACCCTTCAATTTATCCAGGATCAGAAGTTTCCATCTGCCTCCGATCTTACAAACAGCATAGGTCAGATCACATTCGTGTATATATTGTCTGTTGATATTATTCGTCGAATTCTCCTTTATCTTACCCATTACTTACAAATTTGTTAGTACCATACAATCCGCTGTATACCGTGCAAATTTAAGGTTTGAGATTTAATTTTGCTCTACAAATCAGAAAATATGCGGGCAGTAAAGAACAATAGCGCTAACGTTCACTGCAAAGGCAATATTAACTTAAATTAAAAATAAAATGCAGTTCACTTCCAAAATAACTCAGATTTTAAATCACTTAGAAAAAATACAGCCATTCAATGTGGCAGATCCATTAGAGGGGACTCGTAAGTACCTTGAAACAATGTCTTTCCAGCTTAGCGGAAAAAAAGAATCCGTCGCCATGATCGAAGAATTAAATATTCAGACGGAAGATCATCAGATTCCTATCCGGATTTACCGCCCTGCAGGGAAAAGTACCCAAAGATCATCGGCTATAATTTATATCCACGGAGGCTGGTTTATTGCCGGAGGATATGAGACCCATGACGCTGTAGTCCGTAAATTGGCCAATAAAACCGGTTCAGTAATCATTTTTACAGATTACCGCCTGGCTCCGGAACATCCATTTCCGGCAGGTTTAAATGATTGTGTTGATACCGTAAATTGGGTAACAGCAAATGTGGAAGAGCTGGGAATTGATCCTGATAAAATAGGAATTATAGGAGACAGCGCCGGGGGAGCGCTGGCGACTGCGGCCTCCACGCAAGTCGGTGATCAGCTGAAGTTTCAGGTATTAATCTATCCGGCAGCAGACAACCGGTTCAATTCGGAATCATGGAAAACTTATGAAAACGGACCTGTCCTGAATAAGCAGGGAGGCATAGAAGCCTGGAACTGGTATCTTCCGGAAGACAAAGCTAATGATCCTTTAGCGATTCCTGTTTTAATTGAAAAATTTAAAAATACCCCGCCAACCCTGGTTATTTTAGCCGAACATGATCCATTGCTGGATGATGGAAAGCAGCTTTCCGAAAATATGAAAAAAGCTGGAATCCCGGTTTATACAAGCTTTTATAGAGATATGGTTCACGGATTCATGCACATGGGAGAAGTATTGGATGAAGTACAAATAGCCGTGAATGAAATGGCAGCTTTTGCCCATCAAAACCTGAATTTATCAAAACGAGAATCATGAAAAAATACGCGTATATCGGATGTCTGGGGTTTATAGCGGTTATTACTACAGAATTCGGAGTGATTGGCATTCTCCCACAGGTTGCAGAACACTATAAGATCAGTATTGACAAAGCAGGATACCTTCTGAGCGCATTCGCCCTGATCATTGCGCTTACAGGACCTTTTATGACTTTGTTTACATCAGGCATAGATCGTAAAAAAATAATGCTTACAGCCATTTTTATGTTTTTGATTACAGGATTGGTGTCATCCTTTTCACCTCCTTTCTGGCTACTGATGCTTGTAAGAATCCTTCCTGCATTTCTTCAGCCTGTCTATATCGCATCGGCTTTATCCGTTGCTGTGTCTCAGGCAGATGACCGCAGGAAGAACGGACTGATGAGCATCGTTTTCAATGGAGTTGCCATTGCTATGGTCACCACCGTTCCTTTCGCTACATGGATTACAGGCCTTTGGTCCTGGGAGTATTCATTTATGATACAAACAGCAGTAAGTTTAATTGCTTTAATTTCTATTTACTTTCTTCTTCCTCCAATGCCTGTTAAAGAAAAGAAGTCTTATGGAAATCAGGTGAGAATACTGAAGCAGCCACCGTTTATTCTGAGTACACTGACTAATTTTTTTATGGTTACCGCCTGGTTTTCCACCTATAGCTATTTTGCAGATTATCTGAACAAAGCCAAAGGAATGGATACCCCGATGATCAGCTATATGTTGTTTCTTTTCGGGATTATAGGTGTTCTGGCTAACTGGATAGCAGGTAAGATGCTCAATAAAAATATTGCGGGAACGACCGCCTTCTTTCTTTCAGGAACTATTTTAATACCCATACTGTTATATATTTCTGATGGAAATCTATGGGCAACCATTGCGGTGATAGGGGCATGGGGATTTTTGTATTCACCAAGCTTTCTGAATGCTTCAGCTTATATGATTTCCTCGGCTCCGGACTCGCTGGAATTTGTCAATAGTCTGGCAACATCATTCGGAAATCTGGGAGTTACTCTGGGAACTACGATAGGAGGCTGGGTCATTATGACAAAAGGTGTAGAATATACGCCATGGATAGGCTTATTTTTTGGACTTCTCGCATTATCGATGATGATGATAAAAAGCATGCTTGAGAAACGGAGCAGGGAATTATCAGCCTGTCAAAATTAAACTGTAATAATTTTTGTTACATTAAATAAAATATAGTAAATTTGCAGTATCAATTTGATTTAAAATTAAATACAATGAAAATAGAAATCTGGTCGGATGTGATGTGTCCGTTTTGCTATATCGGAAAGAATAATTTTGAGCAGGCTTTGGAAAAGCTGCCATTCAGAGATGAAGTGGAAGTAGAGTGGAAGAGCTTTCAGCTGGATCCCACCTTAGACCCAGAAGAAACTCAGAATACAATTCAATATTTTAAAGAAAAGAAAGGTTTTCCTGAGGCACAGGCTGCACAGATGATCAGCCAGGTTGCTCAGATGGGTAAAGGAGCAGGAATTGACTTCAATTTTGAAAAAGCGTTGATTACCAACACTTTTAGCGCTCACAGATTGCTTCATCTTGCCAAAAAGCACAACCAATCGAATGAGATGGAAGAAGCTTTATTCATCGCTCACTTTATTGATGGTAAGAATGTGGCAGATCCTGAAGTATTGATTTCACTTGCGGAAAACTTAGGAATTGGAAAAGAAGAAGCCCGACATGCAGTCACTTCAGATCAATTGGATAATGAAGTCAACCAGGATATTGTGGATGCCAGAAATAATGGAGTTTCCGGAGTTCCGTTCTTTGTTCTGAATGGTAAATATGCCGTTTCCGGAGCACAGCCGGTAGAAGTGTTTGAAAATGCTCTTCAGCAGACTTATAAAGAAACTGTAAGTCCTTTTAAAGATCTTTCCGGCGGCAGCGGTGCTTCCTGTGATGCTGACGGATGCAGTATCTGATAAACTAAACCCCAAAACAAATTTTATGTTGTTTTGGGGGTTTTAATATCAACTGATTGCAATCAATTGAAAATATTTATATATTTAATCTGAGCTCCGAATTACTATCCGAACTCAGGCTGTTTAGAATATAATTTATAAAAAATGGATTACACAACCAATATCCTGAGAATGGTTTCAATTATTGCTTATTTACTCATCATTTTAATGGGTGACATAATGGGTATTCCATTTATCTTCTGGCTTTTATTCACGATATTTGATTTTGGAAATATAGATCAGATCTTTGCTATTTTAGGCATGTTAGGGATTGTTCTGAATGTAATACAATGGAGGAATAACGTGGTGATAACCATTTTAAGTTTCCTGATGATGCTTTCGCCTCTTGTTAGCAGAATGGTACAGGTTCCGGTTGAGAAGTTTGACTATTTATTATTTCAAATCCCTTTCTTTGTGTTTATTATCTGCTATCTTATCTTCATCATTCTTAATTCGAAAAGACAACACCTATAGGCTGCATCATATGTATCAGATACAGAAAAACTCTCGTATCTTTGTAATACAGACCAATAGCTGTATAAATTCAATATTTCAATGATAAAAATTAATAATGAACTTCACTATCCCGTAGCAGATACACTCTTTGTTTTTGCACTGGATTCTGAAGCGGGGACAGAATTTGACGGAAAAAATAAATTAATAACAGGAATTGGGAAAGTAAATGCTGCCATAGAGCTGACAAAAGAAATCCATTACAGAAAGCCGAAGCTGATTGTCAATCTAGGTTCAGCAGGAAGTAAAGGATTTCATAAAGGAGAAGTGGTATGCTGTACCAAATTTATTCAGAGAGATATGGATGTAAGAGGACTTGGATTTAAGCTCTATGAAACTCCATTGTCCGGAGTTCCTCCTGTATTGGAATACGGTCTTAAAATGGATACTTTGAGAGAAGGCATCTGTGGAAGCGGTGACAGTTTTGAAATGAATCACTCTGAAACAGATTATAATATTGTAGATATGGAAGCCTATCCACTGGCTTTGATCGCCCAAAAGGAGGGTATTCCGTTCCTGTGTTTAAAATACATCTCTGATGATGCGGGAAGCGATGCGGCAGATGACTGGAGTGTACAGGTACATCTGGCCGCTGAAGCATTTAAGAAAATATTGTTTTCATAAAATTAAATATATGGCATCCATTATCATCAATAAAGCTGTTTTTAAGACGGCAAAATCAAAAAAACTTCATAGAGCATACTCTTTTTTTTGCCACTAATGCATGAATCCTTTTAGCTTATTCATGCTTTAGTAGCGATTATAATCCTCTCGCGGATCTTGCAGATTGAGCAGATTTTTTAGCAAACATCTGCGTTATCTGCGGGAGACAAATATAAAAAGATCAAAACGGTTATCATCACACCCGATATTCAGCCTGATATAAGCTATCCAAGGGCTTGTAGAATTTATCAATAAGAATTACCCCCGCAAAAGCCGATAAAAAAATTCCTTTTTAAGCGTAAGCTTAAAAAGGAATTGGTATTGATTGAGGTTCAAATGCTACGGGCGCATTCTAAAAATTTTGAAAGTTTTTTCCTAAATGTTCTTCAATAACGAAGAACGGGTCCTCGGTAAGAGTATGTGCTCTCATATCAATAAGGCTTACCTTACTCATCATACGAAGCATAATTCTTCTCTCACACGGCTGCTCTACGCCATCTACTTTTCTTACTCCTGCACGGAAGGCGGATCTTCCATGAGCGCATAAATGATTATTAACCAAAATAACATCTCCCGCCTGTGGAGTGAAGCCTGAATAGATCAAATGTCTGGCCTCATCCCAGAATTCCTGCAGCGTATTTTGTGCTTCCTCTGACTGTCTGATGCTGGAATTGAAAAGCTGTTCTGCCGCATCAAATCTCATAAATGGAAGCTTATAATTACCATATAGCACTGCGTCTAAAGTTTCTTCCTCATTCGTTCCCGTTTCCAGATTGGCATCCTTCGGAATTTTATAAATGCGTTCAAAAAGAGGTCTGTAGTTTTCCCCGATAGATTCGTGAGAACGGATAGAATAAAGAGTTGAAGGAACCTGTTCTTCATTTCGCACGTACATAAAGCTTAGGAAATCAGCCTGATGTTTCAGGAAAGCATCTTCAGTATGTACATAAAGATCCGTTGAAGATCCTGATCCTGTCTGTGTTTCCTTCATTTTTTCATCGGGTATGATCGCATGGATCAATCCGCCACCTTTACGCTGAGAGTAATATTGTACAGGCTTTGATGGAAGAGCTCCATGGATCAGGGCACAGGCAAAGCCGTATAAATTAAACTTCGAGTAATCGGCAGACTGCCAGTTAGGTGGAGTATGACCAATGCTCTCCTGATCTATTTCCATTAATCCTTTAAAGATCAGTGCACCATACTGGTTCTTAGAAAAATCACTTGCAAAATCAGCAGCTATATTTAAAATTCTTTCCGGTAAGAAATAGGAAGCTAATTGATGTACATGTTTTATAAAGTCACGGTTTTCATAGCTGTCATATTTTCTCTGAAGATGCTCCGCTGCATCTTTTATCATTCTTCTTTCCTGAGAGGTTAGCTCGATCACTGTAGGAAGCAGTTTTACCTGCTTAATACTGTCTTTATTTAAAATTTCTGTAGAATTCATTAAAAAAAAATTTGGTAGTAAATAATAATCTTTATCTTTGTTTTTAATTATTCTAAATAATAATAGCCGATTCAAATTTATGAATAATTAAACAATCACCAAATAAAAACTTAAAAAAATGACAAATTTAAAAACTTGACAATCAGATGTATAAATCCAAACGTCTGAAAATTAAAAAGAACTTACTGATTTAAAAATCACCTTACAAATACTTTTATGAACAACAATATAATATCCCTAGGAGAGCTTTCAAACGTAGCCTCACCTCACATTTCGGGGAATTTTGGGAATATTTTTCATCCGGACAATTATGATCACTATCGTAATGCAGTCAACAGCACATTAGACCTTGTACAGGAATTTCTTTACAGAAATGACAAGCCTTTCAGCGGCATAGAGGCCAAAGAAATGAAAGGAATGGTACAACAGATCGACCTTGATCAAAAACTTTCAAATTATAATGAACTTCTTTCCGAAGTAGATGATATTTATGTAAAGCATGCTACAGCTTTTCACCTTCCTCAGTATGTAGCCCACCTGAATTGTCCGGTAGTAATCCCGGCATTGGCAGGAGAAATTCTTGTAAGCGCCATCAATTCTTCCCAGGATACTTATGATCAGAGCGCCGGCGGAACTTTTATGGAAAGAAAACTGATCGACTGGACTGCCGGACAGATTGGTTACAACACCAGCGAAAGTGACGGAGTTTTCACAGCGGGAGGTTCTCAAAGCAATTTAATGGGACTGGTCATGATGCGTGACTGCTTTTCCCAGAAAAGATACAATCACAATATTAAAATGGATGGGCTGCCTAATGAAGCATCCCGTTTCAGAATTTTTGTTTCCGATAAATCCCATTTCAGCAATCTTAAAAATGCATCCATTATGGGGCTGGGCGAAAAGTCTATCATTAAAGTTCCTACCGATGACAGATTCCGTATGGATATCGCCCTGCTGAAAAAATATATCAAAAGGGAAGAACAGCTGGGAAATATCCCTATCGGTATTGTAGCCACCGCCGGAACTACCGACTTTGGAAATATAGATCCGTTGGACGACATCGCCAATATCGCGGAACAGTATAATATCTGGATGCATGTAGATGCCGCGTATGGCTGCGCTTTATTATTAAGTGAAAAATACCGTGGTCTTCTCAATGGAATTGAAAGAGCAGATTCGGTAACGATAGATTATCATAAATCTTTCTTCCAGCCGATCAGCAGCAGTGCTTTCATCGTTAAAAATAAAAAAGAGCTTTTAATCCTTAAGCACCATGCAGATTATCTGAATCCCAAAGAAATGGATGAAGAAGAAATCCCTGCACAGATCAATAAATCCATTACACAGAGTACCCGAAGATTCGATGCTTTGAAGCTGTGGTTTACTCTGAGAATGATGGGTAAGGAACAGCTTGCAGAATATACGGATACCGTAATAGACCTTACAAAAGACGCCGCAGCCATGATCACCGAAGATCCTGACTTTGAGCTTCTTTCAGATTCTGACCTGAGCGTTCTTGTTTTCAGATATATAAGACCGGAAATCAGTGACCTGGATGCTTTGAACCAATATATCAAGATGAAGCTTTTCTACAGCGGAGAAATTCTGGTAGCAAGTACAAAAGTGGACGGAAACTTCTATCTGAAATTCACTTTCCTTAATCCTATCACTACTACGGAAGACATTCATCAGATCCTCACTAAAATCAAAATACATGGAAAAGACTTTAGTACAGAAAAATAAAACCGGAGAAAAGGCCCGGGAAATTACCACCAGGATCCTGCTCAACGGAATGCTGAGAGAACTTGGGAATGGAAAATTTTATCAGGGGGTTCCAAAATATGATCTTCTTACAGCCAAAGCACTTCAGAAAAGCAGCTATCCGTTGCACATCAGGTTTGAGCTGAAGAAAAGCGGACTATTTCTGTTCGCTCCCGTTTCTTATCGTTCAGAAACTGCCTTTCATGAATATGGTTCCGGCCTGTGGGCTGTAGACCATCAAAATCAGGAGGTTTTTGAAGTAAATACTGAAAAACTGACCGAACTGATCTATCAGGAATTTACAGATAATGAAAGTGATGCAGGGCTGAAGCAGTTTACCAAAAGAATTCAGAGCAGTCTGAAAAATCTGGAACTTACTACAGAAACCTGTTCACAAAAAAAGAATTCCCTGACTTATTCATTCCTGGAATCTGAACAGATGCTTCCGGCAGGACACAACCTGCATCCTTTTACCAAATCAAGAATGGGATTTTCTGAGGAAGAGCAGTTTCTGTATGGTCCTGAATTCGGAAAAGGATTACAGCTGGATTATTTCTTGATCCATAAAGACTGTATCACAGAAAAATCACTTCCCGGGATTTCAGCAAAAGAAATATTCGAACAATGGGTATCCATACCGGAAAGCTACGATTTTGACAACACAAATGATTTCTATATAGTTCCTTGCCATCCGTGGGAAGCACAGTATCTTTTGTCAACGGAAGAATATCCGGAAATGCTCGGATCGGGGCAGATCATTCATATCGGTCCGCTAGGAGAAGAATTTTATGCAACCTCTTCCATAAGGACTCTTTATAATCCTGATTTCAGCTGGATGTTAAAATTTTCTCTGCATGTTCTGATGACCGGATCAGTAAGAACAAACAGCTTAAAAGATCTCAACAGAGGATATGCCTCCGCAGTATGGTGGCAGCATGAAAAAGCTTCTTTTGAAGACCGTTTCCCGAATTTTAAACTGCTATTGGAACCCTCCACACTAAGCGTTCATTATGAAGGGAAAAACATGGACAGCTTTAATATACTGATCCGTGAAAATCCTTTTTCAACAGAAGATAAAGTCCTTTTATTGGCCAGGCTGTGTCAGGACGAATCTATAGATGGGTTCAATTTTACCACTTATTTCTTTAAAAATGTTGCAGACCACCTGGGCCTCGATCCGGAGAAAGCCGCAATCATCTGGTTTGAAAAATATGTGGACCTGCTGCTTTCACCTTTAAACAGCTTATTGAATCAATGGGGAATGGCTCCGGAAGTACATCAGCAGAACCTTCTTGTTCAATTGGATGATCAGCTTCTTCCTCAGTCGATCCATGTTAGGGACGGACAGGGATATCTGATCAGGGAAAGCTTTAAAGAAAGATTTCAGGATCTGATCAAAGACTGTCCTGAAATTGAAGATCTTTTTATCAGGGACGAACGTCTTTTGGATATTATTTCCCATCATCTTCTGGTGAGCAACCTGAGTGCGCTGATCTCATCGATAGGAAAGACAGGATTGGTAAAAGAGAGAAAGCTGATTCATATTCTTTACAGGGAGTTTGAGCATCTTCATAAGTCAGAATCATCATCCTTAACGGATTATGCTTTACATCAGCGATACTGGGCGGTAAAATCCAATCTTCAGTCAGCAGTATCTGATGTAGACGGAGGCATAAATGCATCATCTATTTCCTATGCTAAAGTACCTAACCTCCTTCATAAACACTTCTTCTCAGATCAGCTGATCCATCCACAGGGAAAAGAGGTTTTCTTCAAACGTTATTTTCAGAAGGAAGACGTGACAATGAGTATGCGCCCTATAGACCTTGAAAATGATCTTGAAATGCTTCATGAATGGTTCAACCGGGAACATGCCATAAAAATATGGCAGATGAACTGGCCGATTGATGAACTTGAAACATATTACAGACTGATGCTTCCGAGTGATGAAGCCCACAGTTATATTATAGCCGGTAATGATGAGCCTTCCTGTAATATTGAAGTTTACTGGGCATGCAGAGATATCGTAGGGGATTATTATGACGTATTGCCTACAGACTACGGGACCCATCAGTTCATCGCACCTATCGATCCTAAAAAAAAATTTGTATCACCTTCCACACAATCGATGGTGGACTATGTTTTTGCACAGCCACAGGTAGGCAAAATGGTAGGGGAAGGGTCTGTAGACTCTCTTGCATCCATGATGAACAAAGCCCACGTTGGTTTCAAGGTAGAAAAAGTGATTGAAATGCCTCATAAAAAGGCCAATCTCAACTTCTGCTACAGAGAATGGTACTGGGAAAAATTCCCGCAAAACAAAGAGGTACAAATCACCACAAACATCACAAAACATGAATAACGAAGCCGTATATAATGTAATAGGCATAGGCATAGGTCCTTTCAATCTGGGACTTGCCGCATTATCCAACCCAATTCCGGAACTGAAAACCCTTTTTCTTGACCAGAGAGATGGTTTCGACTGGCATCCGGGATTGATGATCGACCATGTAACCCTGCAGACCCCATTTTTATGTGACTGTGTATCCATGGCCGATCCTACAAACCCTTTGAGTCTCCTTAATTACCTTAAGGAAACAGGAAGACTTTATAAATTCTTTATCAGGGAAAATTTCTTTATCCCAAGAAAAGAATACAACCGCTACTGTCAATGGGTAATTGAACAGCTTCCACAGTGCCGTTTTTCAACCCAGGTAGTGGATATCAATTATGAAGATGGCTTATATCTGGTCACTACGGTTCATACAAAAACCAAAGAAACCAAAGTTTTTAAAACGGAAAGACTGATCTTAGGAACAGGAACACAACCTCATATTCCTTCCTTCATTCCGAAAGACGATTCCCGCGTTATCCATACCAGCTCTTACCTGTACCGGAAAGAAGAGCTTTTATCCGAGGGTAAAAAAATAGCGATTATAGGTTCCGGCCAAAGTGCGGCAGAGGTATTTTACGACCTGCTTCAGAACAGGAATGAGAAAACAGAACTGGGATGGTATTCCCGTCCGGACAGATTCTTTCCTATGGAATATTCCAAACTGACACTGGAGCTTACTTCTCCTGATTATGTAGATTATTTTTACAATAGAAACGAATCGGCAAGGAAAACCATTTTAAGCAAGCAGCAGAGCCAGTTCAAAGGAATCAATTATGATCTCATCAATGACATCTATGATTTTATTTATGATCTGAACATAGACAATGCTGATCCTTTGCTTAAGATTATTCCCAACAGCCAGCTGAACAAAGTAGACAACAGCAATCCGGACTTTATCAATCTGGAATTCACACAGCTGGAACAGGAGGTTCCTTATGACCAGGAGGCGGATTATGTGATTCTGGGAACCGGATATCGCTATCATGAGCCTCAGTTCCTTAAAAATATCCAGTCCAGAATAAAAAGAGATTCAAGCGGACTGTTTGATGTTAACAGGAATTATTCAATAGACCATAACGGTGGTGAGATCTATGTGCTTCATGCTGAAGTACATACCCACAGCTACATTTCCACAGATCTGGGAATGGCTGCCTACCGTAATTCTTATATCATCAATGACATTCTTGGAAGAGAACATTATAAAATCGAGAAAAAAATCGCTTTCCAGGATTTTGATGTGGAAAAATATGCTGACCTGCCAACTGCCAAAATATAATAATAAAAATGAGCACCAACTTAAATAATACAATAAGCCAGAAACACTGGCAACAGGCCAACAGAAATCTTATGGCCAAAACCATTGCAGAACTGATGCATGAAGAGCTGCTAAAGCCCGTAGCAAAGTTTGAAGACAAAGAAGGATATACTGTTTTTACCCTTGAAACAGGATTTGAAAATATTGTTTACAGTTTCCGTGGACAGGAAAGAATGATGGACTACTGGCATATTGATAAAGACAGTATCACAAAAACTGAAAACGGAGAAGTCTTATCTGCTGTGGATGTTGCCGCCTTCTTTCTTGAAATGCAGTCCGTATTTGACCTGGATCCCTATACTATAGCAAGATATACAGAAGAATTGCTGCATACCTTATATTGTGATGCTCTGATCCTTTCAAAAGGAGTACTTTCTTCAAAAGATCTTGCAGAAGCAGATTATCAGACCGTAGAACACAATATGACAGGGCATCCGTGGGTTATTGTCAACAAAAGCCGGCTGGGCTTTTCTCCCCGTGATCTGAAAACATTTGCCCCTGAAGCTGATGAAAACCTAAAAGTGATCTGGCTGGCCTCACATAAAAGCAGATCAGTATTCCAGTCATTAGAACATATCAGCAGAGAAGAATTTTACCGTTCAGAAATAGGAGATCTGCTGTATAATGATTTTCAGCAGCAGCTGATAAGCGAGGGGAAAATCGCTGAGGATTATCATTTCATCCCGGTACATCCATGGCAATGGGAGCATAAGCTTCAGATCCATTTTGCCGGAGATATCGCATCCGGACTTTTAATACAACTGGGAGAAGGAAAAGATACCTACAGTCCGCAGCAAAGTATCCGTACTTTATTCAATGTGGATCATCCTGAAAAAAGATATCTGAAAACCGCCGTTTCTATTCTGAGCACCGGAAATATCAGAGGTCTGTCTCCCAAACAGATGAAAATTGCCCCGGCGATTACCGATTGGGTAAAAGGATTAATAAAAGATGATACCTATCTGGAAAATAAAGGAACCATTTTCCTGGGTGAAGAGGCTTCTATTGCGTATCTGCATCCACAATATGGTGCTATAGCCAGTGTACCTTACCAATATAATGAATTTCTTGGAGCTTTATGGAGGGAGAGTGCAGAAAACTATCTGAAAGAAGATGAGCAGATGGTGACAATGGCTTCCTTGCTTTATGTAGATGATAACGGAATCCCGTTGGTTCAGGCTTTTGCAGAAAAAGCAGGAGTGGAGATCAAAGAATGGATTGAAAGCTATCTGGATGCATATCTTACCCCATTGCTTCACATTTATTACACCCATTCATTATGCGTAACGCCTCATGGTGAAAACATTATGGTGGTGTTGAAAAATGGCATCCCACAGAGAATCGTGATCAAGGATTTTGTAGATGACATCGTGCTTACCACAGAAGCGAGGGAAAAGCTTCCTGCACATCTGGCAGACGGACTGATCCAGTCTTCCAATAAAGAGAATATTCCATTGTTTATTCTCCTTGGCGTTTTCGACGCTTTCTTCAGATATCTGTCAAATGCCCTGCATACGTATTCGAACTTTAACGAAGAAATCTTCTGGGAACTGGTTCACAACTGTATAGAAAATTACAAGGCTGATAATGCGCATCTTCAGGAACGATATGAAAAATATGACCTTTATGTGCCATCATTTAAAAGGTTCTATATCAACAGTCTCCGTCTGAAAAATAACGGCTACAGTGAAAACAAAGCATTTGCCATTCCAAGAAAGGATGGAGCATTGCCCAACCCGCTGTATCAGATCGCCAATAAAAATTCTGTAGCAGCAGTATGAGGAAATTCCTGCATATACTAAGAGAAGGAGCGGTTTTTACCTATGGAGCCTTAGCCGGAAAAAAAGTCGAGCTGACTTCCGGAAGTATCAACCGCTCTATCTTTAGCCTGGCTATTCCCATGGTAATGGAACTTGTGATGGAGTCTGTTTTTGTGAGTGTGAACCTGCTGATCATTGCAAAACTAGGAGATAAGGTTCTTGGTCTTGTAGGAATTACAGACAACTACATCAATTTCGCGTATGCTATCGCAGTAGGGCTTGGCATCGCGGCAGCGACACTTATTGCAAGAAGAGCCGGGGAAAAGGATAAGGAAGGAATGGGCAGAACCGCTCATTATATCATCCTGCTGGCCCTGTCCTTCGCATTGCTTATTGGTGGAGTTTCCTGTTACTTCGCCACTGAAATTGTTGACTTCCTGGGAATCAATGCCAATACGGTAAGTGGAGGAGTGTCTTTCTCAAGACTCGTTTTTCTGAGCATAGGCCTTGTCATTCTCCGTCTTTCCGTAAATGGACTTTTCAGAGGAGTAGGTGATGCGGATCTTGCAATGAAATCACTCTGGATCTGCCATATTTCAAATATTGTCTTTGCTGTGATCCTTGTTTTCGGACTTGGCTTTATTCCGGCTTTCGGATTGATGGGACTGGCCTATGCCACGATCTTATCAAGGCTGTTGGCCGTTTTATATCAGGCTTTTATCCTGCTGTCCGGAAAGACAAGCATCAACGTATGGATACCTTTTCACTTTGATCTTCCATTATTGCAAAAAATTCTGAAAATAGCCTTTGGAGGATTGGTTCAGTATATTATCCCGACATCCAGCTGGCTGATCATGGTGAAGATCATCTCCACTTTCGGTACAACAGCTCTTGCAGGATACATTATAGCCCAGCGTATTGCTTCAGTTGCCACTATGCCTGCCTGGGGAATAGGAAACGCTGCAGGAGTTCTTACAGGACAAAACCTGGGAGCCGGAGAGCCGGAACGTGCAGAAAAAACGGTCTGGAGAGCCGGGACGATCAATATGACCTATCTGGTTGCTGTAGCCTTATTCTGGCAGCTTGCAGCAGAGTATGTTGTGCAATTCTTCACTACAGAGCCGGAAGTAGCACGGTATGCGGTTCAGTATATCCATGTGGTATCAATGGCTTATCTGCTATTGGGATTCACAATGGTCATCAGCCGTGCTCTGAATGCGGCAGGAAACATCATGCAGGTTACACTCCTGTATCTTATCATGTTTTATGTGATTCAGCTTCCTCTGGCTTATCTCTTAGGTGTAAGATTTCAGTGGGAGCTGAGAGGAATATTTACCGCTATCGTTTCTTCGGAAATTGTTTTAGCAGTACTATTCCTAATGATCTTTAAAAACGGTAAATGGAAAACTATAAAAATTTAAAATGAACACTACAGAAGAATTTTATGAAATTATTGCCTCTGCCATTGCAATAAAAAAAGAAATGGTAGACGAAGAACTTACCTATCAGGAAATCCCTGAATGGGATTCAATGTCTCATCTTCTTATCGTAGAAGCGCTTGAGCAATTCTATCAGATCAAATTTGATTTTAATGATATCCTCGAGATGGGAACTGTCGGAAAGATTCGTGAAAAAATGAAAAAATACGATGTATTCGTAGAAAACTAAGCATATGAAAATTTTAGAAAATGTAATTGCCAACAAGAACTTGTTGTTTACAGATGCTTCCACCGGTAGAACGATACCGGTTGGAACACTGTACCGGTCCTTAGGCTTAAATCCTGTAGAAAAAGGGCTGCTCTTTCTGTACAATGACAATCAGCTGCCCGGTATTGAGGTACTCCTCAATTTTTACGGAACAGCACACACTATTGCTGTATTGGGGCAGAAGCTGCATCCGGAATTTAAAGACCGTATTGAAGCAGAATACCGTCCAAAGTACATCTTTGATCCGCAAAGAGAGGAAATCCCCGGTTACAGCTTAAAAGAATTCTCAGAACATATCAGAATTTTTGCAAAGGATGATTATCAGCATGAGATATCGATTCATCCGGAAATTAAGATCCTTCTGAGCACTTCAGGAACGACAGGAATTCCCAAGCTGGTCAAACTATCAGATGAAAACCTTTATCAGAATGCCATAAGCATTCTTCAGTATATGCCTATTCTGGAATCTGATGTGGTTCCTTTGAATGTTCCGATCAATTTCGTGTATGGGTTCTCTATTTTCACCACCAACTGTATGCGTGCCGGAAGAATAGTCTGTACAGATAAAGACATTATGCAGAAAGCATTCTGGGATGAAATGGAAACGTATGGCTACAGTACTCTGGGAGGCGTTCCGTTTCTTTATGAAAACCTGAACAGAATAGGATTCTTCAGAAAAGATTCTCCAAGCCTGAGGTATTTTACCCATACCGGGGGTGTCATCAATGCTGAGCTGAGAAAAACAATTTTCTCTTATTGCCACGAATTTAAAAAAGAATTCTTCGCTCAATATGGCCAGACCGAAGCAGGAGGAAGAATGGCATACCTTACCACAGAGGGATTGCTGGAAGAAGAAACATCTATCGGAACTCCGGTGGACAGAGGAAGCTTCACCATTGATCCTGAAACGGATGAACTTCTCTTTTCGCATTCCAGCATTTTCGGCGGGTATGCCAATAAGCTGGAGGATCTTGCTTCCTATGAGCAGCCATCGGTATTACACACCGGAGATACAGCCAGAAAAGGTGAAAACGGAATTTATTATATCACAGGAAGGATCAAGCGTATCATGAAGCTTTTCGGCATACGTCTTAATCTGGATGAGGTAGAATTTATTCTTAAAAATGAGTTGAAAGGAAATACGTTTGTATGTCTGAATTCCAATGACAAAAAGATCGTTGTATTGTATGACAACCAGAGTATAGATCCTCAGGTCATCACTGAAATCATCAAAAATAAACTGCGCATCAATCCACAGTATGTGCGCACCGAACTTATAGAATCATTTCCATTATCACAAAACGGTAAAATAAATTATCCCCTGTTACAAAACTTACAGCATGAAAACATCTAAAACCCTTATATTATTTCTTGGTCTTGCCTTATCTTCAAATTCTCTTTCCGCACAACAGGGCGAACGGATTCATGGCAAGGTCATGCTGTCTGAGCAGGCACCTGTAAAAAACGCGCTTTTAAGGCTTGTCAACACGTCTTATCAGGCAAAAACCAATAATTTAGGAGAATATTACTTTGAAAACGTGCCACCTGGGGAATATACGCTTCAGGTGGTTTTGAATGATATCGAACTGATGCGTGAGCAAATCCATATTCAGAAAGATGTCTATGAAATCCCTGCGATTTATGCTCCGGCGCACAACAATGTCATTGAAGGAATTACCGTATATGCTTTCAGCAGAAATAAATTTCTGGACAAAGACAGTACTTCAGTCGCTAAAATGCCGCTGAAAACTTTAGAAAACCCACAAGCGTACACAAGTATCAACCAGCAGCTATTAAAGGAGCAGCTTACTTATGATATTTCGGAAGTTTTAAAAAATGTTCCGGGGATGGTAAAAATGCAGGGAAGCCCGGGAAGAGGTTCAGGAGACGGAAGTTTCTACTACAGCCTCAGAGGTTTCCCTACAAAAGTATCTATGGTAGATGGCGTTCCTGCAAACACGAACGGAGAGATTGATCCTGCAGATATTGAACGCCTGGAGGTTATCAAAGGGCCGTCCGGGACATTGTATGGAGGGGCTGTAACTTCTTTCGGGGGACTCATCAACGTAGTGACCAAAAAACCTAAAGATTATTTCGGTGGGGAAGTGTCTTACCTTATGGGAAGCTATAACCTGAACCGTGTGACCGCTGATGTATACGGACCGGTTACTGATTCCAGAAAAACTTTGTTCCGTTTAAATGCAGCATATCAATACCAGAACGGATTCCGGGATTCTGAATTCAGAAAATCATTTTTTGTGTCTCCTACACTAAGCTATCAGGTGAATGACAGACTGAAGTTTAGCCTGGGAGCTCAGATCTATAATTATGAAGGAACCAATACTCCGATTATCTTCCTTCCGAGAACAAGAGCCTATTTCGCTCATAACCCGGATGAACTTGGATTCGACTGGAAAAGATCGTATTCAAACAATGATATGACCCTGAAGGCTCCGTCTATCAATGTAAAGGCCGAAGCTAATTATAAGATTTCAGAGAAATGGAGTTCTCAGACTTTGCTTTCAAGAAACTACAGAAAAACTGAAGGTTTATATCAATATCAGTTTATCAGAGGGACTACCAGTGATGCCATGTTGGAGCGTAACGTACAATGGCAGAATTCAGAAGCTGCTTCTACAAGCATTCAGCAGAACTTTAACGGAGAATTCAATATCGGTAAGGTCAAAAATAAAATATTGATTGGACTAGACTATTTCAATCAGTCTATCAACAATAATCATTCCCCAATCGTTGTATTCGACAACGTGGATGGACAAAACCTGACAGGCAGCTATGGAAGTATTTCCAAGGATCTGGCACTTCAGAAAATTCAGGAAGTTACCAAAGCGGCAATAGCAGCTGGTAAATCACCTTTGGTAAGGAATACCTCTTCAGCTAATCTTTATGGTGCTTATGTATCCAATGTAACCTATATTACTGACCGTTTGATTACTTTATTAAGTTTACGCCTGGATCATTATGAAAGTAAAGGACAGCTTAACCTGAATGAAAACAAACGTGCCGGAGAATTCAAGCAGACAGCATGGTCTCCAAAGTTCGGATTAGTATATCAAATCGTTAAAGATCATTTGTCAGCTTATGGAAACTATATGAACGGTTTTAGCTATACAGCACCGGTTATCCAGCAACTTCCAGACTATAGCGGAGATATGAAACCGCAAACTGCCAATCAGTGGGAAGTGGGAGTAAAAGGAAATCTTTGGAGAAATAAGGTTAATTTCACGGTTGGATATTATGATATCCTGGTTGACAATATACAGCGGGGAATCGGAGTAGTTCGTGACGGAAAAGAATACAATATTGTTGTTCAGGATGGAGAGCAAAGAAGTAAAGGTATTGAAATAGAAACCATCATGAACCCTGTTCAGGGACTCAATATTATAGCAGGATATACTTACAACCACAGCCGGTTTGAAAAAGCGGATCCTACTGTAGAAGGACGCCGTCCGGAGTCTGCAGGTCCGGCGAATGTGTTCAATTCATGGATCAGTTATATCCTTCCTATTAACGGGCTTCAGGGACTGGGAGTAGGTTTTGGGGTGAATCGTGTAGGAAAACAGATTACCGGAAATAAGACTATTACCGGACAGTTTGCATTCCCTGCCTATACGTTGATCAATGCTTCTGTTTCTCTTGAAAAAGAAAAGTATAGAGTTGGATTTAAAATGAACAATTTAGGCAATGCACAATATTTTGCAGGTCAGGGGGTTGTTGTAGCCCAGATGCCTCGTAATTTTGTTGCTGAGGTAAGCCTTAAATTTTAACGATGAAGCTAAAGTTTAGAAAAATTGCATATCAGTTACATCTATGGCTCGGACTAACGTCCGGGCTTATAGTTGTTATCATAGCAGCTACAGGCTGTATTCTTGCCTTTGAAGAAGAATTAAAACACATTGTTCACCCCAACAGATATTTCGTTGAGAATATTGGAAGAAAAAAACTGCCATTGTCTGAACTTACCGGAAAAGCGGAGAAAGCCCTCCCTGAAGGATTAAAGATCAAAAGAGTTGTAATCCCTTCTGATCCTTCACGAACGTATGTATTCCGTACTCTTAAAATGGATAATGAAGCGTTGACCTATTGGGGAACTTATCTTTATTATTACCGGGTTTACATGGATCCTTACACAGGAAAAGTACATGACGTGGAAGATGCCAAGCAGGACTTTTTTGAAATTGTACTGGATCTTCACAGAAGGCTTCTGCTGGGCGAAAAAATAGGAAAAACCATTACAGGCTATTCTACATTGGTATTTGCTGTCATCCTTTTTTCGGGGCTTGTGATATGGTATCCCCGCAAAATGAGCAAAAACATGCTGAAGGGAATGTTCTTCATCAAGACATCTGCCAACTGGAAGAGAATCAACTATGACGTTCACAATGTTTTAGGGTTTTATGCCGTGATCCCTTTGCTTCTTATTTCTTATTCCGCTTTGATATGGAGTTTCGGAGATATAGATCAATGGGTAAAAAAGACTCTGAATGGAAGCACACCTACCGAACAGAAAGCTAAAAGTACAATTCCTTCCGAAGAATTTTCAGACCGGAAAAGCATTTTGGACAGGATTGGAAAAGAAATGGAACAAGGACTTCCGGATAAAAAATCAGCCCTTATCAACTTTCCAAGATCGGAAGAAGGTACCTATTATGCTGAGTTGACCTACGATGAGAGACAATATAGAAATGAACAGTATAGTTTTGACCAGTATTCAGGGGAAATTTTAAAACATCAATCTTATAAAAACAAAAATATTGGATATGGAACCGCATTAAGGGAAAGAAATTATGACCTTCACACCGGAAGTATTCTGGGAATGACCAGCAGGATTATTTATTTTCTGGCTGCGATCATTGCTGCATCACTTCCCATTACCGGTTTTATTATCTATTTAAACAGAAAAAAGAAAAAACCAAAGAAGAAGAAGGTCATGGGTTAATGATAGGCCGCAGTTTACTCAATAAACTATTATTCTCCACAACTTCAAATTACTGTAAAGCCTCTGTATAGGGGCTTTTATTTTTCTTGCAGATCAAACAGGGTTCAATAAGTTATGATCTGCTCACAGTCCAAAGATTCTATGAACCCATCAATAATTTGGCATTCTTTGAGAGTACTTTAATGCTTTTTTCCATCTCTTCAAAATTCAGATCACCGAATCCCAGCCTTATGGCAGTAAGGTTTTTATTCTGATAAAGAAGAGTTTTAGGAACAAAAAGATTTTCCCGGGCACAATTACGGCTGAGCTGCATCAGATTGAGCGGAACATTCCATTCCAGCCAGATCGCTAAACCTCCTGACGGCTTTTGAAAGGTAATAAGTTCTCCCATATTTTCCAGAAGCAGGGTACTGAGATAATCCCTCCTTTCCTGATACACTTTCAGCGATTTTTTCAGATAACGGTTGATCTCACCCTCAGCGATCATTTCACCCAAAGCTCTTTCCATGAGGATGTCTCCCTGACGGTCAATGATCCCAAGGTATTTTCTCATTTCTGCCATCAGGTTTTCAGGAGCGACAATAAATCCCGTACGGAATCCCGGAGCCAAAGATTTTCCAAAAGATCCGATATAAATGACCATTCCGTTGGTATCTGCGCTGGCTAAAGGGAGAATAGGGCTTTTATCATAATGGAACTCATAGTCATAATCATCTTCAAGAATGATAAATCCGTATTCATGGGCCAGCTCCAGAAGCTCAAACCTTCTCTGCGCACTCAATGCCACGGTAGTAGGATAGTGGTGATGCGGGGTAAGGTAAAGCATTCTGATCCTCTGCTTTTTACAGGCCTCTCTTACACTTTCTACTATAATCCCATCTTCATCTATAGGAATGGATACCATCTGAACACCGGCTTTCATAAAGATCATATTAACTGAAAAGTAACTCAATGCACCCACCAGCACCACATCTCCGGCAGAAAGAAGGATTTCAGAGACAATATAAATACTCATTTCCGTGCTTCGTGTGATCAGCAAATTATTCTTAGAAATAGGAAGTCCACGGGATAAATTAAGATAGCGGGATAAATGCTCTTTAAAGAACTCGCTTCCGTCATGATTATAGTGTCCTGATATCTTCTGATGAGACTTACGCTTAAGGATAGAACTGTAAAACCGGGAATGCTGTCCGATCTGGGTCAGCCTGATATCCGGTACCCCGTCATTAAAGACATACTCACAATCCGAATGTTCAAACGGATTATCCAGGATATTTGACGTTTTAAAGGAAAAACCGGTGGTTTTAGGATAATTTTGAAGGTTATTCTGTTCAAAATCGTTCACTTTTACAGGTTTTTCTTGTTCCTTTCCAATGATAAAGGTACCTTTATTCGGAACACTTTCAGTCCAGCCCTGAGCTGACAATTCATCATATACGGCTACTGCCGTATTTCTGTGAATTTCCAGTATTTCACTGAAGGTCCTTGTTCCCGGAAGCTTGGTTCCAAAGGGTAAAAATCCTCTTTGGATCGCATTAACCAGCTGATTGGCGATCTGCAGATAGATAGAAGTCTCTGATCTTCTGTCAATTTTTATAAAACTTTCATAAGGAATTCTAACCGGACTATCCATAATATCAAAACTGGCACCATACAACCATCCGGCAATATACTACTTTTGACATCAAAATAAAAATCTATGGAATTTCATCATCTCTTAAAAAGAATAGTACAGGAAGGCACCACTCATGCCAAATGGCTAAACACACTTTCTTTTATGGAAAATGCCGGAGCAAGAAAAATATCAAAATGTGAGCATCCGGTTCTGGTGACCCAGATTCAGCTGAAGCATGCAGCAGAAGAGCATCGCCATGCATATTATCTGAAAAAGCAGATCGGAAAAATAGATCCTGAGTTTTGCAAAACCTATGAAAATAAAGAGCTTCTGGCACCAATAGCCACCCGCCAATATCTTCATTCTTTAGATATCAAAGCCTGCCGGTATCTTCAGGACGTGTTTCAGCTTAGTAAAGAAGATCTAAAATATGCTGCCTATCTTTTTGTAACCTATGCTATTGAAGTGCGTGCTGATGAACTATACCCTGTATATCAGGATATTCTGACTAAAGAATCTTCAAAGATTATGGTAAAATCTATTATTCTGGAAGAAGAAGGACATCTGGAGGAAATGATCAATCAGCTCAATGAATTTTCAGCAGACTGGAAGGCCCATGCAGACCATATCCTGACCATTGAAAAAGAATTACACGATCAATGGATCAATGCTATTACAGAAGAAATAGCACAATTGAACTATGCATAACGATACCTCATATTTTCAACAATCACTTGACAAACGAAAAGAGCAGGGGACATTAAGAAGTTTAAAGCCTGAGTCTGAAGGAATTGATTTCTATTCTAATGACTATCTGGGATTCGCGAGAAATAAAGCGCTTCAGGACATTCTGCTGCAAAAGGTCATCGAAAAGCCGCAATTGCTTTCAGGAAGCACAGGCTCAAGGCTGATCAGCGGCAACAGTGACATCGTTACTATGACAGAAGACTTTGTGGCTGAAAAACATATTTTTCCGGCAGCATTGCTCTTTCCGTCCGGCTATAATGCCAACCTTGCCTTATTTTCCACACTTCCCGGCCGCCATGACACCATCATTGCAGATGAGCAGATCCATCGTTCCGTACATGATGCTTGCAGAATGTCAAATGCAAGGAAAATAAAGTTCAGGCATAATGACCTGGAAGATCTGGAAAGTATATTACAAAGGCAGAACGGACATTGCTATATCGCTATAGAAAGCCTTTATTCCATGGAAGGAGATTTTGCTCCTCTTCCGGAGATCGCTTCTCTTGCTAAAAGGTACGGAGCAGACTTAATTGTCGATGAAGCCCATGCTTTTGGAGTTTTCGGTTATGGCCTTATCGAAAAATTCCGATTGCAAAACTATGTTTCAGCAGCGGTTATGACCTATGGTAAAGCATTGGGAGCCCATGGAGCGGCAATATTATGCAATGAAGTCACAAGAACTTATCTCATCAATTTTGCATCTTCATTTATTTATACCACTTCAGCGCAGGATTTCCAATGGATGAGCATCAGAATCGGATATGAATTTTTAGAAACCAACAAGGAGCTGGCTGAAAAGCTTCAGGAAAACATTAAAGTTTTTAGAGACCAGGGAATAAAATCTCCATCATCAGAAACGAGCCCTGTTCAGGCAATTGTAATTCCTGATAATCAGAAACTAAAAGCAGTACAAAATGCTTTATCTGAAGAAGGCTTTTTAACCTATGCCGTATACAGCCCAACCGTGAAAGAAGGAAGCGAAAGGCTTAGAATATGCCTCCACACCTTCAATACGGAGAAAGAAATAATGAGATTGACTGAGATTATCAGAGAGTTTATTTAAAGCGAAAAGGCAAAATGGCTAAACACTTACCTGCCTTAGAATAGAAACAGAAGAAGAAAAGTTCAATAATAAAACTGAAAAGAATCAATCAGCCGCTATCTGTCTTTTTTGTCATTTAGCCCTTTTACCTTTTCACCACCGGCATGAAATTATTTATCACAGGAATAGGAACCGAAATAGGGAAAACCGTTTGCTCGGCCATTTTGGTTCAGTACTTTAAAGCAGATTACTGGAAACCCGTACAATCCGGAGACCTGCATTATACAGACAGTCATAAAATTGGAGAATGGACAGACAATACCATTTGTTATCCGGAAACCTACCGGCTTCAATTACCTGCATCTCCCCATCAGTCTGCACGGGCAGAAAATATACACATTGACCTTGATAATTTCCGGCTACCGGAAACAGATAAAGACTTAATCGTAGAGGGAGCAGGAGGTTTGATGGTTCCTCTTTCAGACAACAGGTTTATTATTGATCTCATAGAAATCCTCAATCTACCTGTGGCATTGGTGGTGAGAAACTATTTGGGATGTATCAATCACAGCTTGCTATCGATCATTGTATTACAGCAAAGAAACATAAAATTAGAATATGTAATTCTTAATGGAGACTTTCCCGAAGATACTGAAAGAGTGATCTGCAGCTTCATTGAAAAAGAAACAAAAATAATCCGGATTCCTGAGATCAGCAGTCCCGGTAAAGAACATATAAAAGCTGCTGCAAAGCAGTTAACAATAACAAAATTATGATAATGGATAAGAAAACAGAAATCAGAAACAACTGGACCAAAGAAGAGATCGAGGAAATTTATCATTTACCTCTGATGGAATTGATTTATAAAGCCGCTACCGTACACCGGGAATGGCATGATCCTTCTGAAGTACAGATCTCAACTTTATTATCGATCAAAACCGGAGGATGCCCGGAAGACTGTTCCTATTGCGGACAGGCAGCCCGTTATCACACTAACATTAAAGTGCAGGCTTTGTTACCCACTGAAACGGTAATTGCTCACGCTCAGAAAGCTAAAGATGCAGGATCTTCAAGATTCTGTATGGCTGCCGCATGGCGTGAAGTTCGGAACAACCGGGACTTTGACAGGGTAATCGATATGGTAAAGGGAGTGAATGATCTTGGACTGGAAGTATGCTGCACCCTGGGAATGCTTACGGAAGAGCAGGCGATAAGGCTTCAGGAAGCCGGATTGTATGCATACAACCACAACCTGGACACTTCTGAACAGTATTATGAAGAAATCATTTCAACAAGAACATTCGATAACAGGATCAATACGATCAACAATGTACGGAAAGCAGGAATTACAGTTTGTTCCGGAGGAATCATCGGATTGGGAGAAACGCATAGAGACAGAATTTCAATGCTCCTGACTTTAGCAACAATGCCTAAACATCCGGAATCTGTTCCTATTAATGCACTGGCAAGGGTAGCCGGAACACCATTGGAGAACAATGAAAAAGTAGATACCTGGGAAATGATAAGAATGATCGCGACAGCAAGAATCGTTATGCCTTCCTCTATGGTAAGACTAAGCGCCGGACGTATAGAAATGACCGAAACAGAGCAGGCATGGTGCTTTATGGCCGGAGCCAATTCTATCTTTACAGGAGAAAGGGAAACCTTACTGGTAACACCGAATCCCGGAGTCTCTGAGGATATGCAGATGCTGCAGACCCTTGGGCTTAAACCTATGATGAAAAAGGAAACCTGCTGTTAAACAATTATAAGTGAGAACATAGGTCAGTATTCGGATCCTGGTCACTGGTATTCTGAACTTTGTTGCAAAACTGATTAAGAATCTGTTTAAACTTTTTATCTCATAAGAATCATAGATGTTTTTTTGACTTGAAAAAGCTTTTATTCTAAACACTTTAGTCCACTTAAGTTAGTTTAAAATGATACTGTATAAAAAGTTCACATAAGAAGAAAATCAAAGATTTTCATAAAGCTCAGGTGTACTTATTGTGCAGCAGGCTTGTGACTTAAAAACAACTGAAGTGTTTAATCTTTTTTGGGCTTTTTTGGTTTTCATTGGAAAAGTTTATACAGCTTTAAACTTAAAAAAACAGGAAAGCAATAATCAACAAAGCAGAAATTTTAACGCAATGGTTCGCTAAGAAAGTATAGAGAATCCTGTATTTTCGTTCGCAAAAGCATTGTATTCAGCAAAGAAGCGCAGCCAGCCTATAGCTGAGCGTAATGCCCTTGCGAACGAAAAAATAAGTTTATAAAGAAAAACTTTGCGAGCCCTGCGTTAAAATAAAACAATCAGTAAGAATCTCATATTTACTTCATATTACCAACCCCTTCCATCATTAATACATTTTACATCAATACATGAATACAATAACACCAACCAGCCTTCAGGAAAGAGATAAAGCCGTCAACTGGCATCCCTACACGCAAATGAAAACGGCCAGCAATATTATCCCTGTCATAAAAGGAAAAGGAGTCTATCTCTACGATGAAGAAGGAAAAAAATATCTGGATATAGTTTCTTCGTGGTGGGTTACTTTACATGGGCATTCTCATCCATATATCGCACAGCGGGTTTTTGAGCAACTGAATACGTTGGAACAGGTTATTTTTGCAGGGTTTACCCATGAACCGGCTATACAGCTTTCTGAAAATTTGCTGAAGCTGCTGCCTGCCGGTCAGGAGAAAGTCTTTTACTCTGACAATGGCTCTACAGCAGTGGAAGTCGCGTTGAAGATGTGCATTCAGTACGCTCATAATCAAGGGAAAAAGAAGACCAGGATCCTCGCTTTTAAAAATGCCTATCACGGAGATACTTTCGGAGCAATGTCCGTAAGCGGGAAAAGCTATTGGACCCGGCCTTTTGAAAGCATGCTGTTTGAAGTCATTTTCATTGATACTCCTAATTCGGAAAACCTGGAAAATTTAAAGACTCAAATCAAAGAACTTGCTGATGAAGTAGCCTGTATCATTTATGAGCCTTTAGTTCAGGGAGCAGCAGGAATGCTGATGTATCAGGCAGAAGACCTGAACAGCCTGATGAAAGTCTGCAGGGAAGAAGAAATTCTCACGATCCAGGATGAGGTTTTTACCGGCTTTGGGAGAACAGGAAGACTTTTCGCAGCAGATTATCTTACTGAAAAGCCGGATATCATGTGTTTTTCAAAAGGATTAACGGGAGGAACCATGCCTATGGGAATCACGACATGCTCCAATGCCATCTACAATGCTTTTCTGTCTGATGACCATCATAAAACCTTATTTCACGGACACTCCTTTACGGCTAATCCTCTGGCCTGTGCTGCCGCTCTGGCCAGTATGGAATTATTACTTCAAAAAGAAACCCAAATGAATATCAAACGTATCACCCACCAGCATTCAGAGTTTGTAAAAACCCTTGCCAACCATCCTCAGGTAGAAAATGCCCGTCAGATAGGGACTATTTTAGCTTTTGATTTTAAAACCGGGCAAGGAACTTCTTATTTTAATGAAATAGGAAAAAAAATTTATAATGAATTTTTAAAAAGAGGAATTATTATGCGTCCATTGGGAAATGTAATCTATCTGGTTCCTCCGTATTGTATTTCAGCTGAAGAGCTGGACTTTGTGTATCAGAATATTCTGGAAGTTCTGGATCAGCTCAGAGATTAGATTAAAATTAGATCTATTGTCCAATGTCTGCTTTACAAACAAACCTTATAGGTTTCGAAAACCTATAAGGTTTAATAAATTCAGTATCAGAAGGTGTCTTTAGAGCTCTTGTTCAGCATTATTTAAAATCTTTATCAACTCCTTTAGTTCATCTTTGCTGAACTGATTCAAACTTTGCTGATAGATTGCTGAAGGAAATCTGATATAATTGTTCCAGCCTTTTTGATTTTCACTATAAATTCCTCCAAACTCAATATTACTCATCGTAACAAATTTATATTTCGTTTCCTGAGCAATTTTTTCATTTTCCTTTTGGTAAAGGGTTTGAAGGGACTGGATTAATTTTGTCAGTTCCTTTTTATCAATAGTCAGCGTTCTTTTTGAAATTTCGTCGTAAGTTTCATATTCATACATGATTCCAAGAAGGCTTTCTGATGAAAGATCTGACAGATCTTTCGTCACGATCTTCTGAATATTTAAATTTTTAAATTTAGACAGATTATGGATCTGCTTTTCAACCAATGTTCCTCTTCTTGAGTTAATAGTTAGCCCACGGGAAGTTGTCGAAACTGTTGAAGACTTTTGAAAGGCTGGTGGTGGTGAAGACTGAGCAATAGCTGATGTGCAAAATACACCAGAAATTAAAATAATGATTTTTTTCATTTGTAAATTATGTGAATAAAATTTCTGTTAAATACAGATCTTTGTATTATTTTACACTAAAATATAAAATATTTGCCAATTAATTGAAAAAACTAATCAGATATGGCTATTGAAGAAATTTCAGGCGAGATCAGGGTATTAATCCTCTACACATTTGTTTCTCGCAGCTCTCATTCCGAAAAATAACATCAACAACACGGCGACACCCAGAAAATAAAATGAGCTGTTCCAGGAAATATCCCAATCATGCAGTTTTCCAAATACCGGAGGACCAAAGGCAGCGATCAGATACCCTACGGACTGTGCCATTCCGGAGATCTTCACCGCATTGATACTGCTTTTCGTTCTTGTGGAAAAAAACAGGATAGACAGGCTAAAGGATAACCCGTTGGAGATCCCTATGATGACGGCATTCACATAGATCCATTGAGATTTGAGCAATACGAACATCATTGTACTTCCCAACATCAAAGCACAGATAAAAAGGATCATGATCCGCTGATCTTTCATTTTATTCGCAATAATCGGACAACAGAATGTGACAGGGATCATCGTAATCTGAATTACAAAAAGTACCCAACCGGAGCTCTCACCCTGCATATTGTAATCCGCAAGGAATGAAGGGAGCCAGGCTACCATACAATAGTAAAACAAAGACTGCAGCCCCATGAAAGCACTGATATTCCATGCCTGGGAAGACTTAAACATATTAAAATCGGAAGTACTTAATGCAACTTTAGATGGATCTGAATTCTTTTTGCTGAAAATAAGCTCCAATAATAAGACCAGGAATCCTAAAGCCGCAATTACCAGCCATATTCCCAGAGAGCCACGCCATCCGGAGCCCGTCCATTCTCCGATCTTCACACTGAAGCCTGAAGCCAAAGCAGCCGTAAGGTTCATCGATACCGCAAAAATACCGGTCATCAGGCCAATCTGCTTTGGAAAATTATTCTTAACATAGCCGGGAGTTACCACATTTCCAATACATATTCCCAATCCTATGAATATAGACCCTAAAAACAACAGCCAAAGAGAGCCCGTAATACGGAGAAACAATCCTACACTTAAAATAATCACTGAATACATCAGCAATTTGCTGATCCCAAATGTATTTGAAAATCTGCTCACCAGAACAGAACAGGCTGCAAACATGAAAAGGGGAATAGAGGTCAGCAGACTGACCTGAAAATTATCCAGATTCAAGGCTTCTCTTACATCTCCCAGCACAGGTGCCACCGCAACAATGGGAGAACGAAGATTGCTGGAGATCAGGATAACGATCAGTACATTAATGATCAGTAAAACATAGGAAGCATTCTTTTTTACTTCATTCTTCATCATAATAAAAACTTTTATGCAAAATTAACACAGCAATTTTGTTTAATTTTGCCAAAGTTTTAACCCAAAACGACATGAACACCAATAATAGTATTGAAGTCGATGAACTGAATAAACCGTATTTCGTATGGTTCGAAGAAAACTGGATCCATGATGATGTTCTTCATCAGCATCAAAAAGGACAGCTGGTTTACGTAGAGAGCGGCTTCCAGTATATTACGATTGAAGAACGGATCTATCTTCTTCCACAAAACTATGCGGTATGGATTCCCCCTAATACCCTCCATAAAACCAATTCACATTCTGAAAAGATCAAACTGATGATCATGTTTGCCGATACGGAAAAAAAAGATACTTTTTATCATGAAGTAAATGTGTTTTCCGTACCGCCGGTTCTGAAGGAAATGATAAAATATGCCGAAAAATGGTCGAAACTGCTCACAAAAGATCATAATGAAACCCTGTTCCTGAAAGCCCTTTTTAATGAGCTTCCCCATTTCGTAGAGCATTCACTGAAACTTCATATCTGCCTGCCCGGAGATAAACGTCTCGGTAAAGTCATTGAGCACCTTCATCATCATTACCGTGAAGATATCAGAATAGAAGAGCTTAGCGATACCGCATTATTATCATTGCGTACCCTGGAACGTATCTTCAAAAAAGAAACGGGACTTACTGTAACCAAATACCAGCAAATACTTCGCATGATCAAGAGTCTGGAACTTCTGAGCTCAGGAAATTTTACGATTTCAGAAACAGCATATGAAGTAGGGTATAAGAGTGTACAGGCATTCACCCGAAGCTTTCAGTCTGTAATGAATTTCCGGCCTACAGATTTTATAAAAAATATTCAATGATACTAAAAATGAGATCAACAGATTGAAAACCCAAAAGGGATTTATAACAATCTAAAAATTCCTGCATACTCCTAAAATAAGGCTTTTATTTCTTTATTTTACAGCTATAATTCACCATTTTTACGTTTTCAAATAAACAGTAAAATATCAATTATGCAATCAGTAAAAACAAAAAGGTCCCCACAAATGGAGACCTTAAAAAAACACAAATGATGAAAAAAAATTATTTCGATTCACAAATATAAGCAAAATTTATATTATGCAGCACATTGCATGTGTATTTTTTTTAAATATTATTTATTTTAAGTAAAAATAATTATCCTTAATTCGTTTTCGGTTTTCTTTAAAGATTCTGAAATCCGACATCATAATTACCTGTAGGTGCCTATAAATAAGACTTTTTTAAGTACACACAAATTCTCTTAAAAAAAACTGCGCGATATTTTTTAATTTTTTCAAAAAAAAATATTTCAACCTAAAATGATTTAATGATTAAAACAGTTATAATTTAGCATCCTCATTTGAATAAAAAGAGTTGATGATCATTTTAACTTCAAATCTTTATTTGTGACTATACTCATAAAAAAAGACCGGAAAATTTTATTTATTTGTTCTAACTAAAACCTACCACATGAAACCAAAGCAAATAAAAGGAGTTCCTCAGCAAAGATCCGGTGGTTTTCATGATACTGAAAGCAGCAAACATTTTGAACCGGCTCTAATCCCGTTGAAATTTGAAATTCTGAAAAAAAGATTTTTCTCTATCCATCAATGGAAATCTTATTGTGGAGAAGCTTTTGCAGCCTTTAAGCTTTACAGTTCCAGTGGTAATCCTGTTGACCGTGAACCACAGAAAGGAGATTTTATCAGGATCAATATTCCCGGCCCCGGGGAAACGGAAGCAAAGGGATATGACTGGGTAGAAATTACAGATATCTGCTATTATCAGGATACACACTCAGAAAGTGTTGCCCTCACTTGTAGGCCCTCCCGGGACCCACAACATGGAAAAAACAATCATATTGCCCACTTTTACAGTTCCAGGGCTACTTCTACCTTTATGATCTCCAGAAGCTCCACTCATCTGAAAGCAGCAGTGTATGGACGAAACGAAACCCCAAATTTCAACGCAAACTGGTTAGACATCATCAGAAATATAATAGTAGCTGCAGGGGGAATAATGGGTATCGCCAAAATCCAGTGGAAGCAGCTGACCGATGGATTTTTAGATTTTGACTAAAATTTTTGATGGAAGTCAAAGTTCTGAAAAAATCTGCTTTATAATTTCGCAGCTTAATATAACACTATGGTTGACTTGAAATGTTTCAGAGATCCGGAATATCTGTTTACCTATTCTTTAGAATCCATAAATTCTTAAAAAATTAATGCTGACAGCCTTTTCAGAAAAAATTTAAGCCTTATATTTGCAGTACAATGTTAAAATGGTTCTCCATATTATGTTCAATGATGTATGTGCTGGCTACCACCAATGCGGGGGAAGTGCTTAAGGTGCCTATGTTTGTGGAACATTATATGGAATATCACGGAAGCCTTTCAGAATTTGTCATGGAACACTATGACAATCACAAACAAGATGCTGACTGGGATACGGATCAGAAACTGCCATTTATCAATCCGCCTATTGTACTGACAGTACATGCTCAGCTTCCTGAACTTTCGTTTGAAATACAAAAGCCTAAAGAAGTTACCGCTTCTCAGAAAAACAGTATCTATAAGGAAAAAGATTTCTCAAACCTTTACCTTTCCAGTATTTTCCAGCCTCCACGGTTTTCTTAATTGATTTTAAATTGAAAATTACTGCTTTATAATCTCTATGAAGCACCCATTTTATTATCTATCAATTAATTCGTAATGCATTATAGTTACTATGGAAGCTTAAGGCTTTTATAAAGCATTCCGGATTATCAATTAACCATTTTTCATGTTAAATAAAATTATTGAGTTTTCTGTAAAGAATAAGCTCATCATCGCTCTGTTTACAGCGGGGCTCGTCCTTTTTGGAATCTACGAGACCACCAAGCTTCCCATTGATGCTCAGCCTGACATTACCAATAATCAGGTTCAGATCATTACCACAGCTCCTTCTTATGGAGCAGCAGACATAGAGCGCCTGGTCACATTTCCTATTGAGCAGGCCACCAGTAATATCAGTGGTATCACTGAGCTCCGCAGCCTTTCACGGTTCGGACTTTCTCTGGTGACTGTAGTTTTTGATGATGATACCGATGTCTATTGGGCCCGTCAGCAGGTTCAGGAAAGACTTCAGCTCGTTCAGGATAATATTCCCGCAGGTATCGGGAAACCGGAACTGGGACCTATTTCTACAGGATTGGGAGAGATCTTTCAATATGTTGTAAGAGCCAAAAAAGGATATGAAAATGTCTATGACGAGACAGAGCTCAGAACCATTCAGGATTGGGTGGTAAGGCGCCAGTTACTGGGAACCAGGGGAGTGGCAGATGTCAGCAGTTTCGGCGGAAAGCTGAAACAGTACGAAATAGCGATCAATCCCCACAAGCTTCAGGCATTTAATATCAATATCAATGATGTTTTTACGGCTTTGGAAAACAACAACCAGAACACCGGCGGAGCTTATATAGAGAAAAAAGAAACCGTTCTTTTTATCCGCAGTGAAGGTCTTCTTGGAAGTACTGAAGATATTGGAAGTATTCAGGTAGCGGAAACCCGGGAAGGAATTCCTGTTCATATTAAGGACGTAGCTTCTGTAAAGATTGGATATGCTACCAGATACGGAGCAATGACCTATAATGATACGGGAGAAGTTTCCGGAGCGATTGTTCTGATGCTGAAAGGTGAAAATGCCAATAAGGTGATCGCCAATATCAAGCAGCGACTGGAAAAGATCCAGGAATCTTTACCGGAAGGAGTTGTCATTGAACCCTTCCTTGACCGTGCCAAAATGGTGAATAATACCATCAGTACGGTAAAGACAAACCTTATGGAAGGAGCGCTGATCGTTGTATTTATTCTGGTCCTGTTCCTCGGAAACTTCAGAGCCGGTTTACTGGTCGCTTCCGTCATTCCTCTGGCTATGCTTTTTGCCATCATTATGATGAATATCTTTGGGGTGGGCGGAAACCTTATGAGCCTCGGAGCTTTGGATTTCGGTCTTATTGTAGACGGTGCTGTTATTATTGTGGAAGCCGTTCTCCATCAGCTGGCCCATAAAAAGCATTTTGGGAAAGACAATATGCTCAGTAAAAAAGAAATGGATGAGCAGGTTTCAGGTTCAGCGACAAAAATGGTGAACAGCGCCGTTTTTGGACAGATCATCATCCTGATCGTATATCTTCCTATTTTTACACTTCAGGGGATTGAAGGTAAGATGTTCAAACCCATGGCACAGACCGTAGCATTTGCATTGATAGGCGCATTCATCCTTTCCCTGACCTATATTCCGATGATGAGCTCACTTGTGCTGAGCAGAAAGAAAAAAGAAAAAGAAACGATTTCAGACAAGGTAATGGCCAAAGTAGAAACAGGCCATCAGAAACTTCTGATGAAGGCACTGAAATTTAGAAAAACAATCATTTTGAGCGTGCTGCTCCTTTTTGCAGGGGCTGTATTCACCTTATCCAGAATGGGAGGTGAATTTATTCCGTCCCTGGAAGAAGGTGACTTTGCAGTTGAAATGAGAATCCTTCAGGGAAGCAATATCAATGAAACGAAAAAAGTAACCACCCAGGCTTCCGGTATTCTGCTAAAACAATTTCCCGAAATACAGAAAGTTGTGGTAAAGATCGGAAGTGCAGAGATTCCTACGGAGCCAATGCCTATGGATGCCGGAGATATGATCATTGTCTTAAAGCCTAAAAAAGAGTGGACATCTGCAACATCATTCCCGGAGCTTTCTGAAAAAATGAGTAAAGCTTTAAGCGTTATTCCCGGATTAACAACCAGTTTTCAGTTTCCTGTACAGATGCGTTTCAACGAACTGATGACCGGGGCAAGGCAGGATGTGGTCTGTAAAATTTATGGCGAGGATCTCGACAGTCTTACCATTTATGCTAAAAAGCTGGGAAGCATCATCAATACGGTAAAAGGAGCCCAGGATCTTTATATTGAACCGGTGGTAGGCGCACCACAGGTGGTTATTGATTATAACCGTTCAGAGCTGTCACGCTATAATATTTCCGTAGCGGATATCAACAGGGTTATCAATATGGCTTTTGCGGGGCAGACTGCAGGAGCTTTATACGAAGGAGAGAAAAAGTTTGACATCGTGGTCCGGATGGATAATGAGCACAAAAAAGATATTACAAGTATTCAAAACCTTTTGGTTCCCACTTCTTCCGGAGAGCAGATTCCATTGTCACAGCTGGCCAAAGTGGAGCTTAAAAACAGTCCGAACCAGATCCAGAGAGAAGATACCAAAAGAAGGATCATCATCGGGTTCAATGCAAGAGGTAGAGATGTACAGACCATTGTACAGGAACTTCAGCAGAAAGTGGGTAAAGATCTTAAATTCTCTCCCGGATATACAATTTCCTATGGCGGAACATTTGAAAATTTAAATGAAGCCAAAGCCAGATTAGGCGTTGCAGTTCCGATTTCCCTGGTGATGATCTTCCTCCTGCTGTTCTTTGCTTTCGGTTCTGTAAAACACAGTTTGCTGATCTATACAGCTATTCCTTTATCCGCCATCGGAGGGGTTTATTTTCTTGCATTAAGAGGTATGCCTTTCAGCATCAGTGCAGGAGTCGGATTCATTGCCTTATTTGGAGTCGCTGTGCTTAACGGAATTGTTTTAATCTCAGAGTTTAACCGTTTGAAAAATAACGGAGTACGCAACACCAGCAGAATTGTACTGATGGGAACAAGAATCAGGCTTCGTCCGGTTTTAATGACAGCTTTTGTAGCTTCTTTAGGATTCTTACCGATGGCATTAAGCAACGGGGCAGGAGCTGAAGTTCAAAGGCCTTTGGCAACAGTTGTTATCGGCGGTCTGATGCTGGCAACGCTTTTAACCTTATTTGTCCTTCCTATTCTCTACGTCTTATTTGAACACATTAATAAAAATAAAATGAAATTCTCAAAAAAAATAAATTCTAAAAAATTGTCTGTTTTCCTGGTATTGCTGTCTTTCGTCAGTCTTCACGCTCAGGAAAATATTACTTATGAGCAGGCTTTGGAGAAAGCTTTTCAACAGAACGGAACCCTTAAAAATTCAAAATTAATATCTGAATATCAGGAGAAATTAAAGGCCAGCTACCTGGACATTCCCCAGCTGGAAGTTACCGGAGGATTTGGACAGATTCAGGGAGAAGAAACGGATAATTCATTTGGGGTCTCTCAGCGGTTCAGCTTTCCTACGGTATATTCAAAAAGAAAGCAGATGCTGGATGCTGAATGGACGGCAAGTATCATTACCCAGAATCTTACAAAAACTCAGCTTACCAAAGAGGTTACAGACGTTTTTTATAGAATTTTAGTCCTTCAGGAAAAGAAAAAGGTGTTGGAATATATCAGCCAGCTGTACGATAATTTTGCTGAAAAAGCGGCTTTAAGATTAAAAAAAGGAGAAGCCAATATTCTGGAGGAATCGACCGCTGAAATTCAGAAGGAACAAGTAAAAGTACAGCTGAACGGCCTAGAAAATGACCTGAATATCTCAAAACTTCAGCTTCAGCTGCTTCTTCAGTCTGAACAGCCTTATCAGCCTGTCGCTGATAAACCGGTAATGGATGTAGCGCTTCAGATTTCAGAAGATAAGGTAAAACAGCATCCTGAGCTTCAGTACCTGCTGCAACAGATCAAAGTGGGAGAGGCAGAAGTGCAGCTTGAAAAAAGCAAACTGCTTCCTGATCTTCTTATAGGCTATACCAACCAGAGTATGAAGAACATTAATAGCAACCGTTTCCATTCAGTGCAGGTAGGTGTGGGAATTCCATTGTTTACAAAAGGACAGAGAGCATTGGCCAGAGCTGCAGAATCCAAAATCGCCATTTCTGAAAATCAGTACCACCGGAAAGAGATCGAACTCAAAAACAGGCTGGGACAACAGCTGAACAACTATATGAACCAGCAGAGGATTCTTGAAAACTACGAACAGAAACAGCTCCCAAAATCTGAAGCCATTTTAAAAGCAGCCCAAAAACAGATGGAAGCAGGGGAAATTGATTATCTGAACTGGGTCATACTGGTCAACCAGGCAGTAAAAACAAAAGCAGATTATATCGATCAGCTTGAAAGGCTCAATCAGATCGGAGCGGAACTTAATTTCTTAATTTCAAAATAACAGCGTGATGCATTTCAAAAAAATATCAATATACAGCCTTGCTTTAGTACTTGTTCTATCTTCATGTTCAGGAAAAGGAGAGGAGAAGACCGTTTATGAAAACACAAAATTTGCGAAAGGCACTGAAAATACCATTCACCTTACAGAAAAGCAGCTTCATTCTGTAGGATTAACGACCACTTCCATTCAAAACAGGAATATGGAGAAACTGGTACGGCTGAATGGAAAAGCCGAGATTGCTCCATCCCATATCAGCTCGGTTTCAAGCATTATGGGAGGCCATATCAAAGCCATTAACGTGATCAGTGGAAGCCGTTTCAGTAAAGGACAGGTATTGGCAGTGGTAGAAGATCCTCAATTCATACAGCTTCAGCAGGATTATCTGGTAACAAAGGCCCAGCTTGAAGCCGCAAGACTTAATTTCAACCGCCAGAAAGACCTTAACACAAGTAAAGCCAGCAGTGACAAGACCATGCAAACCGCGCAGGCAGATTATGCTACCTTAAATGCCACCTTAAAAGGGCTTGAAGAAAAGCTCCATATTATCGGTATCAATGCTAAAGGACTGACCAGCGGAAATATCAGAAGCAGAATCAATATTTATGCTCCGTTCACGGGTTTTGTAAGCAAAATCCTGGTCAATAACGGTCAGTATATCAATCCTTCAGATACTTTATTTGAACTGATCAACCCTTCCGGATTGCTGCTGGAATTAAAGGTTTTTGAAAACGATGTGAATGATATCAGAGCAGGCCAGGAACTCCTGGTCTACAATAATCAGAACCCTGACATAAAATCCAATGCCAAAATTATCAGTGTGGTTCCGAGTATTGAACCCGGAGGTTCTGCTACAGCTGTTGCTAAGCTATCTTCTGCCAATTCTGAGTTTGTAAAAGGAATGTACATCAATGCTGAAGTAAACATCAGCAGCCGTTATACCCAGGGACTTCCCAACGAAGCGGTGGTTTCTTATGAAAACAAAAATTATGTTTTTGAAGATCTTGGAAAATCAAACTATAAAATGCTTCCGGTCGTTACCGGAATCTCCGATGATCAATTCACAGAGATTATAAAAGCCGACTATCTAAAGGATAAAAAAATTGTACAGAAAGGGGCTTACAGCCTTCTGATGATGCTTAAAAATAAAGCGGAATAGCAGGAGAGAAGTTATCATACAACTTTACTTGACCTAAAGTAGCTACAGAATAATTTTATTCGTCCATCTGTGGCTGAAAAACATTCAAAGAAATATCATCCGCACCTTTATTTAATCATAAAACAATGATATTTCGCATGTTTTTAATATTAAAAATAGTATTCAATGCATAGCTCGTATTAAAATAATATATTTAAGAAGTGAATAGCTTGAAAGGATTTTTAGCGTATTAATGAAAACTTTTATTGAAAAATATGACAAAAAAACCTTTGCACAATTTCCATATTCCGGTCATGGGACTGGCTTACACAATAGACAGCCCGATCCGTGTTGCCCAATATGGAATTTCTTCTGTCATCTCTATTATTGATGATGAGATCCTGGAAAAAATGAAAAATTTCTATAACAAGAAGTTTAATCTCAGCTATTCGGGAATTTCAACGAAGACAGAAGACTACAGGGCCAAAAGGATTACTGCTTATCTGGATATGGTGGATGATATCGTGAATGAAAAATTTGAATCTTTCAAACAGGAGATCAGCAAAAATGCAGAAGCATTAAAGGACTTTATGGCGATGCTGCCCAATACCTCAGATTTGAAGAACAGTCTTCAGGCTTTTATTCATCAAAAGGATAACTGGAGTTCAGCTATTAAAAATTTCATTGAATCCAATTTAAAACCGGGAAGTATTGACGTCAATATCATGACGAAAGTGGATAAGGATAATTATCATAAGAACGAGCAGCTTCCTGTGATGTATAATGATGCCCATGCTTCACTCCGTGGGTTTGCCCAGAGCAAATTATCTTCTTCCATGGTTCTTTCTGCAGGAATGAATCCTCGTTTGTACAGCTATATGGAAGAATTCGAAGACTTTTTCCCGGATGAGAACGGATGGATAAAAAAGAAAATTATTCTTAAGGTCAGCGATTTTCGTTCCGCCATGATCCAGGGGAATTTTCTGGCTAAAAAAGGATTGTGGGTATCAGAATACAGAATAGAATCCGGATTGAATTGCGGAGGCCATGCGTTTGCTACGGACGGAATGCTTCTTGGGCCTATCATGGAAGAGTTTAAGCAGAAAAAAAATGAACTGATACAGTCGGCCCATGCATTAATGATCACCGCTTTGGAACAGAAAGGAAAACCTGCTGTTTCCACACCTTTAGCAATGAAAATTACAGTACAGGGAGGAGTTGGAACTTCGGAAGAACATGAATTTCTGCTTACGCATTATAACGTGGATAGCGTAGGATGGGGTTCTCCATTTCTGTTAGTACCTGAAGCTACGTCTGTAGATACAGAAACCAGAAACCTTCTTTTACAGTCTAAAGAAGAAGACCTCTATCTGAGCAATATTTCGCCTTTAGGCGTTCCTTTCAATACTGTTAAAGGCACTTCCAACGAAAAGCTGAAGAACGAAAAAGCAATCAGAGGCAGATACGGAAGCTCATGCCCAAAGAAGCTGCTTGCATTAAGCAAAGAATTTTCTCCCGAAGGAACCTGTACCGCTTCTAAGAAATACCAGGACATTAAGCTGAAAGAACTTGAAGAAGCCCGGGAAACCTTAACTGTAGAAGCTTTTAATAAAAGAAAATCAGAAATCACGGATAAAGCCTGTCTGTGTGTAGGGTTGGTCAACTCCGCATACATGGAGCAGCATCTTGAGATCAGGGGGGAAAAGCAGGGAGTTGTCATATGTCCGGGACCTAATATCGCTTTTTTTGATAAGGAAGTTTCTCTTTCAGAAATGGTACGGCATATCTATGGAAATACCAATATCCTTTCTGATAACCGCCGTCCCAATATGTTTATCAACGAGCTGAAAATGTATATTGACTATTTAAAAAAGGAAATTACGGATTCATCCATACAGATCACCAGTTCCCAGACTAAAAAGTGGAATACCTTCAAGAAAAATGTCCTGGAAGGAATAGACTATTACCATAATCTGTTCAGAACTTCGTCATTCTTCAAAAGCGGATGGTCTGCCATAAACCTGCAGCTACAGGAATACAAGCTAATGCTTACAGCCATTGAGGTTCCTCAGGTTGAGAAGCAATAGGATTTTTTAATTGATAGATCAAAAACAGTCTTCCTCCGGAGGCTGTTTTTGTTTTTACATTGAAAAAACAGGAAACAAAACTCATTTTTATCTCAGATAAATATTTACGCGTCACAACATTCAGCTTTAAACATTTTGTGTGATTGCACTTATCCAACAATTACAGCATATTATACTATTAATAATTCAATAAGCATAGGTTCTCCTATTTATAATAACTATGATGCGAATGGCTATTTTAGATTCTTATCTGCCTTTATATTCCTTACCTTAGAAGTCACTTAGTAAAATTATTTTTATGGAAAAAAGAGAGATCAAAAATACCGATCTGGCAGTAGCTCCTGTCAATTTTGGAGGTAATGTTTTTGGATGGACGCTGGATGAGAAACAGTCTTTTGATATACTGGACCGTTTTACAGAAGCAGGATTTAATTTTGTAGACACAGCAGATACTTATTCCTGGTGGGTAAACGGAAAAGGCGGGCAATCTGAGGAAATCATCGGAAAGTGGATGAAAAGCCGTGCCAACCGTAAAGATATCGTGCTGGCCACCAAAGTAGGCTCAGAAACGAAAGAACACGGCTATGATATCAGTAAAAAGCATATCCTGAAATCAGTTGATGAATCCTTGCAAAGACTTCAGACAGATCATATCGATATTTATTATACCCATTTTGATGATGATACCACTCCGGTGGAAGAGACCCTTTCAGCGTATGATGAGATCATTAAAGCGGGTAAAGTACGTTATATTGCGGCATCCAACCTTTCTCCGGAACGCTTACAGGCATCATTTGAAGCCGCTGAAAAAAATAACCTTCCAAAATATGTGGCATTGCAGCCTCATTACAATCTGATGGAAAGGGAGGGGTTCGAAAAGAACTATGCTCCTCTGGCAGAACGGTACAATTTGAGTGTATTTCCATACTGGTCACTGGCTGCAGGATTTTTAACAGGGAAATACCGTGATGAAGCAGATCTTACCAAAAGTGCAAGGGGAGAAGGCGTAAGAAAGTATTTAAATCCTAAAGGTCTTGAAGTTTTAAAAGCGTTGGATCAGGTAGGAGAGAAGCACAGCGCACCTCAAAGTACTGTTGCTTTGGCATGGCTATTAGCTAACCCTCTCATTACAGCACCTCTTGTAAGTGCCACCAGTGCATCACAGCTCGAAACCTTATTCAATGCTCCGAAACTTGTATTGGACAAGGAAGATATCGATCTGCTCAATAAAGCCAGCAACTAATTTTCAAATTTCATTATAGATTAAAATTAAAGAGGCTGTCTCAAAAGTGTCATTCTGAATGAAATGCAATGTAATGAAGAATCTCAAACAACTGACCATCAATGAGATTCTTCCTTCGTCAGAATGACAAAAGCCGAATTATTTGACTTTTGAGACAGCCTCTTTATGCTTGTTTTTTACCATTAAAAATAAATATTACTTCAGCCTCATTTTTAAGGTATTATTAATCCGAATATTCCTTCAGAAGCTGTCTGTAGCTCATCAGGATGGAGGATTTCGAAATAAATCCTATAAACTCGTTATTTGCGCTTACAATAGGAAGATTCCAGACACCTGTATCGTCAAAGGTCTGAAGAATTTCCAGAGGTTTATTTTCACTGTAGAGTATAGCAGGCGGAGCTTTCATCACCTGAGTAACCTTTTGTAAAGGGTCAATCTCTTTATTGAACAGGTAAGGTCTTATATCATCTAATGTAAGTACGCCTTTCAGCTTTCGCTGATCATCCACCACGGCAAAAATATTTTTATTTCCGTTCTTTACCAGCTCGAGGAGCTCTGTAATAGAATCATTTTCATGAATGGTCTGTGAATACTGATCAATAAAATCTTCTGTTCTCAAGGCAAAAAGAAGGTTTTTATCATGTTTACTGGTGAATATCTTTCCTTCATCAGCCAATGATTTCAGCTCCGGGGAAATAGGAGAGAACCATTTTGCAATAAGATAAGACATCACGGAAACGATCATCAGAGGAATAAACAGGTCATACCCAAAGCTGGATTCTGCAATCAGAAATATCGCAGTAAGCGGAGCATACAGTACACCACTCATGGCTCCTGCCATTCCCACCAGAACAAGGTTGGTTACAGGCACACCCGTAAATCCTATATGCTGGCAAACCAATGCAAATAAGTATCCTAAAGTTCCTCCCGCAAAAAGAGAGGGAGCAAAATTTCCTCCGTTTCCTCCACTGAATATGGTAAAAGAGGTTGCAAAAGCCTTTAAAAGCAGTACCAGAATTAAAAATATAATAATGGTCCAGTCCCCGATCTCAAAATACCTGAAAAAACTGTTTTCAATGATCGAATAGGTGTTCCCATTGGTAAAAGCTTTTATCGTCTCATATCCTTCCCCGAATAAGGGAGGAAACAGAACACAGAGTAACGACAGTACCGCCCCTCCAAACATCGCTTTACGCATTTTCGAAAGCTGAAGCCCTTTGATAAAATGTTCTACTTTTTGGGAAATGATCACAAAATAACGGGCATACAATCCGGTTACAAGGCCCAGAATAAGATAATAGGGAACGTTTTTATAATTGAAAGGGTCTCTTGTATAAAATCTGAAAAGAACATCTTCCTGCAGCAAAATTCTTGATAAAAGGCTGCCACAGACTGCAGCTACTACCAACGGAATAAAATCGGTAAACACAACTCCTGTCAGAAGGATCTCAAAAGCAAACATGATGCCTGCAATAGGAGCATTAAAAGCCGATGCAATCCCTGCTGTCGCTCCCGCAGCCAGAAGCAGTGTACGTTCCTTATAGCTGAGTCTGTACGTCTGGGCATAATTTGAACCAATAGCAGCACCTGTAACGGCGATAGGACTTTCCAACCCTGCAGATCCTCCCAATCCAACGGTAACCGCACTCTGGATCACCTGCGAATACATTTTAACGGAAGCCACAATACTGGAATTCTGGGCGATTTCATAAAGAATGGCTCCGATTCCTTTCCGGTCCTGTCCTTTGAATAGGGTGAGAACGATCATTGTAGTAAGCACAATTCCTAAAAAAGGAAAAACGATATAAAACAGGACCTGATATTCAAAATGGACTTTATCAGTAATAAAGTAATGGATGTTATGGACCAGCGTTTTCAGGATCACTCCGGCAAGACCGGCCGTACAGCCGACCAGGATTCCGGAAAGCACCAGAAATTGATTTCTGCTCAGTCTGTTGTTCAGCCAATGGAGAATAAGCTCATAGCTGCGTGCTTTTTCCAATCCGTATTTCTGGAAATCTCTTTTAAATTTAAGGAAACTTAAGTACTTTTTTTTGTTGTGAATTTTCACCGGGAAGAATTTTAATGCTGTTGTCAATTGGATACAGCACTGTAAATTTATGAAATATCTGACAAAAGACTGTAAAAAGATCCTTTTTAAGCCGCACAATGAGCCTTAGACCATTAAGAGATCATCAAAGTTTGAGAGCAGTAAGAACAACATTACTTTAAAGTGAGATTGCTTCCCCTTTGATTTGCAATGAACGTCTGTAAAGGCTTAGGCTTTCCTAAGAACTTCGTTATCCCTTAATGGCTCAATTCTACGCCTGTTTTACCACAGCGTCACAAAATTCTCATTCTATTTTTTTGCTTTTCCCAGAAAACAGTAATCCTACAGCAACAGCTCCTATAATCCCGGCACCCGCCCAGGTCAATACCTTAGGAGAAACAGAAAATAATGTCTTCCCGTCAATTCCCGTATTACCTTTCGAAGGAGCCAGTACATTACCTGCCGTATTTTCATTTTTACGGGCTTTTTTCATCATCATCCGCATTCCGGCAGATGAAATATTGCGAATGAGTCCGGGAAATATTTCGTATAAATTTTTAAAAACAACTGCTGACCAGTCCGGATAAGACACTTCTGTGGGATTCTTGGCTGTCTTTACAATCGAAGCAGCCAGTTCACGGGGATCAAATGAAGGAGGAGGAGTACTGAGCTTTATTCCTGAATAATTAGCGGCATGCTCTATTCCTGAAGACTTCTGAAATCCGGGATAAAGAGCGCAGATATGAATATCAGGAAAATCTGATACCTCTCCCTGTAAAGTTTCTACCATTCCCCGTATCCCAAATTTTGAAGCAGTATAAGCTGCTCCGTAAGGGGCTGGCATCCACCCTCCGATAGAGATATTATTAAGCAAAACTCCCTTTTTCTGCCGTTTAAAAACAGGAAGTACCGCATGTGCACAGTGCATATAGCCCAAAAGATTCGTTTTGATGATCTGATCTGTAATTTCTGACGGGATTTCCTCAAACTTTCCAAAGGCCAGTACTCCCGCATTATTGACCCAATAATCGATCTTACCACTGAACTCAAGCGCTTCGTCTACAAGATGTAATACGTCTTCTGCCACAGAGACATCCGTAGGAACGGCTATGACCGATACTCCAAATTTACGGCATAGCGCTGCCGTTTCATTCAGAGCTTCTTCATTACGGGCAGCCAGGATAAGATCAGCTCCCTGTTCTGCAAAAGCTTCTGCAGTAGCTTTACCAATTCCGCTTGAGGCACCGGTAATGACAACTGTTTCTCCAAAAAAAGGAGGTTTTCTGTGATTTTTCATAATATGTAGATTTAAGTGTGGGTTGACTGTTATTGATTAAAAATAATTGTGATCGATGATCATCCGTTTCCCGTATTTTTTTTCGGTAAAAGGATAAGCCTGATAGAAGGGTTATTGGTGATGAACAAGCGAAACCAGTCCAATGCGAGCTGAGCTTTATTTTTGAACCCGACAAGAGGGATAATATGAATAAAAAGCCACGTAAGCCAGGCTATAAAGCCTTTAAAGGAATGTTTCGGAAGATCCACTACAGCATTATACTTCGAAATAATAGCCATACTTCCTTTATCATTATACCGGAACGGCTCCAATACTTTGCCGTCTTCTATCCGTTTGAAATTGGCCGCCAGATTCTTACCTTGCTGAATCGCCACCTGCGCGAGCTGAGGATGCCCATTCGGAAATTTTTCTTCTGAGAGCATCAGGCAAAGGTCTCCCAATGCATATATATTGGTGGTGCCTTCCACTTTATTGTAAGCATCCACAGATACACGTTTTCCTTTTCCTATACTTTCTTCCGGCAACCCCGGAATTTCCCGGCCTATTACCCCGGAAGTCCATATCAGGGTTTCTGTTTCTATAGTTTTTCCGTCACTTAAAATAACCTTGCAGTTGACATAATCTTTCACAGAAACATTCAGAAGAATTTTAACGCCAAGCTCTTTTAATTTTTCATAGGCAGTTTCCTGAGCCAATTGACTCATCGGTGAAAGGAGGGAAGGTAAAGCGTCAATCAGATAAATGCTGGAAAGGCTTAATCTGATCTCGGGATATTCTCTCCGAGCAATATATTTCCCCATTTCTGCAAGCATTCCTGCCAGCTCAACGCCTGTAGGGCCTCCGCCCGCAATAACGATATTCTGCAGTTTTTCAGCTTCTTTGATGTCTTTATTACGGGCAGCTTCTTCCCATGTCAGAAGTATATGATTCCGCAGATAGAGCGCTTCGTCTATATTTTTCATAGGCAAAGCATGCTTCCGTACGTTTTCCATTCCAAAGAAATTGGATTCTGTTCCCAATGCAAGAACCAGATAATCATAGCTCAGATTACCCGTGTCAGTTTCAATTGTTTTGTTTCCAGGGTTTACCCTGGTCAGACTTCCCATATGAAATCTCACATTTTTATTATTCGAGAACAGTTTCCTGAAAGGATAGCTGATATTGGAAGCTTCTATAAAGGAAGTCGCTACCTGATAGATCAGTGGCGGAAAAAAATGGTAATTATTTTTATCGACCAGGGTTATTCTGAACCTGTTGTCGTTTTTGAGAGATTTGATAAGATTAATGCCTGCAAATCCTCCTCCTACGATTAGAACGTGCTTTTTCATATTAAGTGGATATTGAAATGGTATATTGTATTTCATTCAATAACAGGACCAAAGAAGCTCAGAAGCAAATATTTAACATAATGTAACAAATTACAAAACACGCTTAATATCACTCTTCAATAAGGGTTTCCAGTACAGAAAGCAATTATTCTTTTTAATGTGTATAACCAAATCTGCACGATGTTTGTTGCCTGCTTAAGTATCCAACACTTTAAATATATTCATATGAAAACAGATGTTTTAACAGAAAAACACCTACTGGGAATCGGTGGGGTAGCTATAGGTACAGCTTTTGAAGATATAACAGATGAGCAGGCTTATGAAATACTGCAGGCGGCCTGGAATACCGGGATCAGATATTATGATACTTCTCCCTGGTATGGTCTCACCAGGAGCGAAAGAAGATTTGGAAGTTTCCTGAAGGATCAGAACAGGAAAGATTTTATTTTTTCAACCAAGGTAGGCAGACTGTTTCATGAAGTTCCAGAATCTGAGGTACCACCTACCATGTGGAAAAATCCACTGAATTACGATTTCCGGCATGATTATACGGCTGATGCTGTCAAAAGATCTATTGCAGACAGCCTGGAAAGAACCGGTTTGAATCATATTGATATTGTTTATATTCATGACCTGTCTGAAGATCAGGTAGGAGACCGCTATCCCTATTTTCTGGAACAGGCAAGAAAAGGCGCTTTTAAAGTTCTGTCTGAACTCCGTGACCAGGGCATCATCAAAGCCTGGGGAATGGGTGTCAACAAAATAGAACCTATTTTAGACTGTATTGAGTCTGCTGATCCTGATATCTGTCTTTCAGCTACCCAATATTCTATACTGGAGCATGAAGATGCTGTGGACAGGCTTCTTCCCGCCGTGAAAAAGGCTGGCGTAAAGCTGGTTTCAGGAGCCGGATACAATTCAGGATATATCGCAGGTAGAGAACGTTATAATTACAAGGACGTTATCCCGAAAGGAATGGATAAAAAGCGTGAAAGAATAGCTTCCATTGCCCAAAAATATAATACGGATATCATTGATGCGGCGCTTCATTTTGTACTCGCTGCCGATGAATTTGCTTCTATCATTCCGGGGGCAAGCCGCACAGAACAGGTACATGACAATTGGAAAGCCCTGCAAAAGGATATTCCATCTGAATTTTGGCAGGAACTGAAAGCTGAAGGTCTGATCTATGAAAAAGCACAGGTTCCGGGCTCCTGATAATTGAGAGGAGGGGAAATTATTCAAGGTTTAAAGTTGTTTAGTGGGATCTTATTTATTAATAACTCATCTTTCTAAACAACTTTTGCTCTACGGATGACCTTTGCCAACAATGCCGGAAAGAATCTTTTCAGGTAAACGGCCATTACTTCTTTACCTCCTATAGCTTTTTGATTTTTCCGTTTTTCGATCGCATGGAGCATTTTTTTGGCAAAAACATCCACCGGCATTCCTTTCATTGTAGCATCATCCATTGTTCCTTGCTGTGTGCCATTACCTGTAACGGCATTTATGGAGATGTCAGTCTGTATAAATCCGGGGCAGATAATCGTTATAAGGATGTTCTGATCATACAATTCCGCCCGCAAAGCGTCGAAAAATCCGTGTAATGCATGTTTCGCCGCTGCATACCCGCTGCGCATCGGAGCTCCGAAGACTCCCATGAGACTGGATACAACGGCAATCTGACCTCCGCCAGTTCTGATCATATAAGGAACTACAGCTTTTGTCAGGGCAACGGTCCCGATAAAATCAGTATCCATTAAATGTTTATCGACTTCTATATCGGTTTCCATAGCCAAAGATCGCTGGGACAGCCCTGCATTATTGATCAGTATATCAATTCTCCCGAATTTTTCCAGGGCTTTGGCGGCAATATCGGGCATGTTTTTATAATTGACAAGATCCAAAGGAAGAACAGCATACCGACCGGGACTCAACCCAACTTTTTGAGCAACCTTATACAGCTGTTCCTCTTTTCTTGACGAAAGGATAATTCTGGCATTGCTATGTACTGTAAGTTCTTTTACAAGGGCTTCTCCAATTCCTGATGAAGCTCCTGTGATCCAGATTACCTTATCATTAAAATAATTGTTCATTTTTCACTGTGCTTTATTATTATTTACTTCAATCCTGCAATATATTTTCCGGTCTTCATTCCTGAGAAGATACACCCACCGAGGAATGTTCCTTCCAGGGCACGATAGCCATGCATTCCGCCACCTCCAAATCCTGCGGCTTCTCCTGCGGCATATAATCCTTCAATAATGCTTTCATCCTCTTTTAAAACCTGTCCGTTAAGGTTTGTCTTAATTCCTCCCAGCGTTTTACGGGTCAGGATATTTAGGCGTACTGCGATCAACGGTCCGTTTTCAGGCGCCAGGATCTTATGGGGAGCAGCGACACGCCCCAACTTATCCCCTAAATAATTCCGGGTATTCCGGATATAATTGACCTGTGTATCTTTCGAAAATTTATTGTCCAGTTCCCTGTCTCTGGCTTCTATCTGTGTTTTGATATGCCCATAATCCAAAAGGCGATCGCCTGATAATGCATTCATTTTCTCCACCAGATCTTTCAGATTGTCTGATACGATAAAATCTTTTCCGTGTTCTTTAAATGCTTCTACAGGTCCGGGTGCCTTTTTACCGAAAATCCTTTTCAGGAAGAGAGAGTAATCCCTGTTGGTAATATCAGGATTCTGTTCTGAGCCTGAAAGAGCAAATTCTTTCCTGATAATTTTTTGGGTAAGAATAAACCAGGAATATGAAAAACCGGTATCCTGTATATATTTCAACGTTCCCAACGTATCAAATCCCGGCAGGAAAGGGGCTGGAAGACGATTTCCCTTAGCGTCGAACCATAGGGAAGAAGGTCCTGGTAAAATTCGGATCCCATGATTGGGCCAGATCGGATTCCAGTTCTGCAAGCCTTCCGTATAATGCCACATCCTATCCCGGTTGATAATATCAGCTCCGGCATTTTCTGCAATACCGATCATTTTTCCATCTACATAAGCAGGAACTCCGCAGACCATATTTTCGGGAGCTTTTCCCAATCTCTCCGGCCAGTTTTTTCTTACCAGCTCATGATTGGCACCGATACCCCCACTGGCAATAATAATGTGGGGAGCAGCATATTCAAACTGTGAAATTACGTTTCTGTTGGTAGCAATACCTCTTTCCTGATGATCATTTTCCAGGATATCCCCCTTCAATCCCTTTACCTTTCCATGGTCTATGATCAGTCCGGTAACTCTGTGCCTGAACTTCATCTGCAATAATCCTTTCTCCTTAGCCTGATACGCCTTTTCTACAAAAGGTTTTATCACACCTGTTCCGGTACCCCAGCTGACATGAAAGCGGGGTACAGAATTTCCGTGACCAACAGCAGATCCGTCACCCCGTTCTGCCCATCCCACCATGAACATCAGTTTGATTCCCAGTTTAGAAATGTATTCATATTTTTCACCTGCGGCAAACTTCAGATACGCTTCAGCCCATTGACGGGGCCAGTAATCTTCTTTACGGTCAAACCCTGCCGTTCCTTTCCAGTCCTGTAGGGCCAGTTCATAAGAATCTTTGATTCCCATTCTCCGCTGCTGGGGTGAATTGATAAGAAAAAGTCCGCCAAATGACCAGAATGCCTGTCCGCCGATATTCTCTTCCGTTTCCTGATCTAATAAAAGTACTTTTTTGCCTGCATTGGTTATCTCCATGGCAGCAGTAAGTCCTGCCAGTCCGGTTCCTATGATGATGGCATCAGGCTGGAATGTTTTTTCCATTTTTGTGAGGTGTTTTTATTGAATGCTACTTTATATTAAATATATAAATGTATAAAATATTAACGCTTGGACCTATTAAATTATTTTGAAAGGTTTACTTCCAACTTCCGGATATTTAATTTTTCGGAACATTACAGCATATTCCAGTCAATGGGAAAAAACTAATGTATGAAATATCCCAAACTCCCGAAAACTTCACCATATATAAGTCTTTCATTTAAATAACTTTGTTGAAGAAAATATATAAGATATAAGAAACACCTCAACACTCAAAAATAATAATATGAATAAACACAACGATATAATAAGAAGGCATCCAAAACACATTTATCCCAAAAAAAGAATATTGTGCCTAGTTTCTAATGCCACACTTCTTCATGGCATTAGTGTCGGTTTTTTTGCAGAAGAAATGACCCGTCCTTTTTTTGATTTTATACAGGCTGGCTATGATGTCGATCTATGCTCCCCCAAAGGAGGGGAAGTGAAATTTGACGCTCACTCAGATCCTGAAAACCCGAACGGTGCTTACCCCAATGACCTGATTAGTATAGGTTTTCGCCATCATAATATTTTTGGAAAATTATTACAAAATTCAAAAGCTATAGAGGAAATAAATGTTAATGATTATGATGCCATTTGTGTTGCAGGAGGAGGAGCACCACTACTTACCTTTAAAGATGATGAAAAGCTTCACAAGCTTATTGCAGATTTTTATGAGGCTGGAAAAGTCACCTGCCTCATTTGTCATGGAACGTCTCTGCTTTTGTGGACCAAACTCAGCAATGGAAAACTTTTGGCAGATGGTAAAACCTGGACCGGATTTGCAGATAGCGAAGAGGATATTATCAATAAAATGTTTGGAATGACCGTAAATGATTATACTATCGAAACGGAAGCCAGAAAAAACCCAAATACCAACTTTGAAGTTGCAGGCCCCTTAGAGCCTTTTGCTGTGAGAGATGGGAGGCTGATAACCGCACAGCAGCAGCACAGCAGTTTTCTAGCATCACAATTGGTCATTGAAGCTTTATCTGAATAATCAATTAACTTTTTTTGAAAATAAAAAAACACAACACTTATGAACCAATATCAAAACATCTTCGATACCCAAAAAGAATTTTTCTTCAGCGATACAAGCAAAACGTATGAATGGCGTATGGACCAGCTGAACCGAATGGAAAAATTTCTTACAGAAAATCAGGACGTCTTTTGCAAAGCACTGGAAAAAGACTTTGGTAAGCCTCCTTTTGAGCAATTATTTGAAATCACTGTACCACTGGGGGTGATAAAGTATTACAAAGAGAATCTTCAACAACTGATGGCTCCCCAGAAGGCTGAAATTCCTAAGGGTCTTGAAGACACCGGAAACAGCGGGATTATTTATAAAGAGCCTTATGGAGTTACCTTAGTAATCGGCCCATTCAATGCGCCGGTATTATTATTGCTTGATCCTGCCATTGCAGCCTTGGCAGCAGGTAATACGGTAATTCTAAAACCAGCCAATACAACTCCTACCGTAGCCCAACTATTTGCCGACCTTATTCCTCAATATTTTGAGCCGGAAGCTGTAGCAACAGTTACGGGAGGCAGGGAAGAGATCACAGAACTATTAAAGCTACCCTTCGATTTTATTTTCTTTACAGGAAGTTCCAATGTCGGAAAAGTGGTAATGCGTGCCGCCGCAGAAAATCTAACTCCTGTCATTTTAGAACTGGGAGGCCAGAACCCTACCGTTGTTGATGAAACTGCAAATCTTGACATCGCCGTGGACAGGATCGCATGGGGACATAACGCAATTTCAGGACAATGGTGTATTGCTCCGGGATATGTATATGTTCATGAAAGTATTGCTGATGATTTTATTGAAAGACTGAAGGCTTCTATCCGCAAAATGTATGGAGACGATCCTCAGCAAAGCCCCGATCTTGCAAGAATGATCAGCGAACATGACGCAGAACGTGTCGCTTCCTATATCATTCCTGAAAAGGTGGTGATTGGAGGACGCTTCAATGTTGCTGAACGGTATGTAGAACCTACCGTTCTTTATCCCAGCACCTGGGAAGATCCGGCGTTGCAGCAGGAGGTTTTTGGCCCTGTTTTGCCGGTAATGGTGTATTCTGATATAAAAGAGATCTGTAATATTATCAAGCGTAAGCCTAAATCATTAGCGGCTTATATCTTCAGTAAAAATCAGGAAAATATAAATTACTTTCTCAATTCCGTATCCTTTGGAGGCGGATGTATTAACCAGACGAATCTACATTGCTGGATAGACAGTCTGCCTTTTGGAGGTGTGGGGTATTCAGGGATGGGCAAATATTATGGTAAAGCAGGATTTGATGCTTTAAGTAATACCAAGGCCATGCTTATTGGAAATCCTGATCTGGAACTTGATGTTTTCCCTCCTTATGCGGGGAAAGATATTGCTAAAAATTTAAGTGTATTTAGCTGATTAAGGTAAAAACCAAATGAATTTTAAAATTATTTCAGGCCCGATCTTTAACAGTATCGGGCCGTTTCTATCTTGGGGTAAAAAAATCAACAAAGTGGAGTGGAATTAGACAAATGAAAGGAAAGCATTTGACTGCCTGAATGATCATAGAGCCGGGAGATTCTCATATAATTCAACGATTCTGATTTCAGAGAAGCTATAGCAATTGTTCATTTTCTCCACGAGTTGAAGAAGGCTCAATAAAACATTTTATCTTTGTGAAAAATAGAATATGAAGTATTTGTTTATCATTGCGTGTTTTGTCGGCTCCATGTTCAGCCAGGCACAGCAAAAACAGGATCCGTGGAAAGACAGCCAGCTGATGGATCCCGCATTGCTGGCGTCCAGAATTGAAAAAAAGAAAATAAAGGACCTTGTTATTATTTCAGTAGGACCGGAAGCTATTATTAAAGGATCTGTAGATATAGGGCCCACTCATGATCCTGAGAATCTGGAAAAGTTAAGAAGTTATCTGAAAGACATCCCAAAGGATAAAGAGGTCGTGATCTATTGCGGATGCTGTCCGTTTGTAAAATGCCCTAATATTCGGCCTGCGTTTGGACTCCTCATGGAAATGGGTTTTAAAAATGCTAAGCTTCTGAATCTTCCCAAAAATATCAAAACGGACTGGCTAGATAAAGATTATCCTACAAATGACTGATATGAAGATTCGCTGTATACTATTATTTTTAATGTTGACTTCAGGGGTTGCTTCTGCCCAGAACAACAAAATAGAAGTAGGGAAGAAGGCTCCTGAAATTACGATGTTTAAAGCAGACGGAACTTCATTTTCTCTTTCCTCCCTGAAAGGAAAGCTTGTATTAATAGACTTTTGGGCTACCTGGTGCGCACCATGTGTAGAAGAACAGCCTGAGCTGAAAATACTGTATGATACTTATACAGAACAGGTAAAGAATAATAAGTTTGAGATTCTTGGTGTCTCTTTGGATAAAAATAAAGAGAGCTGGCAAAAAGCGATTGATCGTTTCAGGATCACCTGGCCCCAGATCAGCGACTTAAAATTCTGGAAAAGTCCTGTGGCAAAAACCTATGAGATTGATGAGCTTCCCTTCAATGTCATCATAGACGGAGAGGGAACCATTTTGGCAAAAAACCTTCATGGTAAAGAGCTTGAAGAGGTTTTAAAGAAAAATTTAAACTAAAATAAACTGTGATCAATACAAAAGAGTGGTATGTATAGTACCACTCTTTTTTTGTGTCCGATTGCTATTTGTGCATTTAGAATCATCGTTTTCTTAAGTCATTATTTCAAATAAAAAGGGCTAATGTGAGGGAAACTATACCCTTTTTATATCTATTTTCTAATGCTCTTAAACTTCTATAAAAATAATAATTTAATCTAAAATATCACCATATGTTGAAATAAAATATTTAAAAAATCTTATTCGTAACATATTCTTAACATTAAAAAAGGCATCGGGTCTATAATTATCCTTCTGTTTCTGCAAGTGTGATATTCTCCAACCTATTGAGGCAACAATAGTTAAGCTTCGGAAAGGTAAGGGCTGCATATACAGAGGTAGGTTCGGATACCAATGCAGGCCAATTGAGGAACAGATATATTCCATTAAAATAATTTAAGGCCCACTATTCCCACCACAATGAGTAATGCAGACAGCATTCTGAAAATATTTGCAGAGTCCTGAAAAAAGATAACTCCTACCAGTAAAGTTCCTACAGCTCCGATCCCTGTCCATACCGCGTAAGCTGTACCAATAGGAATACTTTTCTGAGCATACCAGAGAAACCATCCGCTTACCGCCATACATCCAACTGAAAACAGGACCCAGCCCCATTTATTATTCTCAGGCTGCTGTGACAGTTTAATTCCCAAAGGCCATCCTATTTCAAAAATTCCAGCGATAATTAAGGCTATCCAGTTCATATTACTTATTTTATTTAAGACAGGATCGGTTAAGTCCAATCCTATAATGACATCATCAAACCTGACAATCTCTAAAAACTTTAAAAAGCAGGAGAGTTGTTATTGAGTTATTCATCTATGATGGCACAAAATTACCACTACACACAAGTATTCAGAATATAAAATAAGGTGACACCGCAAAAACAGTAGGTCAAACGTTTTATTTTTACTTTGAAACGGTTGTACTCTAAATATTAAAAATTACACTTAACAGAAAACAGAATACATTTACTAATCTGGTAGTCCCGGTTAATTATTCATTCTAACCCGGCATTTGATTGTTTGATAAATTTAAGGATCAAACAATTAAAATATTACTATGAAAACAAAAGAGTACGAATTCATTAAAAGACATTTCGTTGTATTGGATTCAGCAACAGAAAATGGTAGATCAGCTCAAAAGATTACCCGGTTTTTACTTTGCTCTGCCATGATTACTTTATTCTCTTCCCATTTCAGAGCACAGGCCAAAAACAGTGAATCTGTCAGCGAAAGACCTTACTCCGCCAGTTCAGTAATTTCTTTATATGGTAAGGAACGTAACGATCTTTCCGATTATGTTCAGAGAAAATCTGCGAATACCAGACCAATAGAGTTTCAATCAAAAGAAATCAAAGAAGTATTGAGCGAACAGGATTACTTTCCTGCTGATCTTTTTTTAAATGAGGGCAATAAAACGAATGTACAGGCTCCTTCAGGCCACAATACAAAGGTTAATCATTATGACAGCCAGAATGTTGTTTTTGACGGGAAAACACATGAGAACCTTACGGTGTATGAAATCTTTGACCAATACATATTGAAGAATAAAAATACGGAAAGTGATTACCATTATGACAATACCTACTATCTTTTCCGTGATACTGCCGGAAATACCATCGCAACAGTCTATTATATTGACAGGACCATAGGATTTTTAAAGTCTGAATATAAAGTGATCAGCAAAGGAAAATCTCTTGCTATATTTCCTCTGCTTGTTGCTCCTAATCCCGCAAGGCATATCATCAACATTACTTATCAGGTAGAACAAGAAGGGCAGGCCAGCCTTCAGATCATAGATATGAATGGCCGTACAGCAGATATCGTGTTCAGTGATAAGCAGATCAAAAGCGGAAGACATACCGTTCAGCACAACATCAATCTCCCAGCCGGCAACTATCTGATACAATTCAATGTTCAGGGCCAGGCTCCTGTTACACAAAAAATCATTGTTCAATAAAATCCGGTCCATTATGAAAAAATTAATTATACTTTTAGCCTTCATGCTGTTAAACATGACATACGCTTATGCACAATGTCCCAACGGTGATGCTGAGACGGGCAATTTCAGCAACTGGCAAACCTATATTGGAAGCAATACAACAGGTACTCTGAACTTATCTACCTTTACTCCCAGTCTTTCTCCTAACCAACATACCGTGGTGGGAATAGGCAACGACCCGGTAGTAGGAGCGGGCTTGCCAATGGTAGGAGAAGGCAGCAATGCCTTCAGATTAGGAAACTCTGCAGCAAATAGCGGAGCGGAGATCATGTCTTATACCTTCACCGCAGGGAGCTCGATCTCATTTATGTATGCTTTGGTTTTACAGGCGGCACACGATGATTCTTTTATTAACGGATTTTTCAGTTACTGGGTCAGCAGGACCAATGATCTGGCCAGCAGCACTGCACCGGGTAATCTTGTGATCGACCCCGTAAAAATTAATGGCAGCGCAATTGATCCATTCTTTCAGGTCATGAGTTTCAATGGTGACCCCCTTTCATGGAAAGAATGGCAGACATTGTGCCTCACCATCCCTTCTCAGTATATCGGACAGCAACTTACGATCTATTTCGCGACTGCCGACTGCAGAGATGGGGGACACTTCGGCTATGCCTACATTGACGCCCTTTGCAAGCCTGTACCTCCTGTACCCGTTCTCACAGGACCTTCTGTAGTTTGTAATATTGAGGATTCCCTTCTTTTTAGTGGGAGCCGCACATCTAATGAATCTCAATATGTCTGGTTAGCCTACGAATCTGATGCCCAGGGTAACTCGATCGGAAGCCCACCATTTGGAGTGGTACGAAACGGACAAGCAGGAACCTACGATCTACGGTCTAATATGCCTAATTTACAAAACGGTCATTATTACACGGTGAAACTTCGGGTTCGTAATTGCAGTAGTGATTGGGTAGAAATTTATAAAACCGTCAAAATTGACTATCCTGTCATTCAGACAAGCAATAAGATTATCTGCTGCGGATCGGGTATTAAATTAAGGGCCAATATCACCTTTGCGGGCAGTGATGCGGTAAGCAATTATAAATGGTATGATGAAGCCGGTAATTTTATAGGTAACGGAATCCTGTCGTTTACCGGACCTATAGGGGGCCCATTTGTTCCTTCCAATGATATTACGGTAACGCCTACCAAATGTACCAAATACCGTATTGTATTTGAATACAACGGCTGCAAAAATTCACAATGGGTTTACGTTACTCTTATTCAGAATGTAAGGGGAGCTTTTAGCTGTGTAAGCTATAATAGTTGTACAGGATCAGGTACGGTCAAGTTCAACCCGTGGATAAAGCTTTGCGGCACCGAAGCTGAAATAGGGTCAGATTACGGTTTTCATATGCAGCAAGCCACCAACAGCATTAAGTATTCCTGGGATACAGGCAGTACAAGTGATACCTCTGCAGTGACAGGAAATAATACTTCTACGGTCACTGTAAAAAGTGCTTGCGGAACCAATACGGCAACGATAAAGCCACCGGTTTTTACAGGCGCTTTTCCAGGATTGTTTAAACCGAATGCCATGTCCGTGACCAATCCATTTGTAATTTATAACACTCTCATGAACGAGTATGCTATACCTGCTTACAATGCCTATGCCTATGAGCTGAGCGTCTACGATCGTTGGGGAAACCGTGTTTACTATAAATATGAAACAACCTGTCTTGGCTTTTATAACGGGCAGATCAGATGGGACGGCAGGTATACCCCTGATTCCAATGGCAATCCTGGGCCGTATGTAAATATTCCGGGAGTATATTCATGGAACCTTAAACTAACCAATTGCAGTGGTACTGAAAATTTCAAAGGTGATGTGAGCTTTATACAATAGTAAAACTTTATAAGGAATTTCTATTAAAGAATCCCGGTATCTTGTTGCCGGGTTTTCTTTTTATACGAGCTGATTGAAAAAATACAAGTAAAAACAGATAAATCTTACGGAATTATACTTTATTCGGCTTGCTTACATATTTGTTATTCTTCACAAAAAATCGCCACGGTAAAAGAGCATGTTCCTGAGCATAAGCAACACCTATACGAGGTCCTGCTATAATATCATCGAAGGCATAGCGGATTCCTTGATCTTCAATCCATATTTCGTTTCCGCCCAGATCTTTTTTATTAAATGACCTGTCAATTCCCAATGCTTTGGCTACAGATCCGGGGCCTGAAGAAATAGCAGCTTTGGATGCCGGCATATTTCGTCTGGATTCCATAATTTCTTTACCGATCAACGGCTCAACAGCTCTGACCAGAACTGCATGGGGATCATCCTCCACAGAGGTTACCACATTGAAAAGATGATGAATGCCATAGCATAAATAAACATAGGAGATCCCTCCATGACTGTACAACGTTTCAGTCCGGTCTGTCCGTCTTCCTCCATAAGCATGGGAAGCCTTATCCTGTACTCCGAAATAGGCTTCTGTTTCTACAATCGTCCCAGCCGTTATTTCACCATTGATTTCTGTAAAAAGAACTTTTCCCAAAAGATCCTGAGCCAGGAAAAGAACATCTTGATTGGAGTAATAGGAGAGTGGTAGTTTCAAATTAATGATTTTAGTAATTCTTCACTCAAAATTAGTGATTATTGTGTTTAAAAAAAACAGACACCGGAAGAAGGAGACTGAAAGTAAAAAAGATACCACAAAAAGTCACATTTCATTAAATAGTGATTAATTTGGCATACCCATTGTTGTTTTCATTCCAACATCATTTCACACCACTATAAAAAATTATAGGTTTTGACACTTTTTATTCCCCGGAGCGATCTGGGGATTTTTATGTTCTTTATATTTGAATTAAGGGATCAGTCTAAAGGTTTTGGGATCATATAAAGATATAAAGTACATAGATATGATCTGATTTCGTGAGCATATTAGTTTATTTACGTACTTTTATTCAATCATTTCATATTATTACACTATTCCTTAATTCTTATGTATTACAAAAACGATACAATCATCATCCGTGAATTTACTCCTCAGGAATTTACCTTGTTCATGAATCTATTTGAAAATGAAAATGTTACCCTTTACTTACCTTATAAAACCCCTGAAGAATATAGAGAAATGTTCGAAAAAGCATTATCAGATTATAAGGAAGGACCGTTCAGCAGATGGGGAATTTTCAATGCACAGAATAATGATTTCGTAGGAATATGCCTGGCCAGACCTTTCCTTGACAATCCGGATCGGATAGAAATAGGATATACATTAGGTGAAAATTATTGGGGCAGAGGTCTTGGAACAGAAGTATGCAAAGCGCTTGTTGAATACTGCTTTTCTTTGCACCAGCAAAAAGATATCGTTGCAGTAACTGACCTGCATAATATCGGATCTCAGAAAGTACTTACTAAGAGTGGTTTCCGAAGAATTGAAAACCTGATAAGAGAGGATGGGGAGCTGGCTTATTTTGTATTATAGAATATTCATTCACCGCAGATTTTACACATTTGCACAGATGTTTGTGGATATTCTTTCCTGTAGATTGAGCAGGCAGCTCAGATGTTCTGAACTATTAAGAAGAATGAAATTATCAAGAAAAATTAAGATTCTACAAATGGTCATTGTAAAACACAGATAAGGCAGTAAATCTCCGATTTTCAAAAAAACTTTAGTGAACTTATAACTTAAATCAACTTAAGTGTTTTATACCTTTTATGGTCAAAGCATATTACAGTATTCGCCGGAAAACATTTCATTTATCAGATAAATTGTCATAACTTGCAAAAATTATGATGTCGAAAAGGTGCAAATATGCGTTAAAAGCAATGGTCAGACTAGCAAGAAATTACAATCAAGGCTATCTGCCCACTTCAATCATTGCACAAGACGAGAACATTCCCAAAAAATTTCTGGAACAAATCCTTCTGGAGCTCAAAAGAGCTAAACTTGTCAACAGTAAGCAGGGCAAAGTAGGGGGATATTACCTGCTAAAATCCCCGGATGAAGTGTCATTAGCTGATATTTACCGTATTTTTGACGGTCCTATTGCTCTCACCCCCTGTGTTTCCCTGAACTTCTATGAACCCTGTGACGACTGTGTGGATGAAGCAGTATGCTACCTCAGAAATGAATTGATCATTGTCCGTGAAAAGACCAGAAAAAGTATGATGGAGGCCACTCTGACTAAGTTTATGAATAAAAGTTAAATTTTTTTATATTTAAATTCTACTATTTTGATAGGAGTAATAGAATTTTATATATATTTGCAATACTTAATTTCAATTGGATATGGAAAACAATCTGAAAAATGAATTTGACAAACTCATGGAGGAGGCTTCTGACAGCTTACTCCAGGATAATGGACTGCAGATATTAAGCAACAGATTTCCAGGCAGGGTGATCTTTTCCACCAGTTTCAGCTATGAAGACCAGGTGATCACTCATCTGATCAAAGACCTGGATATCGATGTCTTTACTTTAGACACAGGCCGTCTTTTTGAGCAGACCTATGAAACATGGACCAATACAAGAGCTTTTTTTAAAAAGAATATTAAAGCGTATTATCCTGATACGGAAGAATTAAAAACCTTTATATCGGAAAACGGACCCGATTCATTCTACCAGTCCGTAGAACAGAGGAAAGCATGCTGTACGATCCGTAAAGTACGCCCTTTGAAAAAAGCACTGAAAGGATATCAGGTATGGGTTACAGGCTTAAGGTCAGAACATTCTTCCAACCGGCAAAATATGCCGCAGCTGGAATGGGATCCTGATAATGAGATCATCAAGTTTCATCCTATCCTTCACTGGACCTCAGAACAGGTAACGGATTATGTAAAAGCCCATCATTTACCATACAATCAACTGCATAAAAGAGGCTTTGTCAGCATAGGCTGTGAACCCTGCACCAGGGCCATTAAAGAAGGAGAAGATTTCAGAGCCGGCCGCTGGTGGTGGGAAGATACCAGTAAAAAGGAATGTGGCCTGCATATTCATCAATAAAAAAAGAGAAAAATGTCAATACATCAATTAAACTATTTGGATCAGCTGGAAGCCGAATCTATTTATATATTAAGAGAAGTTGCAGGACAGTTTGAACGCCCTGCCTTACTATTCAGCGGAGGAAAGGACAGTATTGTACTGGCTCATCTGGCAAGAAAAGCATTCTTTCACGGAAAGATCCCTTTTAAATTTGTCCATGTTGATACGGGGCATAATTTCCCGGAAGTACTGGATTTCAGGGATCACTTGGTTGATCAGCTGAATGTCGATCTAGTCGCAAGAAAAGTTGAAGATACTATAAAAAGTAAAAAGCTCACGGAAGCTAAGGGTAAATTCCCAAGCAGAAACTGGCTTCAGACCTATACGCTATTAGATACCATTGAAGAGTTTGAATTTGATGCCTGTATCGGAGGAGCCCGAAGAGATGAAGAAAAGGCCCGCGCTAAAGAACGGATATTCTCTGTCCGTGACGAGTTCGGACAATGGGATCCTAAACTTCAGCGTCCTGAACTGTGGAATATTTTCAACGGAAAAATCCATAAAGGAGAAAATGTAAGGGTTTTCCCGATCAGCAACTGGACAGAGCTTGACATTTGGAATTATATCCGAAGAGAGAAAATTGAATTACCTTCTATTTATTTCTCTCACGAAAGGGAGGTGGTAGACTTCAACGGACAATGGCTTGCCAATTCCGAGCATGTATTTTTAGAACCGGATGATATTGTTACCACCAAAAAAATACGCTACCGGACTGTAGGCGACATGACCTGTACCGCAGCGGTAGAGTCTTACGCAGATACGATTGATGCTGTCATTGAAGAAATAGTAGCCACCAGAATTTCAGAGCGGGGAGAAACCCGGATTGATGACAGGGTAACGGAAGCGGCAATGGAAGACAGGAAAAAAGGAGGTTATTTTTAGGTAAGCAAACAGCAATGAGTAATATAGGATCGACAACCTTACCTATACCCACACAACATTATTCATTGCCCATTACTCATTATTTATAATTACAATCGGATGGATATATTAAGATTTATAACAGCAGGAAGCGTAGATGATGGTAAAAGTACCCTTATCGGCAGATTGCTTTACGATAGTAAAAGCATTTTACAGGATCAGCTGGAAGTGCTTGAGAAACACTCTAAAAACAAAAATGAAGACGGTGTAGACCTGGCCCTTTTAACCGATGGGCTGCGGGCAGAAAGAGAACAGGGGATAACTATTGATGTTGCCTACAGGTATTTTTCAACACCGAAAAGGAAATTTATTATTGCTGATGCTCCGGGTCATGTGCAGTATACCCGTAATATGATCACCGGAGCATCCAATTCCGATCTGATGGTCATTCTTATTGACGCCAGAAAGGGAGTGATTGAACAGACCAGAAGACATTCCATTATCGCATCACTTTTAAAGCTGAAAAAAGTAGCGGTAGCCATTAATAAGATGGATATGGTGGATTATTCAGAAGACGTTTTTGATTCCATCAGATCAGACTATTCAAAAATGGCAGAAAATCTTGGACTGAATGATGTAAGCTATTTCCCGATTTCGGCATTGAAAGGAGATAATATTGTCACCACTTCATCCGAAACAGACTGGTACAAGGGAAGCTCTCTTCTTGAATACCTGGAACAGGTAACCCTGCATGAAGAAAAAAATAACGGAAGCCGTTTCCAGGTTCAGTATGTGATCCGCCCTCAAACTGAAGAATTGCATGATTACAGAGGATATGCAGGACAGATATTAAGTGGAAAATTCCAAAAAGGAGATCCAATTCATATTCTTCCGGCAGATATAGCAAGTGAAATCTCCAAAATTGAGGTCAACGGAGTGGAAAAAGAAGAAGCATTTGAAGGGCAGCCCGCCGTTATCCACATTGCCCATGATATAGATATCAGCAGAGGAGATGTTTTTAGCACTGAAGAAGAACTCCCGACCGTGGAAAAAGACCTGGAAGTTCTTTTATGCTGGCTTGACCAGAAACCATTACAGCCGGGCAATACATATTTGCTGCAGCAGAATAGCAGACTGGTAAAAGCCATTGTCAGGGAAATAGATTATAAGATCAATGTCAATACACTTACCCGTGAACAAATCGAGAGCGGGATCAGACTTAATGAAATTGTGAAAGTTACCCTCCGAACGGCACAGCCTCTGGTCTATGACAGCTTTATCAATAATAAAAGAACAGGATCTGCGATTTTAGTGGATGAAACGTCCAACTCAACGGTTGCAGCCTGTATAATTCAATAGAGAAATGGCAGTTTCCAATCATTTAATTGAAAGAATTCAGCAGACGAAGCAAAACAATATTCATGGATTCTTTGATAAAATAAAAACCAAAAAATGGGTCAAAGATCTGTATGAAGTACTTTTCCTTCCCCAAAATGACAATACTGAAGATCAGTTAGAAAAAAATTTCGATGCCTTGCAGGAAACACTTTCTGACCTGATCAATACAGTAACGGGAGACAAAAAAAGTACGGAAATTCATGTGAGTCAATTCTTTGAAGTTTTACCTGATTTGTATGATCAATTGGTTCTGGACGCCCAATCAATTCTGGAATTTGATCCTGCAGCAGATTCTCTCGAAGAAATATATCTGGCATATCCCGGCTTTTTTGCCACCTATGCCTATCGTATTTCGCACCAGCTTTGGAGACAGGAAGTCAAAATATTGCCCCGGGTCATTTCAGAATATGCGCACAGCAAAACAGGAATTGACATTCATCCCGGAGCTGTGATTGGAGAATCATTCTTCATTGATCACGGAACCGGAATTGTGATCGGAGAAACAACAGTCATTGGGAACCACGTCAAAGTCTATCAGGGAGTAACTCTGGGGGCATTGAATGTTTCCAAAGAAAAAGCCAACCAGAAAAGACACCCCAATATTGAAGATGGTGTGATTATCTATTCGGGAGCTACCATTTTAGGAGGAAATACAACCATAGGCAGAGAAAGCATCATCGGAGGAAATGTATGGATCACCCAGGATGTGCCTGCCAATTCTCTGGTCTATCATAAAAGTGAGCTCAAAATAAAGGATAACAGCTCATTGCCGGAATCTTTAACCTTTGTGATCTAAAAATATAAAAACAGAAAAAATAAAAATTAAAGTGATATGAAATTTCAGAATGCATTAGAAACGATCGGGAATACGCCCGTCGTAAAAATTAACAATCTCTTCAGTACAGATCATGAAATCTGGATCAAATTAGAAAAAAGTAATCCGGGAGGAAGTATTAAAGACAGAATTGCATTAGCAATGATTGAAGATGCAGAAGCTAAAGGATTATTGAACAAAGACAGCATCATTATAGAGCCTACAAGTGGAAATACAGGGATCGGACTGGCTCTGGTTGCCGCTGTTAAAGGATACAAACTGATTTTGGTAATGCCGGAAAGCATGAGTATTGAGCGCCGGAAAATTATGGAAGCTTATGGAGCTGAGTTCGTACTGACCCCAAGAGAAAAAGGAATGAAAGGAGCTATTGAAAAGGCCGACGAATTAGCAGAAGAAACTCCCAATTCATGGATTCCAAAACAGTTTGACAATCCTGCCAACGTTAAAATACATACTGAAACCACAGCTCAGGAGATTTTAAAAGACTTTCCTGACGGTCTGGATTATATCATTACAGGAGTAGGAACCGGAGGTCATATCACCGGAATTGCACAAACAGTAAAAGAAAAATATCCCAACGTTAAAGTCATTGCTGTGGAACCGGAACTATCTCCCGTATTAAGCGGAGGAAGCCCTGCACCGCATCCATTGCAAGGATTGGGAGCCGGATTCGTCCCTTCTATACTGGATATTACTCTTTTGGATGGAGTGATTACCGTGGGTAAGGATGAAGCTTACGAATATGCTATCAATGCCGCGAAAAAAGAAGGCCTTTTTGTAGGAGTTTCCACAGGGGCAGCCCTGGCAGCGATCGCAAAGCACTTACCGGAAATACAACCTGGCGCTAAAATCCTTACCATCAACTATGATACCGGTGAAAGGTATCTGTCTGTAGAAGGACTCTTCTAAATCCTTAATTAATACCGACTTCAATGAAAACAATTATAAAATCACCAAAGGTTTACCTTATCGGTGCAGGCCCCGGCAACCCTGAACTGATCACCATAAAAGCCGTAAAAGCCATTGAAAAAGCAGACATTATTCTTTGTGACCGTCTGGTAAGTCCTGAGATCCTGGAAATGTACGTCAACAAAGCTACCGAAGTTATTTATGTAGGCAAAGAATGCAGTAAAAATGCCTCTACCCCTCAATCTCATATCAATACTCTGATGGTGGAATATGCCCGGGAGAATAAGACCATTGTAAGGCTTAAAGGAGGAGATGTTTCTATTTTCTCCAATATTCTGGATGAGCTGCTGGCTTTAAAACAACATCATATTCCTTATGAGATCATTCCGGGAATTACAGCAGCCCTGGGAGCGGCAGCTTATGCCGGAATGCCTTTGACGGCAAGAGGATATTCAACATCAGTACGGTTCCTTACCTATTACAAATCAGAGATCCTTACTGAAGAATATTGGAAAGAGCTTTCTGTAACCAGTGATACCCTTGTTTTCTATATGTCTAAAGGAAACCTTACCCACCTTGTAGAAAAATTCAGGCAGCTTGACGTTTCGGATGAGAAAAAAATTGCCATCGTTGAACAGGCTACAACTCCCTATCAGAAGGTATATACCTCTTCATTTGATGATTTCAGTCTGGCTTTTGGAGATAAAACTTTCGCCTCTCCATCTTTGGTGATCATAGGCAAAGTAGTGAATCTGCATGAAAAATTCTCCTGGCTGAACAAAGCGGAACAGGATGGTCTTTATTTTAAATCGGTAGAGAATGGAAGTTTAATCGCCAACACTCAAAATTTCTTTGAATATGCTGTCTGAAACAAAACTGAACGTATTAAAACAAATATCCGGAGAGCTTTCCAGGGATGAAGCGATCTGGGCAAGCGGATATCTGGCCGGCGTTGCCGGAGGGATCCTATTAACGGCCACGCTGCCACCTCAGCAAGCTGAAAATACGGCACAAAATGCTGTAAAGAAAATAACCCTGGCTTACGGTACGGAAACCGGGAACAGCAAAAAGCTGGCTACCGCATTGGCAGGAGTAATCAAGAAAAAAGGGATACAGGTAAAGCTGGCTGATCTATCCCAATATAAGCCTAAAGATCTTCCCAAAGAAGAATTCTTTTTTGTGATTATCAGTACCCAGGGAGAAGGAGAGCCACCAGCCCTTGCCAAAAAATTCTATGATTACATTCATGAGAATGAAATGAGCCTCAGTAAGCTGAAGTTCGGAGTTCTGGCCTTAGGAGACAGCAGCTATCCTCAGTTCTGCAAAACCGGAGAAGATGTAGACTGCCGTTTTGAAATATTGGGAGCCCGGCGTATCATTCCATTGAAAAAATGTGATATTGACTATGAACAGGAAGCATCCCATTGGATCGAGCTTGTATTTGAAACCGTAAACAAAACCTCTGAAACCAATAACAGTATAAAAAGTATTTCACCCCCAAAGGTTTCAACGGGCAGAAAAAAATTTAAAGGAAAAGTTTCCACTATTATCAATCTGAACGACATTACTTCTGAAAAAGAAACGTATCACATTGAGATAGAAACAGAAGAAGCTCTTGTTTATCAGCCCGGCGCAGCTTTGGGCATCATACCGGTCAATCCGAAATCAGCGGTTGATCAGATTATCGCACTCACAGGCATTGATCCTCAAAAACGGATAGAAACAGCAAAAGTGACGGACACCGTAAAAGAACTTTTACACAAGCATCTCAACATCAGTTATCTGCTTAAATCAGTGGTAGCGCAATACGCCAGGATCACGGGACATTCCATACCGGAAGTCCGTTTGGGCCTTCTTGACCTTCTCAGGATTTATCCTGTAAAAAATGCGGATGAATTTGAAGAGGTAGTTCGGGTATTGACAGCACAGGCACCCCGTCTGTATTCCATATCGTCTTCTCCTGAAGCGCATGGTGATACAGAAATCCATATTACGGTTGCCAAATCGGAATTCTTTATTGATCAGCAGAAACATAATGGCCTGTGCAGCGGCTTCCTGAGCGAATTCACTGAAGGAGAGGAAGTTGAATTCTACATTCAGGATGCAGGACATTTCAAATTGCCGGAACCTGATAAGGACATCATCATGATTGGTCCGGGAACGGGTATAGCTCCTTTCAGATCATTCCTTTGGGAACGTGATGCGTTAGGTGCGGAAGGGCGAAACTGGCTCTTTTTCGGAGACCGGAACTTCGTTTCAGACTTTCTTTACCAGGCTGAGCTTCAGGATTTCCTTAAGACCGGCAGTCTGACCCATTTAGATCTGGCTTTTTCCAGAGATACAGCCGGGAAAATATATGTTCAGCACAAGCTGGAGCAAAAGGCCCAGGAAGTTTTTTACTGGCTTGAGGGAGGCGCATCTGTTTATGTTTGTGGGGCCAAAGAGCCTATGAGCAGGGATGTAGAGCAGACACTCCTTTCGATTATTCAAAATGAAGGAAAGTGTACTGAAGAAGAAGCCCTTCATTATCTGGAAGAAATGGAGCTTAGCGGCAGATATGCTAAAGATGTGTATTAAAAGGAGGTAAACTATTCTATTTGTAACAATTAAAAAGAAAACAAATTTATGAGCAATAAAGATAACCTTTCACCGGTAGAAAGGATCAAAACCAGCAGTAACGGGCTCAGGGGAACTTTAAAGGAAAGCCTTTCAGATGATTTTACAGGAGCGATCAGGGAAGATGACCAGACCCTCATCAAGTTTCACGGAATGTACCAGCAGGATGACAGGGACAGAAGGGAAGAGCGGGTTGCCAAAAAACTGGAATGGCTGTATTCCTATATGATCAGACTGAGGCTTCCCGGAGGTTTTTTGACACCTGAACAATGGATAGGCCTGAATGAAACCGCCGAGGATCATTCTACAGGAACCATAAAGATCACCACAAGGCAGACCATTCAGCTTCATGGTATTTTAAAATCACATTTAAGACCAACCATTCAGAGCTTCAATCTTCAGCACCTTGATTCCATTGCAGCTTGTGGTGATGTCAACAGAAATGTAACGTGTACAGCCAATCCTTCAGAGTCTCCATTGCATCAGCAGGCGTATGAACTGGCAGCAAGGATCAGCGAAATGTGTCTTCCCAAAACCCAGTCTTATTATGATATCTGGATCGATGATGAGCTGATCGTTAACCGGAAGGCTGAAGAAGATCCTCTATACCAGGACAGATATCTTCCAAGAAAATTAAAAATCGGAATTGCAGTTCCTCCCAACAACGATGTAGATGTATTTATCAATGATATTGCACTGATCGCTATTGTTGAGAACAACGAAATCGTCGGCTATAATATCGCGGCAGGAGGAGGATTGGGAGCCACCCACGGAAATGAAGCCACCTATGCCCGTCTTGCTTCTGTACTTGGATTTGCAGATACCGAAGAAAAAGTATTGAAAGCGGTATATGAGATCATCACGGTACAAAGAGATTTCGGGAACAGAAGCGACAGAAAACTATCAAGATTAAAGTACACGATCGATAAGCTGGGAATAGATCAGTACAGAGCTGAAGTGGAAAAAAGAACAGGCTTCAGCTTTGAGCCTGCCAGAGAATTTAAGTTTGAACAGAGAAAAGACCGTTATGGCTGGATACAGAACCATCAAGGGGAATGGTTTTATACCTTGTTTGTAGAACACGGAAGAGTTCTGAATACCAAAGAGTATCCTTTGAAAGCCGGATTATTAAAGATCGCCCAAACCGGTAAGGCCAATTTCCGTTTTACCTGTAATCAGAATCTTATTCTGGCGGATATCAATGAAGAAGATAAAGCCGAAATTGAAACCCTTTTAAAAGAATTTGGAATTTCTGATTATACGGAAGGAGCAAGTTCTCTGCGTAAAAATTCTGTTGCCTGCGTTGCTTTGAACACCTGCTCACTGGCTTTGGCTGAAGCACAGCGTTATCTGCCTTCTCTGGTAACCAAAATAGAGCCTATTCTTGAAAAGTATGGTCTTTTGCAGGAAGACATCACGATCCGCATGACCGGCTGTCCTAATGGCTGCGGAAGATCCCCGAATGCAGAAATCGGGTTTGTGGGTACAGCCTATGGTAAATACAACCTGCATATCGGCGGTGACAGATTGGGGATGAGACTGAATACAAAATTTAAAGAGAACATCGGTGAAGAAGAGATTCTTACCACATTGGATGAACTTTTCGGGATCTATGTACAGCAAAGGCTTACAGAAGAAACATTTGGTGATTTTTCGTACCGTTACTTACAAACCTTAAATTGAATATATGGCTAATTTTCATGATGATCTGAAAAAAATTAAAAATGCTCAACCTCTTCTTTCAGGTAAACGAATGTGCATGTGTTGTTGATTCTCAGATAACAGTACCATCCAAGCTGTTTAAACTTCTATGAAATAAACACAAAATCCACAAAAAGCTTTTTTAACACTTAAATATTTTAAGTGATAATCTGTGTAGATAGAGCGCACTTAAGCTTCATGAATATCTTCGGTTTTCATCTTATGTGAGCTTTTATAACACTATTCTCAACTTACTTAAATGAATTAAAGTGTTCAAGGTGAAACCATTTGTGTCTTGTGTAGTTGAAAAAAGTTCAGACAGCTTCATTCTTAACCTAAAAAATGAAGAAAAATGAAAAACAAAAAACAGGGAAATTTTCTACCCAAAGCCGGAATTATCGCATTTACATTTCTATTTTTTAATCTGGCAGAAGCACAGCAGCAGCTTATAGAATTAAGCGGGACCATCAAAAATACAGGAACACACAAAGGTCTTGACTCCGTAAAAGTGCAGATCGAAAACACAGAAGATTCCGCGTTCACAGATCAGCTCGGAAACTTTAAAATAAGAACAAGAGTTACCATCCCTTTCCGTCTTGTGATCAATAAAGAGGGTTTTACCCGCCAGACCGTTGAAGTGCTTTCACCTTCCAATAAGATAACCGTCGGAATGAATCCTCAGAATACCATTATTGATGCTGTAGTTATTTCAGCCTCCAGGGTTCCGGAGAAAATATTACGGTCTCCGATAGCGATTGAAAAGATAGATATCAGAACGATCAGGGAAAGTCCGGCAGCTTCTTTTTATGAAACCCTGGAAAACGTAAAAGGACTGCAGCTTCTGACTTCCAGCCTTACTTTAAAGATCCCGAATTCCAGAGGGTTCAACTCACCCAACAACTTCCGGTTTATGCAATTGGTGGACGGGGTTGATGTACAGTCCGCAACGTTAGGTGTACCGCTGGGAAATGCCATAGGCCCTACAGAATTGGATATACAGTCTATGGAGGTCACTCCGGGTGCTGCTTCCGCATTGTATGGAATGAATGCGATCAACGGACTGGCAAGCCTTCAGACCAAAGATCCGTTTACTTCTGAAGGAATAAGTGTTTATTTTCGGGGAGGAGTCAATCATGTAGACAATGTCAATCATAAAATAAGTACCTTGGGTGAGAGCGCCCTTAGGTTTGCGAAAGTGATCAATAAAAATTGGGCCGTAAAGCTTAATGCCTCTTATTTCAGCGGAACTGACTGGATCTCTAACAATCTGTCAGACCAAAATCCGGGCTCTTTAGTCACTGCTAATCCTAATTTTTCATTGACCAACAATCCTGCTGAAGATCTTTGGAATAAATACGGTGATGAAAGAAACAACAGGGTTGCTGTAAAAGTAGACTATAACGGAAAGCCCACGACATTCAATGTTTCCAGAACAGGTTATCTGGAAAAAGATCTTGTAAGCCCTGATGTCAAAAATATCAAGTTTGATGCAGGACTGTATTACCGTTTTGGTGATCAGTGGAAAGCATCGTACGTATACCGCTACGGATTGCTGGACGGAACTTTCCAGAGAGGAAACAAAATCCGTTTGCAGAATGCTACCGTCCAGAATCACAAAGTAGAGCTTACAGGTAAAGAGCTTACTTTCCGGGCTTATGCATCCATAGAAAATACAGGAGATTCCTATAATCTTAAACCTTTGGCAGACAATCTGGATCTCACCAATCTTTCAAACAACAACTGGAAAAATATATTCCAGACAGCTTTGCAGAACAACATCAATGCGGGCGTAAATCTTAATGATGCTTTTATTCTCGCCCGTAAGGAAGCAGACAAAAACAGAGTCGTTCCGGGAACTGCGGCCTTTGAGCAATTAAAGAATACCATCATCGGAATCAACAACTGGGATTCAGCCAATGTGGGCATTGCAGGTGCTCCGGCAACCGGAGGCGCTAAACTTGAGCAGAAATCCCGATTCTACCAGGGAGAATTAACGTATGATCTCAGCAGATTTGTGAAAATTTTCAATCTTCTTGCCGGTATCGATTACCGTTTATACAGTATAACACCGGACGGGAACAATTTTGTAGATTTTAACAGACCGGTAAATGAAAGAAATATTCCTTTAGCCAATGGTACATTTGGTAAAGATGTAATCTATCAGAAATACGGCGCTTTTGCCCAGATTACCAAGGTTTTCTTTGATGATAAATTAAAACTGAATGCTGCCTTACGTATCGACAGAAATCCGGAATTTGAAGCCAAGCTGAATCCAAGGATAAGCGTTGTATATTCACCTGTTAACCAGCACAATTTCAGAGCTTCCTTTCAAAACGGATATCGTTTCCCATCCCTGTTTGAAGCGCTTTCTTTTGTGAATAACGGGAATGTGAGAAGAGTGGGAGGTCTTTCAAAAGTGAATGAAGGACTGGGTTACCTGGAGAATTCTTATACACTTGCTTCTATTGACAGATTTACTTCTGCAGTAAATGCTGATGTAGACGGCGGTAAAAGCCAGAGTCAGGCAGCTCAGGACAATCAACAGCTTTTAGCGGTAGCCAATCTGCAAAAATTACAGCCTGAAAAGATCAATTCATTTGAAGTAGGGTACAAATCTGTTTTCTTTAACAATAAGCTGGTTCTGGACTGGGATTTTTACTACAACATCTATGAAGGGTTCCTCGGGCAGGTAGAAGTGGCTGTCCCAAAAAACAGCCAGGTAGGAAGCAATGCTGCTGTTCTTGCAATGCTTGACAGGAGCCAGCAGGACCGGTACAGAGTATATACCAACAGCAACAGCACTTACAAGAGTTATGGAACTTCTTTAGGCATCCGTTACAATATAACAGGAAATTATAACATCAATACGAATGTTTCTTATAACGACCTTGCTTCCAACACTACTTCAGATCTGTTTATTACCGCTTTCAACACTCCGAAATGGATGGTTAATATAAGTGTGGGAAACAGAGAGATTTTCAGGAATATCGGATTGACACTTGTAGCGAGATGGCAGAATAGTTTCATGTGGGAAAGCCCGTTAGCATCGGGGACAATTCCTGCCTATTACACCATTGATGCCCAGGCGACCTGGAAGCTACCGGAAATCCATGCGAATGTAAAGATTGGGGCGACCAATCTGCTTAACCGCCATTATTTTCAATATGCGGCAGGTCCTGAGATCGGAGGTTTATATTATCTGGCCTTTACATATGACCTAAAATTATGATCAAGATGAGTAATTCTTTGTATCCTGTATTTTTAAAGCTTGAAAACCTCTCGCTGCTTATCATCGGCGGCGGTACAGTTGCTCTTGAAAAGCTGGAATCCGTACTCGGTAATTCACCTGAAACGGTCATAAAGCTGGTAGCCAGGGAAATTATTCCTGAAGTCAGAATGTTACAAAACCAATATCCGAATTTACTGTTATCCGAAAGAGCTTACATAAGCCAGGATTTTAATGGTGCGGACCTTGCGATCATCGCTGTCAATGATATTGCATTAGCCGGACAGATCAGGGAAGAAGCTCGGAAAAAAAATGTATTGGTGAATATCGCGGACAAGCCCGGTTTATGTGATTTTTATCTGGGCTCCATAGTGAAAAAAGGAAGTCTTAAAATAGCGATCTCCACCAATGGAAAGTCTCCCACCATAGCCAAGAGATTACGGGAAACCTTTACAGAGATCATTCCTGATGAAATGGATCATGTGCTGGATAATATGCACAACATCCGCAATCAGCTGAAAGGAGATTTTAATTATAAGGTAAAGGAACTCAATAAGATCACCACCCAATACCTGGCTGAAGGAAAAAGCTCTTCAGAAAAGTCTGACATGGAGATCGAAAAGCTGATCAGCATTACCAAAACAGCCCAAAGAAGAGCCAATATTTATCTGGCCATTATAGGGCTTATGCTTTTTTTCGGAATATTTGGTCTTGTTGTCTATCAGTTTGATCTTTCCGGAGATATTCAGGATTTTCTCAGTAAAGACGGACATATTTTCTATTGGATGCTGTTTGCCGGCTTTATGGCAGAAATTGTAGCCGGGTCAATGGGAATGGGGTATGGCGTAATATGCACAACCATACTGTTATTGCTGAATGTTCCGCCACCTGTTGTCAGCGCAAGCATTCATTCTGCAGAATCTTTCACAACGGCAGCAGGAGGGTTCAGCCATTATAAGCTGGGAAATGTCAATAAAAAAATGGTTTGGGTACTGTTTCCTCTGGCTATAGTGGGTTCGATTATCGGGGCATTAACTTTGTCCCATTATGGCGAACGTTATGCTCATATTGTAAAGCCCATCATTGCCTGCTATACTTTATATCTTGGGTTAAATATCCTTAAAAATGCATTTAAAGATAAAAAAACAAACCGGGGTAAACCCAAACGGAGAACCAATCTCAGGGTATTGGGGCTTGTGGGAGGTTTTATAGATTCTTTTGCAGGGGGAGGATGGGGTCCATTAGTAACCGGAACATTGATCAAAGAAGGAAGAATTCCCCGTTATGTCGTAGGCAGTTCGACCGTTGCCAAGTTCCTGCTGACAATCACAAGTGCCATCACCTTTATCTTTACGATAGGAATCCACCATTGGAATATTGTACTGGGACTTCTGCTGGGCGGCGTTTTTACAGCCCCGTTTTCGGCTATGCTCACATCGAAACTTCCTACCAAGAAAATGTTTGTTGTCGTTGGGATCGTAGTGATTTTAATGAGCATGGTTACTATTGTGAAATCTCTTCTTTTATAAGGAAACTGTTTAAACTTTTTATCTCCTAAGAATGGAGATGTTTTTCAATCACAGATGTTTTTCAATCACAAAAGACGCTAAAATATTTATTCTAAACACTTTAGCCCACTTAAGTTAGTTTAAAATGATATTGTATAAAAAATCCACATAAGAAGAAAATCAAAGATTCTCAAAAACTTAAGTGTACTTATTATGCACAAAGCTTGTTACCTAAAGCAACTTAAGTGTTTAACCTTTTATGAGTCTTTTGCGGTTTTCATTAGAAAAATTTCAACAGCTTTAATGTAAAGAAAGCAGAGAAAACAAGTTTACCTTTGCAATTTTTATTTATTGGTGCAATTTTTTCATGAATATCCAAAATTGAATCCTATGAAAACAAGCGCGGGTATTTTGCTTTTTAAAAAAGAAAGAGAAGATCTGTATTACTTCCTGGTTCATCCTGGTGGACCGTTCTGGAAAAATAAAGACATCGGAGCATGGTCTATTCCCAAAGGAGAGATACTTCCTGATGAAAATCCATTGGAGCGTGCACTGATCGAATTTGAAGAGGAAACCGGAAAAGCTTTGATGGCAGAAAAATTTATCGAATTGTTACCTGTGAGACAAAAAGGAGGCAAGACCGTTCACGCCTGGGCGCTGGAAGGAGATATCGAAACATCAGATCTTTACAGTAATACCTTATCAGTAGAATGGCCTCCCAAATCAGGTAGAATAATCGAAATACCTGAAGTAGACCAATGGGAGTGGTTCATTTCAGAAGAGGCAAAGAAGCGGATTAATCCTGCACAAGCTTCGCTGATCATAGAATTAGGAGCAAGATTAAAAAGCCAAACAGACCCTTAAATATATTTAATTTTAATAAAATTATAATTTTTCGAGAATGCACCAGATAAGTTTACTTAATTTAAAAACCCTTTACCAGAGCAGATAAAGAGTTTTATTTTGTAATTTTTATGAAGTCAGGATTTTATTTTTATCCCGATTCTGTTTAAAGCACTTGAAGTCAGGTAAATGTCATCAAAAACAATAAGTGATTCAACATCCGTAAATCCTGAAGGCAACAGATCATTCTTGTTAAAAGACAATTCTATAGAGGGATCATATGAAGCCACGATCCTTACTTTTGAATATCCGTTATAATCAACCCTAAAGCCTTCAAACATACAATTCTGCTCAGCCTTCAGATAATCATTATATTCTCCGGAGCCGGCAGCATGTGCTTTTTTTCCTTCATTATGCTCAGGCAATTTCCATGAAGCATAATTTTTAGGTTCTTTCAATACATTGCCATCTTCATCTACAGGAACAAACATTCCCAGTGTAAGGGATTGTTTCAGAAAATTCGCATAGTTCTTCATCAAACTTAATATTTGAAGATCGGCATATCCTTCGTTTGAATAATATTCAATAACGAAGGCAGTCATCGGAATCAGCTTGTGAGAAGCATCAGTGGGCATAATTAGTCTTTATCTTAATTAGGGCGATAAAAATAATATTTTTATTTTCTCCACCCAACGGATCATTGTGAATTAGATGGAATTTATACCCATTCTGAATAAGCAGAAAATCTGTTCATTTTTTGGTATTTTTTGACGAAAATAATGGTAGCTAGCAGAGGTCTGCAGGATATTGATGTTTCGGCTATCGACAGCCTGGTAAAAAAATGGAATCTGTGCTACGAACGCATTGAGGCCGGATGTATCATCACAGACAGTATAGAAGATCTGAAAAAACAATATGAAGCCTCTAACAAGATCTATTTCAAAAGCCTTGAAAAAAACTTGGGAAAGAACTGGAAACAGCAATTTGATAAGGAACTTCAGACATCAGACAGTATCAATTGGATCAGAATCAGGTATGAAACAGATTCTTTAAATCAGCATTAACCGCTCTTTTGCTTTCTGACCGAATACACCATGAGATTGCAGCTCCTGACTCATTTAATATAAAAGATGTATCTTTACGTACACCAAAAAATTATTAATATGTCATTCATAACACCAGAAGGAGCCAGAAAAGCCCAGTTAGGTTTAGCGGAAAGGAAACCCGTTGCCAATGCACTACTTGCAGGTGCGGAAAATATTTCAAAGTACAATAGCGGCGTATGTCATGATGTAGTAGCCTATACCTTATATATGTATGGGGCACGCATTAGTCCGGATGAGCTGGTACAGTCTGCAGGACAAGGATGGTTAACCAAATTTAATTATCCTTCAGGAGAAAAATGGGACGGATATTCTATCATCCCTAAAGGAAAAGCAATTGGATTCTATAGGCTTATAGATAAAACTTTTTTCCATTCAGCCATTACTACCGGACATATGAATGAAATCCGGTCAGTAAACGGTTTTTCCCTGGGATCTGCCTGGTCAGTTCCTGTGGACCTGAAATGGGTTTTAGGAAAAAAGAATTCCGATGGAACTTTTAACTATGACGGAACCAAAATAGAAGTCTATATATCTCCTTTATAGCAGATATTTCAGCCATAAAAAACCTCCTTAAAAATGCTTTTAAGGAGGTTTTTTATTCCTCAGAAACTATTAAAGGATAGATTACATCATAGAGCTGCTCTACAGACTGTTCAGAACCTTTTGTTTTCGTAAATTCTGTTTTGGCACTCATAAAAAGCTTAGTTATATTCTCCAAATTAATATATTTTAAATGAATTACAGCCCCCTTTTCTAAATTATAAGGATCACCATTGTATAAAACCTATGAATCAGAACATTTTGGACAGATTCCACTGATGACAAAATTATACTCCTGAGCCACAAAATGTTCAGGCAGGCTGACTTCAGGAATTGCATTTTCTATACAGGTAACTGAATGACATACTTTACAATTAAAATGAACATGATTATGAAAATGCTCCTCATGTGTGCATTTTCCGCCGCATCTTGCAAAATTCACGACACCATCCACATTGACTATTTTATGAATGGCTCCTTCATTTTCAAGTCTTTCCAATACTCTGTAAATAGTAACCCTATTGCATAGATCTCCTAATTTTTTCTGAATATCAGAGTGGGTAAGGGCTACATCAGACTTATTAATGAGATTTAAAATTTCAGTTTTTGCGTGAGTATTTCTGATCTGTTTCATATTTTAATGCAACAAAGTTGCGTTATTTAGATTTTTATATTTACTTTTGCAATAAAGTTACAATAAAAATTAAATCCCATCGCTTTATGAAATCAAAAATCCTCGATGCTGTAGGAATTTCTGCTGCTGTTTTATGCCTGGTTCATTGTATTGTTTTCCCGTTACTGATGATCATTCCTTTAGGCATTTCACATAACCCTTATATCGACATGGCATTTTTAGCCATCGGTGCTGTTGTTGTTTTCAGAGTCACTCAAAAAATAACGAGTCGCTGGCTGAAACTTTTGTTTTGGACCTCTCTTATCCTGATCTTCATTTCCGTACTGACCGACCTCATATTTGAAGTTCATATTCCTTTAATATATGCTGGAGCAGCAGGTTTAATTACAGGACACCTTATCAACTTTAAAAATCATAAACATTAACGATATGACCAAAAAACTTCCTGTAACGGTACTGAGCGGATTTCTGGGAGCCGGAAAAACAACTTTGCTGAACCATATCCTGCATAATAAACAAGGGCTGAAAGTAGCCGTCATTGTGAATGATATGAGTGAAGTGAATATTGATGCGCGTCTCGTTGAAAACCAAAATACGCTTTCAAGGACAGAAGAAAAGCTGGTGGAAATGAGCAACGGATGCATCTGCTGTACACTCAGGGAAGATCTGATGATAGAGGTGGAACGATTGGCCCGGGAAAACCGTTTTGATTATCTGCTCATTGAAAGTACCGGAATCAGCGAACCTGTTCCGGTCGCTCAAACATTTACCTACATTGATGAAGAAAGCGGAATTGATATTTCCCGCTTCAGCTATATAGATACTATGGTCACTGTAGTTGATGGCTTCAATTTTATAAAAGATTTTGGCTCCAATGAGTTTTTGACAGACCGTAATCTTACCGATATGGAAGGAGATCACAGAACCATTGTGAATCTTCTTACCGACCAGATCGAGTTTGCCAATGTCATTATTCTCAACAAAACCGATCTGATAGATGCTGAAACAGCAGGATTTTTAAAGGCTGCTATAAAAAAGCTGAATCCCGAGGCCACTATTCTTCATTCGGAATTCGGTAAGGTTGATCCTAAACAGATTTTAAATACAAAACTTTTTGACTTTGATAAAGCTCAGTCTTCTGCAGGCTGGCAAAAAGAATTACAGGCCGGATATCATACTCCTGAAACGGAAGAATACGGTATAAGTTCGTTGATATTCAGAGATAAGAGACCTTTTCATCCCATGAGGCTGTGGAAATATCTTAATCATCAGTACCCTGAGGGTGCTATCAGGGCAAAAGGCTTATTCTGGCTGGCTTCCAGGCCGGACGATGCTTTGAATTTTTCTCAGGCAGGAGGTTCTTTCCGCCTGGAAAAGGCAGGAGTATGGTGGTGCAGCATGCCAATGAATTACAGAATGCAATATGCTTCATTTGCGGAGCATCAGGAGTTTATAGAGAGCAGATGGGACAAAAACTGGGGCGACAGAATCAACGAGCTTGTTTTTATAGGACAGAATCTGAACAAAGATCAGATATTGTCTGATCTTCAGAATTGTCTTATCAATGGATCAGAAAAAGAATTGTTTGAGCAAAAACAAAATTTTGAAGATCCTTTTCCAAGAAACATTTAAAATTAACTATTTATTAATGCAACAAAGTTACCATATGAAACTAAATATGATAACTTGCAGTATTATTTTTACAGCATATGGACAGAAGAAAATTTCTGAAAGGTTCAGCACTTCTTTCTGGGTTACTAACCTTATCACCCTCTGAGCTCTGGAGCTCCAAAAGAAATATTGAACATCCCCATAAGGGAAAAGCCCAAAATATCATCTTCATGGTAAGTGACGGTATGAGCCTGGGAACTCTGTCAATGGCGGATCAGTATTCCAGAAATATTCTTGGGAAAGGAAGCCGGTGGATGAATCTGTATCATGAGAAAAAAGTTTCACGTGCATTAATGGATACTGCTTCAGCAAGCTCTATGGTAACCGATTCAGCCGCTGCAAGCTCAGCTTTCGGAGGAGGAATAAGAGTAAAAAACGGAGTCTTGAATATAGGAGCCAATGGCGAAAAGCATCTTCCTATATGGCAGAAGTTTAAGAAAGCAGGAAAAAAGACAGGTTGTGTAACGACAGTTACCATTACCCATGCTACACCGGCAGGCTTTTGTGTCAATTCCGCAAGGAGAAACGCAGAGCCTCAGATAGCAGAAATGTATGCGGACCTGGAGGTGGATGTATTGATGGGAGGTGGAGACGAATTTTTTAATCCCGCCAAAAGAGAGGACCAAAAAGATCTCTATTCTGTTTATCAAAAGAAAGGGTACCGGATCCTGCAAGCCCGTACAGATCTGAAAAATGTACAAAAAGGAGAGAAGGTCTTAGGTATTTTCAGTACAGGCGCTCTGCCTTACAGTATTGACAGAGCCCATCTTCCTGAATTTAAAAATACTCCTACACTGGCTGAGATGACCCAAACTGCTATCAACCAGATGAAAGAGCACCCGGAAGGTTTTGTGCTTCAGGTAGAAGGCGGGAAAGTGGACTGGGCAGCCCATGCTAATGACGTTGCAGCACTGATCCACGATCAGCTGGCATTTGATGAAGCTGTAAAGACCGTAATGGATTTTGCTGAAAAAGACGGAAATACTTTAGTCATCATCACTACAGATCATGGGAATGCAAATCCGGGAACAATCTATGGATCTGATGCTACTAAAAATTTTAACAGCATCTCGGATTACCAATATACCAATGAGTACATTTTAAATGAAATCCACAAAGATTATTCGGTAAAACAGATCAAAGACTGGATCTACAAAGGGAATAAAATTGTTTTGAATGATGACGAAGCCAAACATCTGCTCAGCTTTTATAACGGACTTGAAAAGGAAGACGGCCTCTACAATTATAAAAAGCTGCCTTTTAAGTTCTATTCTGAAATTCAGAAAAAACATAATTCTGTAGGCTGGATCAGCATGGACCATTCAGGAGATTATGTGGAAGTAGCCGTCTATGGGCCAGGAAGTGAACATCTACAGCCTTTTATTAAAAATACAGATCTGCATGATCTGATGCTGAAAGCTTCTCCTGTATAATCTTATTCATATTTTTCATATCATATTTAATTTGAAGGAAACGAGGTGAATACTATTCGCCTCGTTTTAATTATTATATTCCCTGAAATCGTTGTACTATGATTTATAATATTATATAAAGTAGAAGATCTATTTTAACTATTGGCTTTACCGCATACTCTTTATAATACTACCTAGTCTTTTTAAGGCTTTTTCAACTTTAACATTCCATACATTATTACAACTGATCCGGATATAATTGATATAATCCCCGTTATTGGAAAATAAAGGGCCGGGAGCAACATTTACAAACTGATCAATTGCCCTCTGCTGAAGTTCAAAAGCATTGATATAGCCCGGCAATTCTATCCAGAGCACCAGACCTCCTTCAGGACGGCTCATCCGTATATCTGAAGGAAAATAATTTTCTATAGCCTGTGTAGTTAATAACATGAGCCTGTGCAATTCGGGTCTCAACTTTCGCAAATGCCTGTCATAAGCACCTGTTTTTAAAAGCTGTAATAAAGATAGCTGCACGATGCTCGCAGTCGCTACATTGGTAACAGCTTTTAGCTTTATCACCTTATCTGTGAACCTCCCAGCAGCACACCAGCCGATTCTGTAGCCAGGCGCAACCGATTTAGAGAAAGAAGAGCAAAGCATTATCCAGCCCTGTTCATCATAACTTTTTATATTTGCAGGTCGCTGTGCCTGAAAATGAAGGTCACCATAAATATCATCATCTATTACCGGTATTTTCATTCTTTCGGCAAAAGCGGCTATATCATGTTTTTTTTCATTGCTGAAAATAATACCGTTTGGATTATTAAAGTTTGAAATCAATATACAGGCTGAAATCTTCTGACTGTTGCAGATTTCTTCCAAGTCCTGAACATTGATTCCGGTAAGAGGATTGTCCGGTAATTCAATTATTTTTAAACCCAGACTTTCTATAGTCTGTAATATCCCATAGTAGACAGGTGACTGAACAATGACAGTATCACCCATTTTTGTTACAGCACGCAGACATAAGCTTACCGCTTCCAAAGCACCATTGGTAATGATTACATCATCGGCAGTTAATTTTCCCTGCCAAAGAAAAGATCTTTTGGCAATTTCTGTTCTCAGGTGGATATTTCCGGCGGCGGATTCATACTGCAGATGTTGCCCGGTTAAATCTCTGGAGGCCTGCTGTAAACTTCTCCGTAAAGCATTAAAAGGTAAAAGGTCAGGGCTTAAAACAGCATTAAAAAACGATACATAAGAGTTATTTTCCGGATCAGGAAATGAGGCTTCCCGCAAAACTTTTCCAATAGTGACCTCCTGGGCGACCGTTTTATTTTCTGCATACCGGGGGAGGTTTATGGAAGAGACCGATTTACGGAGTACAATAAAACCCGATCTTTCTTTTCCGGCAACCAGCCCCCTGTCTTCCAGAACCATAAAAGCTTTGAGTATAGTACCTACACTTACTTTTAATTGCTCCCGGACACTGCGCAGTGATGGAAGCTTGGACCCAACAGGATAGGTACCGTTGTTAATAAAGAGCTCAAATTGATCTGCAAGGGCTATATATTGAAAATCCTTCATCTGTTACATTAATATATTCATTTTTTGTATCTGTTACAACAGGATAAAGATATATACTTTTGTTGAGAATAAAAAAATAAGAAGAATATGAAAAAACTAGGATTAGTAGGAGGGATCAGCTGGGCTTCTACTTTGGATTACTACCGCTTATTAAATGAAAGGATTAATCAGGAATTGGGGGGATTGAATTTTGCAGAATGTATCATTTATTCAGTTAATTTCAACTATTTCCAACAGTTTAACGCCGATTACGATTGGGATGCTACATTTGAGCTACTTTTTGATGCTGCTCAAAATTTAAAAAACTCCGGAGCTGAAGCCATTGTACTTTGTGCAAATACGGCCCATATTGTTGCTGATAGAATTGAAAAGCAAATAGGACTGCCACTCATCCATATTACAACAGCTACAGCCAATGCTGTTAGCCGGAAAGGATTAAAAAAAGTCGGTTTATTGGGAACCAGCTATACGATGGAACTGGATTTTTATAAGGACAAGTTGATTGAAGGCGGTTTGGAGCCTTTGATCCCTGAAAGCAGGGAAGACAGGGATTATATAGAAGATATTTTAAGAAATGAATTGAGCCGGGGAATTATCAATCCTGAGACCAAAAAAAAATACCTTACAATTATCCAGGATCTGATTGACCGCGGTGCTGAAGGTATTATTTTGGGTTGTACAGAAATTCCGTTATTGATCAGCCAGGAAGATGTCTCCGTTCCGGTATTTGATACCATCAAAATTCATGTGGATGCTGCTGTAGAATTTGCAGTTTCAAAGCAAAAAGTGTAATCATCAATCTGGAGATATACAATATACAGTGGCCTTGAACGATATGTCAAGGCCACAATTATAATGGTCCGGAAGAAACTTATCTTATGACTTTCTTCGGCGACCGGAAACTTTCCGGTCCAGCTCTTTTATATCCTGTCTCAGCTCCCGGAACATTTCTTTAAAATTATAGCTTTCATAATCTCCGGGCTCAAAATCTTCAGGAAAAATACCTGAAGCATACTGCCAGATTTCAACCACTTCTTCAAACGGAATGTCATATGGCTCATAAAACGAATTGTCAGCACTTACACAGATGGAATTTCCTTTTCTTTCCTTAAAGCGTTTGTAAGTAATCCCATCATTCAGGGTTACAAATACATATGTTTTCCCGGGTTTCAGCTCATTGATTCCCTCCACATATTTTCCTACAATATAAGAGCCGTTTCTGAATGGCGGCATAGAATCTCCGTCTGCAGGAAAGGCTCTGTATTTTCCGTTGGTTAAAAAGGGGAGAGCAATACGTTGTAAACTCTCAATATATTCTACGTCACTATAGCCTTCCAGATATCCCATTGACGCTTTCTGGGGAATAATTTCGATCGTATCATTTCCATGATGATCTACAGCCACCGGAAGAACGATCCTGTTGTCCGGAAGTTTAAGCATTTCGTCCATAGGGTATTTCTGGATGTCAACAGACAGCAGAAGATCGATGCTTACGTGGAAGTATTTGGATATTTTTACCAGAAGCTCAATCGGGGGTTCAGATATTCCGTTCTCATATTTGGAATACCGGACACGGGAAATCATTAATTCATCGGCTACATTTTGTTGGGAGAGCTTTCTCCTTGCTCTTAGGAAGCGTATATTATTTGAAAAAATCGACATTGATAAAAGTATGTGGGCAAAAATACAAAATTTGATTTTCGTGATCAACGATTGGCACAGGTTTTACCTTAAGAAATGGAGAATTTCAACAGTTTTTTTTAAATGTTTAAGTTCGCTCACTTTTTTGGAGTTGATTTTTACCTGATGAGATCGGTTTTCATCCCAATATGAATCATTTTTTCAAGCTTTGAAAAAAATCATAAAAAAAAGCATTATTTAATGTAAAATATTAACTCCACCTTTTTCAAATTGAGTTATGTTTTTTAACATTTAGAAAATCAATCAGATATAAATAAAAATCATATTCGCATAAAAATACATTTATATTAATAGAATATTAAATTATAAAAATATTTAATTATTTTATTCGAAAAAATATACAGTTATTATAATTATTCATATATTCGTGATGTAATAATCATATAAAATTATAGTTATGAAAAACTTAAAAAAATTAGACAGAAACGAATTAAAAGCTATTTCAGGAGAAGGACTTCTTGATCCAATCGGAGGATTGATCGGAGGACTGGGTGGAGTAGTTGGTGGAGTAGTAGGAGGTGTAGGAACTATCGTAGGCGGTGTTGTTACCGGCGTAGGTTCTACAGTTGGTGGAGTAGTTGGCGGTGTTGGTACCGTTGTTGGAAACGCTCTATGCCAGACACAATGCGTAATCAATGGTGTGATCCACATCAGATTGCTAGAATGTGGTTCTACCTGCTAATCAGCACACAGTAAAAAATTAAAATGTCTACCGCTCTGAAAAGGGCGGTTTTTTTTGGATTATATGAGGTCTTCATTTTGATTGTGATCAAACAATAATGGAGCTTTAGGATAAGAATCAGTATTGCTTTAAAAAATTAAGATGAAAAATATTTATAATCACTTAACAATCAAATCATCAAAATAAATTTTATATTAGTAGCATAAATGGCTTTACGAAAGTTATATAAATCAGTTGATGCAATGCGTAAATTTGAAAGTTAGCAGACATTTTGAAAACAGGATGTAAACATCTAAAATTTAGCAATTAAATACAGAAAAAATGAGAAACAATATTTATACTTTGTTATTATTATTTTTATTCACAAGCATTAATGCACAAGAATATTCAAAATTAATAAGTGAAGCTGATAAATTATATAAAACAAAAGATTATAAAATGTCTACTGATTTATATAATAAAGCTTTTAAAATTGAAAGCAAAAATCCAAATCACTTATATAATGGCGCATGCGCATCTTCTTTAGCAGGAAATACAAAAAAAGCATTTAAATGGTTGAACTTATCAATAGAAAAAGGTTGGACAAATCTAAAGCACTTAAATTCTGATACTGATTTAGAAAATTTACATTCAAAAAAAGAATGGGGGAAAACAATTGAAAAGTTAGAAAAAAAAATAGAGGTAATAGAAGCAAATTATGACAAACCATTGCAGGCTGAATTATTGACAATTCTTGAGGAAGACCAAAAATATAGAATGCAAATGAATGAAACTCAAAAAAAATTCGGTCCAGATTCTAAAGAAATGAATGACCTTTGGAAAATAACAATTCAGAAAGATTCACTTAACTTATTAAAAGTAAAAAAAATATTAGATGAAAAAGGTTGGGTTGGTAAAGACAAAGTAGGCGCACAAGCCAATAGTGCATTATTTCTTGTCATTCAACATTCAGATTTGGAAACGCAAAAAAAATATTTACCTATGATGAAAGACGCTGTAACAAAAGGAAATGCAAGTTCAGGTTCTTTAGCTTTGTTAATTGACAGAATAGAAATTCGAGAAGGTAGAAAACAAATATATGGAAGTCAAATAGGAACCAATCCAAATAATAAAACTCTATATGTTTTACCTTTAATTGATCCTGACAATGTAGATAAAAGAAGAACAGAAGTTGGGTTAGGTCCAATCTCTGACTATGTTAAAAATTGGAATTTAATTTGGGACGTTGAAAAGTATAAAAGTGAATTACCCGAATTAGAAAAATTAAATAAATAAAAAAACGTCTGCTAACAGTAGTTTGCAAAAATTACGGGTTTAGGGTTTATATTATACATTAGCAATTTGCTAATTAAAATTAACGGAGAAATTACAATAGATGATTGGATTGAATTATGCAGTCAATTTATAACAAAAAAAGTTCTAATAAATATACAATTATAAACAATTTAACATAATATAAATTATAGGATAAAATAATTATAATCAGAATAGAGCACTAAAAGCCTTAGAATCCTTTATTTTCCAAATTTCCTTTCCAGGTATTCTTTAACAACTCTTTTACCAGCACTTACTGCATCCGTCTTTCCTCCTAATATATTCAGTTTATTTATAATCTGTTCGTTCATTTCTGGCTTGTTTCTTATTTATTAACGGTTTAATACCGCACAAACTATAGTGCTAATTTTCAAAGCTTAGGATAAATTATGTATTAAAAGATAATATTATGTTAAATCAACCGACAATAAACCTTTTGGGAAATCCGTCAATATCTTCAACATCGAAAAACCCATCAAATTCTTCGGCAGATTTGCCCATATAATAATATATATTCAATTGTTCTAAAAAGTGCTGAAAGTCTGGAGCTATGACATTCCGGTCATAGTCCCTGTTCCAGAATTCAAGAATCTGTCCTCTATTTCCGGTAAATGTTCCTTCCCTATCATAACACAAATAACTTCCCCCTCCATTATGGAAAACCGGAATCCAGTTTCTGTTCCACCAGTTTTCTATTTCAAAATCTGTCCCGATCATGGAAGTAAGCTCCTCTGCCGTTTCAAGGGCTTCATCCAACGGAATAAACATCGAATTATTAACAAACGAATCATAACAGCTGCTCTCCTGCCCGTTTTTCCATTGATAGAAAGCTTTTAAGTCATCAGGAATCTGAACATTATACTGCTCTTCCAGTCTCTGAATTTCTTCTTTGCTCAATGGTTCATGCAGGCTTTTATAAAAATCCGGCCTTAATTTTTTAATATGTGAATCTAATCTTTGAAGCGTTTTTTCCATTATCATCATCTATGCATTAAAAATACAAAATCTTGCCACATGACAAGCTTTATCACGCCAAAACCCAATACCTTTATCTCAACCAAAATAAAATAGTATGAAACCTAAAATGATCTGGGCAAACTTACCTGTAGCCAACCTGGAACGGACACAAAAATTCTATACAGAACTTGGATTTAAGCCCAATGGTCCTCAGTCTTCAAAAGAGCTGGTAAGCTTTTTTGCCGGTGAAAATGAATTTATCATTCACTTTTTCTTAAAAGAACTCCTCGAAGCCAATGTGAAAAACGTACAATTTGCGGATTCGCAAAGTCCCAATGAAATCATATTTACTCTGTCGGCTGAAAACAAAGATCAGGTAGATATCATTGGGCCGGTGAAGTGGAGAAAGCCGGCGGGAAAATAGTTTCAGAACCTGAAAGTTTTGGAGATCATTACTATGGTTTTGTCTTTGCAGATCCTGATGGACATAAGTTTAATGTGTTTTATATGTAAGAGTAAAAATATTCTCAATTCATCCTATAAAACTCAATCTTCCGTTTTATAGGGCTTGTTTTCATTCTTTCTTCTGCCGTTTTACATATATTGATTTTAATAAGAAAAAATCATGATATTCTTTCTTATTAAGAAATAAATTATACTAAAACAGTTTATTTACAGTTATTTTTTTCACCTAAAACCATATATTTGCAATTATACAAAAAGTATGAGCAAACCTATTATATTTGGTGAGATTGAAGGTATTGAAGAGGGATATCATTTTAATAATAGAAAAGAAATGATGCCAACAAGCTTTCATAGAAATTGGGGAACTGGAATTGATGGGAATGCGAAAGAAGGAACTGCTGCTATTGTTCTTTCCGGAGGATATGAAGATGATTTAGATTTTGGAGAGGAGATTGTTTATACTGGTGCTGGAGGTAATGATCCTATTACAAGAAAGCAAATAGAAGATCAATCTTGGGAAAATAGAGGAAATGCAGGCCTTCTAATAAGCATGGATCAAGGGTTGCCAGTAAGGGTTATTCGTGGTTCAGCACATAAATCTGATTTTTCACCTAAAGAAGGTTATTCCTACGCGGGATTGTATAGCGTAGTAGATGCTTGGGAAGAGATTGGTAAAAGTGGTTTCAAAATTTGCAGATTCCGTTTAGAATATTCTGGCAATAATCAATTAAAAAAAACAGTTCGTCAAGTTGAATTAGATTATTCTGAAAGAACAAAAAAAAGAATAGAAAGTACGGTTTTAAGAATCGTACGAGATACGAAAGTTGCATGGCAAATAAAAAAATTATATGATTTCAAGTGCCAAATTTGCCAAATTTCCATTCCGACAAAATTGGGCCACTATGCAGAAGGTGCTCATATCAAACCATTAGGTAAACCACATAATGGAGATGATAATCCAAATAATCTTATTTGCCTTTGCCCTAATCATCATATTATGTTTGATAAAGGTGTATTTTCAATTACAAATAATTTGCAACTCATTGGAAATATAACGGGTGAGTTAGTAATTAACTCTAACCATACATTAAATATCTCAAATTTACAATATCATCGTCAAATGCACGGTTTTGAATAAAAAACCAAAAGAATAATATCTCTCGCTAATCAGGCAGATATTGCAGATCTCTGTACTTCTCCAATCTGCTTAATCCCAAAATCTGCAAGAGATTATTAAACCTTCATCAGGAAGGCTAACCTACCCTTATTAGTTCTCTAAATAGGACCCATTTCATTTAGAGCTTTGAATTTACCTCTCGCTGATCAGGCAGATGTCGCAGATCTCCATACTTTCCCAATCTGCCTAATCCCCAAAATCTGCGAGAGATTATTAGATCCAGCAAAATCAACAATTTCTCACAAAAAACTTGCGTAGCTAAATAACTACACATATATTTGTAGTCAAATAGCTACACAATGAATTTAAGAAGAGATGTATTTCAGGCCATAGCCGACCCTACCAGAAGATCCATATTGATGCTGGTGGCAGCTCAATCCATGACTGCTGGAGCTATTGCTTCCAATTTCGATACCGCAAGACCTACCGTTTCAAAGCATCTCCAGATCCTTACAGAATGTGAGTTGCTGAGATCAGAACAGAATGGCCGTGAAATTATCTATCACCTGAATCCCAATAAAATGAAAGAAATTGCTGACTTCATAGAGCCTTTCCGAAAAATGTGGGACGACCGGTTCAACAAACTGGAAAGTGTGATGAAAGCGTATCAGAACGTTAGTCATAAATAATTAAGAGATAAAAGATGAGAGACGAATAGATAATAGATCTCAAATAGTATCAATTTTCTACCATACTAAAACCCTCAAACTCAAAATATGGAACTCAAAACAAAAATCCACGCTGAAGACGGAAAGCAGGAAATTTTCATTATCAGAGAATTTGATCTTCCCGTAGAATTGCTTTTCAAAGCTTATACAGAACCTGAGCTGATCGAACAATGGATGGGAACCAAAGTCATAAAACTCGAAAACAAACAGCACGGAGGATACCGGTTTGAAACATCAAATCCTCAGGGTGATGTGGTTTTCAGTGCTAACGGAACCATTCATGAGGTTGTTGCCGATCAGAAGATCGTACGGACATTTCAAATGGAAAATACACCTTTCCCTGCCCAGATCGAATTTTTACAGTTCGACAAAGTAACGGAAAACACCAGCAAAATTACCATTCAAACCATTTATCAATCTGTGGACTTCAGGGATCAGCACCTGAAATTACCATTTGCACAGGGAATCAATATGGCGCATAACCGTTTGCAGGAAATTTTTAAAGAAGTTAGAAATTAGAGGTTAGAAGCTAGATACTGAAACGATGAAATTGCCATACCGACTCTAATACTCTCAAACCCTCAAACCTAGAAAACCCTCAAACTTAAAACACATGAATCCAAAAACTGATTTTTTCTTCGAAGCAGAAGGACAATGGCAAAAAGAATTTAAAAAATTAAGAACTATTCTGCTGGACATAGGGCTGGAAGAAGAGCTTAAATGGGGCTGTCCCTGTTACACTTATCACGGCAGAAATATTGTTTTGATCCACGGATTCAAAGAATATTGTGCACTTTTATTCTTCAAAGGAGCCTTATTAAATGACACCAACCAGATCCTGACCCAACAGACTGAAAATGTACAGGCAGCACGGCAGATCCGTTTTACAGGCCTGAAAGAAATCAAAGATCTGGAAAAAGAGATAAGAACCTATGTTTACGAGGCGGTAGAAGTAGAAAAATCAGGGATAAAAGTTCCCATGAAGAAAACCAGAGAATTTGAAGTGCCTGAAGAATTTCAGCATAAACTGGACACCAACCCAGCTTTAAAGGAAGCTTTTGAAGCGCTGACTCCGGGACGGCAAAGAGCTTACCTGCTCCATTTTTCTTCCGCCAAACAATCCAAAACACGGGAAGCAAGAATTGAAAAATATATTCCACAAATCCTTACCGGAAAAGGATTGAACGATTAACAATATAAAACCAGCCAATATGGAAACACAACATCAATCACAAAAAAGAAGCAGGATCATCTATTGGATATTTACCCTGTGGATGGCATTGGGAATGGTTTCAACAGCTATCGTCCAGCTTATGCAAAATAAAGACGAGCTGGCCAATTTTACTAATCTGGGCTACCCTTCCTACCTGATGGTCATCATCGGAGTCTGGAAAATTTTAGGGGTTATAGCAATACTGATTCCGAAACGTTTATTATTAAAAGAATGGGCCTACGCTGGATTTTTCTTCGTCATGTCAGGAGCGGTAATCTCCCATCTCATTGTCGGGGATACGGCCGCCAGAACATTACCTGCTGTACTGCTGTTTGCTTTAGTGATCATTTCCTGGTATTTCAGACCTGCCAACAGGAAAATTTCCCTTACTCCTTAATACTTTTATATTTATATTTTAAAACCATTTAAAAAATTTGATATGAAAAAGAAACCATTAACTCCGAAACAAACCGAAGCTCTTCTCAAAATACTGAAAGGCCGTTTTGAAAAAAATATGAACCGTCACAAAGACCTGAAATGGGAAAAGATACAGGCAAAACTGGAAGCTCAGCCTGAAAAGTTATGGTCTTTGAACGAAATGGAGGAAACGGAAGGCGAGCCCGATGTCGTAAGTTATAATAAAAAAACAGACGAATACATCTTCTTCGACTGCTCCCCTGAAAGCCCGAAACGCAGAAGCCTTTGCTATGATTATCCGGCCTGGGAATCAAGAAAAGCCAATAAACCTGAAAGCAATGTCATTGATAAAGCTTCTGAGATGGGGATTGAGCTTTTAACAGAAGAACAATACCGTCAATTGCAGGAGCTCGGAAAATTTGACCTGAAAACTTCCAGCTGGATAAAAACGCCATCTTCCATCAGAGAACTTGGCGGAGCGATCTTCTGTGACAGACGTTACAACACCGTTTTCACCTATCACAACGGAGCCGATTCTTATTATGCAGCGAGAGGCTTTAGGGGAAGTTTAAAAGTATAAGAGTATAGAATCCGGACTGAAAAAACTTCGATTTTTCAAAGCTTATGTAAACTTATAGACTCAGACAATTAAACTTCAGATAACTTAAGTGTTCAAAAACTTTTGTACCTGCGGTTAAAATATAGCATCCCCCTCCTCCATCCATCCGGCAAATGAATATTTTTTCTTAAAAACCACAATTTAAAAACCAATTTTCAACATAAAAACATGATCCGTTGATATCCTATTTTTAATATACAAATACTATTACTAATTTAGCAGCATAGAAATTTGATGCTAATATAATTAAGGATATGAAAAAATTAATGTTATTGGGAGCCGTATCAGTTTTTCTGATCAATTGTAATAAGAAAACTGAAATCCCGGCTCCGAAAGTGGAAGAAGACACTATTGCTGTCTCTGAACCTGTAGTGGATACCTTGGGTCCAAAATCCTTCTGCTATGCAGGAGCTACAGGAAAAGACAGTGTTTTTGCTTCTATTGATGATAATTTGGGAACCATTACCGGAAAATTATCTTACAGGAATAGCGAAAAAGACAGTTCAACAGGTGATGTAACCGGTTTCAAATCCGGAGATACCCTGAAACTTACCTATGAATTTACTTCTGAAGGCAAGAAAAGCAAAAGAGACATTTACTTCCTTCAAAAAGAGAATACCCTGACGGAAGGAATTGGTGATCACAAAGAAGAAGACGGACAATCGAAATATGCTGATGAAAAGAAGATCAGCTATAAAGACGGGCAAACCCTGAATACCGCGGACTGTAAAGTGGTAGCCAAAGCTTTAAAATAACCATCCATAATGAAAACAGCCTTCAAAACAGGCTGTTTTTATTTTATGGCAATTCCCTTTCAATAATTTCAATAAAGCGGTTTACAGCTTCATCGCCGGTATTCCAGGAAGTAATAAGCCGGATCGCTGAATAATCTTCATCTATCCTTTTCCAGACATAAAATTCAAAGCTTTCTGATAATACCTGAATAAGATCATGATGCAGAATAGGAAAGATCTGGTTGGTATAGGTATCCGAAAGAAATTTCACTCCTTTTTCCTGCATAGCATTCTTCATTTTCATGGCCTGCTGATTGGCATGTCTCGCCAGATCAAAATACAGATTATCCTTCATCAGTTCTAAAAACTGTATTCCCAGCAGTCTGCCTTTGGCAAGTAACGCCCCTTTCTGTTTGATATTAAAGGCAAAATCTTCCTGAAGGACAGGATTATTAATGACAATAGCCTCTCCTATCAAAGCTCCGTTCTTGGTTCCTCCAAGGTAGAACACATCAGTCAGCAAAGCGACATCCTCCAGGGTAAAATCACTGATTTCCGATGTGAGCCCATGTCCCAATCTTGCCCCGTCCATAAACAGATACAAATGATTCTGCTTACAGAATGCTGACAGCTCTTCCAGCTCCTTTTTCTGATAGATCGTTCCCAATTCTGTAGAATTCGAGATATACACCAGCTTCGGCATTACCTGATGCGGAACATTTCTATGACTGTCCAATACCGGGATAATATCTGATGGTGTCAGTTTCCCGTCTTCTTTTTCGATGCTTAATACTTTATGACCGGTTGCTTCGATCGCTCCCGTTTCATTATTCAGAATGTGTCCTGAAGAAGCAGAGATTACACATTGATAGGGTTTTAAAATGGCAGAGATCACAATAAGATTCGCCTGGGTTCCTCCGGAAACGAAATAGATCTCAGAGTCTTTACTGCTGATTTTTTCCCTGATCAGTGCTTTTGCTTTCACTGAATATTCATCTTCGCCATAACCGGCCTGCTGATCGAGATTATACTGTAAAAGTGCCTGTAAGATATTCGGGTGACATCCCTCTGAATAGTCGTTTTTGAATGAAAATTTCATAGAGTAAAATTAAGAAAATGAAAGAAAATCACTTCTATGAAACAGGTAAATATTTAAAAATATAATTTCAAAGAGTATTGACGTATTAATAATACTCTTATCTGACAAAATCATCAGGCTGCCCGACGTGGTAGCCTTTGTCGGATTTTATATAGATCCTGTATTTCTTCTTACATTTTTTTTCCAGCGGCTCAATGAAATAAGATGTGCCATTCTCCAGATAAGCCCCTGTCAGCTTTCCGGAAGCAATGGTTAAGGTAATAAGCTTTGTACCATCTTCAGATTTGCCTTTAAAACTGTAGATCTTCTCTTTTCTCAATATTTCACTTGTTTTATCTACCGTAATGTATTTTGTTTCCTTACCGTTTATATCATATAAATTAAAAATAATTTCTTTCCTGCTCACCTCGTCCAGCTTATTTTCCTGTATGAATTTTTTAGGATTAAAAGCGAAAGTGAAGCTTTGGGACTGCCCTTGTGCGTTACAAAATATCGTAAAAAATAAAAATATTAAAATGTTTTTCATCTTCTTGAATGGTAAGTTATCCAATACTTATACAAATTCTATACAAAAAAGAGAGCTATATTGATATAGCCCTCTTTACATGTGTATTGTCTGTTATTTCTTGATAATTTTTGATTGGTGAATCAAAGTTTTACCATTTAATAATTTTAACATATAGACTCCTGTTTTAAATTTAGAGAAGTTGATTTCTGAAGCATTCATCGTATTATTCTCCATCAGTCTTCCTGAAATATCATAAATCTCATAATGAGTGATTTTTTCATCACTATGCACCTGAAGATAATCTTTTACAGGATTCGGAACCAGGCCGATTTGTTTTTTGTCAGGCTCTATGGTACTCAATGTGGAAGTAATATGTAAGGTAATATTGTTTTTACTTAATTGGTAGCAGGCTTTGGCTTGATCAAGCTCAGCAATAGACTTATTAAGCAAGGTACTTTCTGCTCCGGTAAATGAAATTCCCTGAACGGTATATGTTCCTACAGGTAAAGTTGTAAAGTTCGCTGTGGAGCTTGTAGCAATGATCGTATTGGTAGCAGTATTAATGGCTGCATAAGTGAAATTAACTCCGGCAGGCGCATCTACAATAGCATAGAATTTTCCAGGTCCGTTAATGCTAAGCACAACACTTGATCCTGCCGGTGTACTGCTCAGGTTTCTGGTGGTCACGAAATATTCTGTCCCCTTTTCCAGGTTTACATTGAATGATCTGTAATACGTAAAGCTGGTTCCGGTTCCGGAATAAACCGCGTTGGAAGTTAAGAAATTAGACGTTCCTGTCTGATTTCCTTTATATAGGGTAACAGCCACTCCACTGGGAGAAGGATAGCTTAGCGTATAATTTCCGGTTTCCGTTACTTTAATTCTGAAAGGCAGCATACTTGCACTTGAATTAAGCAGATGAGGAGCCGTTTGCGTCTGATTATATATATACCAGCTACTTGGGCTCATATTAGCCGCATCAAAAGTTAGTGTTTTAGAATGATAGGTATCATTAGACGGAGTTTGCGGCAGCAGATTAAGATTAGCTTCCGGGCTTCCCTGTATTGCTGTTACCAACTTTGGATTTTCTACCATTATAGTCTGGAAAGCATTACAATCGGAGTTGATGATAAAATTAGTATTGGACACATCAAAAAATTCTGCATAATCATTAATTACAGCAGTAACCTTAATTCTTGCTTTATCTGTATAGGGAACAAATGGCAAAGCTACCGTAGCCGTTCCATTATTAGGAACATCTGAAGCAAGTGTATAGGGGAAAGTATCTCCTCCGTCAGTGGAAAGAAGGATATTGACCGTGTTTTTTAAGACATTGGTCTGGTTTACATCCCATGTTACATTGATGTTTGTTTCAGCATCCACCGTAACATTTGAATTAGGATATGTAACCGTTAAAGGTCCCTGATTGGTTACAGTCACCACAACCTGATCAGAATCGGCACCGCCTGAAACTACACTGTTATCCCTTACCGTAAATCTCATCGTCATTGTTCTTGCTACCAAAGGGAGCGCCTCTGCTTCGTTAACAGGAGGATTATTCTGGTTGTCCAGAACAAACTTCATTTTAGGGAAATATCGCTCAGTGGTTGTGGTACTCTGCTCAGATCTGAACAACGGTGCCGTTGTACTGTTTACTGCAGAATATCCACCACTTCCGTTAATAGTGCTTCCAAAAGCACCTCTATCATTAGCAGTAGCCACATCTACCTGATCCCAGGTGTATGAAAGGTTGGTATCTTCCGCATCACTTCCTATTCCTTTCAATTTAAAAGGAGTATTTTTTGGAATACTGATACCCGTATTTCCCGCATTGGCAGAAGGAGGTGTATTATTTACCGTAACAGAAGTATAGCAGGTTGAAGACACTGCAAGCGTATTTAATATCTGGTCAATACTTTTGGCATGGAAGTAATTCAAGCCGTTATTTCCTGTATTGGTTTGATCATTTGGAGTCGTACAATTATTTTTATAGGCCATTATGGTAGATCCAGAACCTGGTTCTACCGCTGCTGCAGAGTTCCATCCGGAAGTACAGAATGTAGGGCTTGAAGGAGTCCCTCCTACAGCATTATAAGTATGGCCTGCCCCGAACTGATGTCCCATTTCATGTACGATCAGGTTTGCAGATAACGACTTCGGCATCGAAAGCGTCCATTGGCTCCATGCTCTTGCTTTGAGGGATGCCGTACAAGGACGGGGTCCGGCTTGTCCCTGAGCGCTACCTGTTGTACCAGGCATAATATTAAAGGTATGGCCAATGTCATAATCAGCATACGGAAGAGTTCCGTTCGTATTCATAGTGTCAAATCCTGACTGCGAGTTTGCCGCCGAGGCAAAAGACGGACTTACTGTAAAAGGATCTGTAGCTGCATCCGTAAAAATCAGGGTCTTATTGACTGTTTTATCGATCAGTGAAAAAGAAATAGATAGTTCTGATTCATAAATCTGATTAATGAGGTTCATCATAGCCACCAGCTCTCCAAGTGCGGCATCCTGATTTCCAAAAGCGGCTGTAAATTCACCGGTCGTTGCCACTGCCATCCTGAAAGTTTTCAATGAGCTTCCATAAGGGAATCCCGACACCGATTTCTGAACATTCAGCCCTTTGGCAACAGCTTCCAGACTCTCTTTAAAATCATTTTCATCAGCTCCGCACGTAAATTTTTCACCAAACATCTCAAAAGAATCATAAATACGATATTCTCCTTTTTTAGTTTTATAAGGCTCAACGATATAGTATCCTTTGCCGGACTTAATCATTGCGGAAATCTCATTGCCTGCCAGAGTAAGTTTTATCTTCTCTTGTTTGTCCTTTGAATATCCGTCAAAAGTAATAATGTCATCAAGTCTTCTGTTCAAAAGATTATTCTCAGATAAAATAAACTCCTTTTTAGTACCGTCAATAAGCGTTAATACAATAGATTGACCACTAACTTTTTTAGAATTTTCTCTGTTAATGGCAACACTTCTCCTGAAGTCTTCAATATTGAGTTTAAAAGTTGTTCCCGGAAGGTCATCACTACTTAAACCATTAGTGTTCAGTATCTGCGCATTCATAAAGAAGGATGCGCAGATCGAAAGAAAAGTAATTTTTAATTTCATTGCTGCGATTTTACGTAAATCAAAGATAAATAATAATTAACACACCTGTGACAAAACAAAAAAAAATTCTATTTTAATAGCAAATTCTTATAAAAAACAACAAAAACACACATTATTAAAAATAATTTACATTAAAAATAGCGTAATTATAAATACTAAAAGCTGTAAGTTTTCTATATAGCAATACTAATTTTAATATTATTTTGTTAGATTTGTATTGAAAATCATCTAACATTTTGAAAACAACCCTAACAGAAGAAAATTACCTGAAAGCTTTGTTTCATTTAGTTGACAATGAAGGTAAGGTGACCATTAATGAACTCAGCAAATTTTTGAATGTAAAAATGCCGAGCGTTAATAACATGATGAAAAAATTTGCAGAAAAGAAATGGGTCATCTATGAAACCTATAAGCCTCTGGTCGTTACAGAAAGCGGAAGACGTGAAGCGGCTCTTGTAGTCCGTAAACACAGGCTTACCGAAATGTTTTTAGTCAAAAAAATGAATTTCGGATGGGAAAATGTTCATGAAATTGCCGAACAGCTGGAGCATGTGCATTCCCAGATTTTCTTTGACAAGATGGATGAAATCCTGGATTATCCTAAATTTGATCCGCACGGTGAGCCCATTCCGGATAAGGACGGAAACATTATTTCTCAGGATCTGCAGAAACTAAGCAGCTGTGAAACCGGAGAAACAGTAGTTTTTGCTTCGGTAACCCTTTCAGATGATGCTTTTTTAAGCTATCTGAACGACAGAAAGCTTCTTCTGAATACCCAGGTGAAAATTATTAAGATTGAAAATTTCGACAAATCAATGACAATAGAAATTGAGGGTAAGAAAGAAATTCTCAGTAAAAAGGCTACGGAAAAAATATTGGTAAAAAAATAATAACAAAAGGCTGTTTCAAAAAATGAGACAGCTTTTTTAGTCACTGATTCAGCGGTCTTCTTTATCCATGCATCAGTGGCAGATAATAAATCATATGAAGCGGTTAAATCTTTGATTGGCCGGGGCTGCTTACAACAGTCTCCCAGTAAAATCACATACCCGGAACTTCTCTAACTGTTAAAAAACGGTTAAACTCTTTCATATAAAAAGTTGGAGATTTTTATTTTATTAGGTTTGTAAAACTTTCTGTCCGGAATTTACTCTTCCGACAGGTTTAACATTTATTTATTCCTTTAAAATTATGAAAAAAAGTATTCAATTCTTTATTGTTTCGATGCTGCTGAGCCCTTTTGCAAACGCTCAGGTAAAAGATTTTGTTATTGAACCTCCGATAAAACCCAATTTATATATATACAAAACGTTTGGCGTATTCGGCGGCAAAGAATATTCTGCCAATTCGATGTATCTTGTTACTAAAAAAGGGGCGGTCTTATTTGATGTTCCGTGGGAAAAAGTACAGTACCAGAGTCTGATGGATACGATAAAAAAACGTCACAATGTACCTGTTATCGCGGTATTTGCTACCCACTCACATACTGACAGAGCAGGTGATCTTAGCTTTTACAATAATAAAGGAATTAAAACCTATGCCACAGCAAAAACGAATGAATTCCTGAAGAAAGAAGGCAAAGCAACTTCCACTCAAATCATAAAAACAGGGAAAACTTATCGTATCGGAGGAGAAGAATTCATAGTAGATTTTCTTGGAGAAGGACATACTGCCGACAATGTAGTCGTGTGGTTTCCAAAATATAATGTACTGGACGGCGGATGTCTGGTAAAAAGCAGAGAGGCTACCGACCTGGGCTATACCGGAGAAGCCAACATTGAACAATGGCCACAAACCATGGAAAAGCTGAAAGCCAGGTATTCACAGGCAACCCTGATCCTTCCCGGGCATGATGAATGGAAAGGAGGCGGACATGTAGAACGTACCCTGGAGCTTCTTAACAAAAAATAAAAACCCTATCAAACACAAAGACCTGACAATAATTGCCAGGTCTTTATATTTCTGCAAGTATCAGCGAACTTATCTTCTTAAAACCTCAGTAATTCTTTCGATTTCTTCTGATGTATTAAAATAATGGGGTGACAGCCGGATGGCACTTTCAACATTCTTTACCGTAAAATCAATGAGCGCGTTACTTTTCTTACTTACGGTAAAATACACATGATTCTCCTTCAGCACTTTTTCAATAGCTTCGATTTGATTGTTCTGATCACAGAAAGTAACGATGCTGCTCAGCCTGTTTCCCTGATCAAGAACTTTAAACCCATTCCCGCTAAGGTTTGCTCTCAATGTCTCAGCTAATTTACGGTTGTAAGTTTCGATATTTTGCATACCTACATGATTCGCATACCGTAAAGCTTCTTTAAAACCAAGAAGATTAGCGTTACACCTTTCCCAAAGTTCAAATCTTTTGGCCGTTTCATTTAATTCATAATCGTTGAAAGCAGTCCAGCGTGCTCCCATACTGTCCGGAAACAAAGGAGCCATCCCAAGACCCAGAACACGGTCTGAAACATATAAAAAACCAACACCTCTTGGCCCTCTCATAAATTTTCTACCTGTTGCTGTCAGGAAATCACACTGTATCTTTTCAACATCCACAACAAGCTGCCCTACCGACTGACAGGCATCTACAAGGTAGAGAACATCATAACGGCGGCAGAGATTTCCTACGCCTTCCACGTTCTGAATTAATCCGGAATTGGTAGGAATATGGGTTACTGCAACCAACTTAGGATGATGCTTTTTAATGAGCCTTTCAAAATCTTCAAGGTCCAGCTCATGATCAGGAAGATTGGCAACCCTTACAATTTCAATATTGAATTTTTTCTGTAAGGAGATAAAAGCGATCTGGTTGGAAATATAATCGTCATTGGTGGTAATAATACAGTCTCCCTGATTAAAGGAAATACTTGACAGCGCCTTTGCGTAGCCATCTGTGGAGCTGGTTGTAAAAGCGATATTCCTGGATGCAGAATTGATCAATCTCGCAGCTTCTTCATAAAACTGACTGATCTGTTCTTCATTTTTAGCAGCCGTTATATAACCGCTAAGCCGCTGCTCTTCATGTAAATAATTAACCATTGTTTCAACAACGGGCTTAGGCATTAACGACGAACCTGCACTGTTTAAAAATATTTTGTCTGAGCAACCCACCGTATCCTCTCTTATCAAATCTAAATTCATATCCATGCTACCTTTTTACTGACAATTATTAATTGGCTTTTAATCTTTTCATCAACAACAAAAAATCCCGAATTTTCATCCGGGATCTGTATTTTAATGGGCAGTGTTAATCTAAAACACTCCATCCTCTCTTCGGATTCGTATTGGTAGAAACCTCCTGCTCGTTCACGATGATATTTTCTTTTCTCTGACCGATATAGTCAAGCTCGCTCAGTTTAGCGAAAATAGTTTCCAGGCTTCTCAGCATTTGCTGGATATAAAGCAACGGCTCTCCACAGTTGTGGTGGTCATAATTGGTTTCTGCAACAATAGAAAGCTGGTTCAGTAAGGTATGTGGTGCGATCTCACTCCATTCCAGACTATAGTTCAGCATTTCTTCCAGCTCCGCAGGAACGAGAAGCTGAGTGGAATTGTATAAATGAAGCGCCAGCCTTGCAAAAGATTCGATCAAAAACACAGGGGGCTGCCAGGGCGTAATATTTCTGAACTGGAAATACATATCTCCGAAAGTATTCACCATTGTGCTGCACAGGAATTTAACGTTTTGTGCCAATGCTGTATTCTGGTTCTTATGGGATGCCTTCTGAATGATCTTAAAGGCATATTGCTGCAGGTTTCCGATAGACTTCGCAAAGCTGCTGTAATAATCTACCAAAGCCGGATGACTCTGAATAGAAGTACACGGAGGAATAAAGTTAGAATCTACCTGAGCAATATTCGCTTTTAAATCTACCTTTCCGATGATCAGATAATTTCCTCCTGAATAGCTGCTGTTCAGCGAAGTGACAGGAAGCAGTTCGATGTGGTGATTCGGCTGTGCACTCGGATGGCGGGGTGGAATTTCTTCGGGATCAATATCCCCGAAAGGAACTTTATCAAACGGGTTTACAGAAATGAGAATATAATACTCACCATCCGCCTGCTCTTCGTTCATGGATTTCGCCAAGGACTTCACACTGATCCTTCTGTCTGTCAGCTCAATACGGTAGCCCGCCATCGTAACAGCGCTGCAACGCTTGATCACAAGCTGTACATCATTGGTTGCTGTATTGTGAACATCAAAGATGGTTCTATCCGTAAATTCATTAGAGATTGGCAAAAGCCCGTAGTTATATGTAGTGATCCCAAGTGAGTTGGAATCTCTGATGGTATCAATTAAGAAATTATCCTGATCATTAAGGTGCCTTTGGGAAACCTTCATCCCATCCACCCAGTTGATTGCAAAATGTTTAATAGGCTGTATCATGTTAAATACTTTTTAATTTTTTGTGATTATGACTTTCTTACAACTCCCTCCTCTTCATGCTGAATGACTCTTTTACAAATCACCACTTCATTTTCAGAAATGCTGTTCGCCGTGATGTCCTGGTCGAAATCTATGTATTTTCTAAAGCTGAAAAAAGATTTTTTAGTATAAAAGATCCAGTAATACGGCTCATTGCCTTCATCAGACAAATGAATAACAGATCCCGGATTCTTATGGTTGTAATCATCTACTACTCTGTAAAACCAATCTCCGAAAGTAACTCCCGTTGGAAGGGTTTTGGCTTTAATTCTGAAGCGGTTGGCATCTTCCAGCTTTTTGCTCAGTTCAACATTCAGAACCATTAATCGGTCAAAATCTGCTCCTTCAAAATCAGGAAGCTTCTGCTCAGGAGAATATCTCCAGGTCTTATAGATATCAAAAGGAATGCTGATAAACTGAATATAGCAGTAATAAAATACCATCGGAACCAGAAAGATCAGCATACTCGTCGCAGCCATTACTGCATATCCTGTTCCTCTGCTCATCCAGTTGAAAAGCAATGTAAACAGGTATCCGCCCAAAACTATACAGGTCAGTGAAAGTATAGATTCAAACAAAATGCTCATGGACAGAGATTCGATATGTTTTTTGAAATATTTATGCAATAAATTAACGTGGATGATCCCAAATATAAGGTAGATAACCTGTGCAATGAGATACCAGTACGGATTAAAAAGATTTCCGGCAAATCCGAAAACACCTGGTAAAGCCAGACATAAGCTGCACAGAAGAACGTATACAATAATTACTTTAATTTTTATTGCAGGTTTGTTTCGTCTGATTACACCCAGTATAACCGTCATAATGATCGCGATCAAAGGCATTAAGATGTACCTTAGAAAAATACCTTTTACTGAAGAGATTTCCATTTGTTTCTTTTCGAATTTATACTTTGTTGGTAGTTGTAAATATAATAAAATAAATTAGAGGAATGTAGAGTATCCAAGACGGCTCGCATTTCTCTCATCATCCTCAAGGCTGAAAGAATATGCTACTTTTTCTGTGACAAAATTCTCCTCAATATCTACGGTGACCGGAAGAAAATAATCATACAGTGCCTGAAGCACTTTTCTGAATGGGCTTCCCGGAATATATTTTTTCATATCCTCATAAGGAATCGGGCCTATATTGATCACCCAGTTCCGCTCCCCGTCCATATGCTTCCCGCTGGGGATATAGGTAACTCCCAATCTTGAATTTCCCAATAGCATAGAGTCGTCATTCTTCTCGATCCCATCGATCACATTGGGAGAGAAAGTCACTTCTACAGGTACCTGCAGAAAAGCCGTCATACATCTCTCAAACCATCTTTTGTCTCCTCTGATCTGATGGAAAAAAGGCAAAATATGCATAAAAATATAGGCATTCTGCTTATCCAGCATCTTAATAAGCGGCCATAGCTCACTCACAGTCTCCATCAATGAATCCGTATTGCTTGTAATGTCAAATTCAGACTCTTTGAGCAAAGCACTGATCTCGGTAAAAAATATCTCCAGCTCAAAAGGACGGAAAAACTTACGGGCATCATCTTCTACCCTTTTCTGTTTCCGGATCTCCCTTACCACAGTATCTACGTTTTTCCTGGAAGCTCCGAGAGACGGTGGATGGAACAACCCTTCCGGAAGATAATCGTAAATACCTTCCCTGTAGCTCTCTATCGTGTATACTTCCTCGTCAAAACCCAAATAACTGCTTGAAATACTCTTAATATCTTTCAGATAAGCACGGTCATTCACTCCAACCCGCTCAATGAATATATTGCTTACCGTCCGATGGTACTTCAAAAGGTTTACCGCCACAGCCTCAGCCTTAAAGTCTGTCTGCAGCTTATTGTAATGCATGTCTACAATATTATTCTCATACATAGTGTTTCCTCTGATTATGACTTGTAAAGATAATATATCTCGTAAGTTTGAAAAAATAATTTACCAATAATTTTATTCTAAAAATACTAATTTATTGACATTAAAAGGAAAAATTTTCAGTAATTTCCGTAAAAATACGGTAAAAAGCATCCGGGCTTAAAATTGAAGATTTAATGTTCAATGTTCAGGATCAGCTGTTTAAAGATCAGTTGCTGATTGCTGGTTAACAATTGGGGAAGGTAAAGTTCAATGCCTACCTTTTTCTATTCTTGGTTCCAGCTCTATAGTCTGATGTCTAATGCCTGTTATCTCACATCTTTCTTCTTGACTCTTGACTCTTGACTCTTGATTCTCTTAAACCCAAGACAAATCTACCACATCTCCTCCATTTTATTTAGATTAAATTTTATTAACACCATCCTATATAATAAATCCGGGATAATGTATGCTCATTCGGAAAGTGGGCCGTATCTTTGCAGACTGAAAATTGTTATTTAAAATGAAAAGTATTTATTCTAAAATTCTGATTTTAGCATTCATTTCCTCTTCACTTTATTCTTATGCGTGGGGACTCACCGGGCACAGAGTAATTGCGGAGATCGCAGAAAATCACCTTTCCGGAAAGGCAAGAAGAGAGATTAAAAAAATAATGGGCAGGGAACGTCTTGCTTATTGGGCCAACTGGCCGGATTTCATCAAGTCTGATACGACCGGTGTCTGGAAGCAGGCTTCATCATGGCATTATGTAAATATTGATCCGCAAACTGATTTCAAAGCTTTTGAACACAATTTAAAAATGCAGGCCGGACCAAGTCTTTACACCCAGGTAAATACCCTGTCCACCCAGATCAGGGATGAAAAAACTTCAGCAAAAGACAGAAAGATCGCTTTGATATTCCTGATCCATATTATGGGAGATCTTGCACAGCCGTTACACGTAGGAAGAGCTGAGGATTTGGGCGGCAACAAGATCAATGTTACGTATTTCGGGGATAAAACCAACTTACATTCTGTTTGGGACGGAAAGTTAGTGGATTCTCAAAAATACAGCTATACGGAGTATTCCAAACTTTTAGACATCAAATCTAAGGAAGAAGTAGCGCAGATCCAGTCCGGAACATTAGAAGACTGGCTGTATGATTCCCACAAAATCGCCAACAGGATCTATGCACAGACTCCTGACGGATCAAAACTATCTTACGATTACCAGTATAAATTCAATGATGTCCTTGAGAGACAGCTTCTGTACGGAGGATTGAGACTGGCGAAAGTATTGAATGATTTGTTTTAGCTGCCGGTTGCCGGCTAACAGTTAAGAGCAACCAACTACAGCTTAAAATATTGCTTGCAGCTATAAAAACGGAACTTCGGTTTCGTTTTTTTTGTTTAAAGTTTTGAGTTCAAGGTTTAAAGTTTATCTCCAATCACTTCCCTGCTTTTAATTCTATACTCTGAAATCTTATATCTTTCATCTTGACTCTTGACTCTTGATTCTTGATTCTTGACTCTTACTTCTCACCCCATTTTACAAAAAACATTACCCCCTGTGTAACCTTTTCATCTTTTCAAACGTATATTATATAGTAACTCTTTTTTGAGGATAAAAATAAATGAGACAATTAAAAATCACTAAGCAGGTTACCAACAGGGAAACTGCTTCATTAGACAAGTATTTGCAGGAAATTGGTAAAGTGGAACTGATCACTGCGGACGAAGAAGTAGAATTGGCACAAAGAATACGTGCTGGCGACAGAGCCGCATTGGAGAAATTAATCAAGGCCAACCTTCGTTTCGTAGTTTCTGTATCCAAGCAATACCAAAACCAAGGTCTTTCTTTACCCGATTTGATCAATGAAGGTAACTTAGGATTGATGAAGGCGGCAAAAAGGTACGATGAAACTAGAGGTTTCAAATTTATCTCTTATGCAGTATGGTGGATCCGTCAATCAATTTTACAGGCGTTGGCTGAGCAGTCGAGAATTGTAAGGCTTCCGTTGAACAAAATTGGTTCCATCAATAAAATCAATAAAGCATACGCTCACCTTGAGCAGGAAAATGAAAGACCACCTTCTCCGGAAGAATTGGCTGAAGTTCTTGACATGAGCGAGGAGGATATTAAAGAATCTATGAAAAACTCCGGAAGACACCTGTCTATGGACGCGCCTTTGGTAGAAGGTGAAGATTCTAATCTTTATGATGTACTACGTTCAGGGGAATCACCAAGTCCTGATAAAGATTTAATGCTGGAATCTCTGCAGATTGAGATCGAAAGAGCATTGAACACTTTGACTCCAAGGGAGGCTGACCTGGTAAGACTATACTTCGGACTGAACGGAAAACACCCAATGACTTTAGAGGAAATTGGTGAGACTTTCGATCTTACAAGAGAGAGAGTTCGTCAGATCAAAGAAAAAGCAATTAAGAGACTAAAACACAATACCAGAAGCAAGATCCTGAAATCTTATTTAGGTAAATAATTTTAGCGCAACAATTTTTATAGGCGGAGTCTGTTTCAGGCTCCGCTTTTTATTTACATCCAATTCTATAATTGATGTAACATTTTTCAAAGTTTGTTCAACTAATTAAAATTATATCCTCTAAATAATTTGTGATAGAATTGGAATGATTCATTTTAGTAGTCTGGATATAATGCTGATTATCAAACAAAACATACTATGAAAAAAATACTTTTCGCCCCCATATTGATTTTATCTGTACTTTCCTATAGAGAAAACAAACCTAAAGATGATAATCTTGTAGAAAAGGCTGCTGAAAATACAGAATCCAGTATTCCAATCAAAAGATTAAGTAAGACTCAGGATATATTAGATGGTATTTATTATGAAAGAATAAAAGATGATGAAAAATTAAATAAGCTTGATAAAAAAATTTATTCTATGCAAGAGGATGCTCACAAAATACAAGATATATATAGCAAAATTATTTCTAATTCAGAAGATTATTATTTAATCGCTGAAAATCAGGCAAAAAGTATCAATGATTCAATTTTAAGAAAAGAGATCATTGATATTGTAAAGATGAGCTCAGATAAATATTCTCTAAAAGTTCAAAAAATAAAAGACATTAAGTATAAGATTAACCAAAACAAGCAATACATTTATAGCTATTACACTGCTTTTAAAATCAGAAAAACACTTCCTGAAATTGAAAAATACCAAAATGCCCATCCTTTAAAAACCGATAGCCTGGACAATTTTATCAACAAGCAGAATAAGCTGTTAGAAGAATTGAAAAAATTAAAATAAACACTGTTACACCTCATGAAATATATTACAAAATGGCTTACTGATAAAGCACGAATCAAAGAACTGGTAGATTTTTTTATCACCCATAAAACAGATTCTTATATTTCCCATGGTGAAATGATGTCTGGCAGAGCTGTAGATTCCAATCACTGGAATCCTGACCTGGAAGTGATCCTGACAGAGCAGCTGCTCACCGATTTTAATTCTGACGGAAACTCAAAACTGAATATTTTAATTGCAGAAAATGACAACGGGGAAATTGTAGGAATGGTGGTTTTCAATGTGATCAACAGTCCTTTTAAAAAATATGCGATTTTAGAAGATATGCTTCTTGACCAATCTGTGAGAGGACAGTCTCTTGGCAGCAGGCTTCTGGAAAAGGCAATTCAGGAATCCAAAAGCTGGAATATCAGTTTTATCCTTCTGGAAAGTGGCGTCAATAATCATGGAGCCCATAACTTTTTCAGCAAATATGGCTTTAAAAAGGTTTCGGAAAGCTACATTTTGATATTATAGATCTTTTTGAAAATTATTTTGGAGAAGTCAGGCTGCAAAGGTTTTTAGAGTCTGTTTAAATCTAATTGCTAATAATTTTGTCTAATTAATTTAATGCTTTATTTTTTTATTTTCCCGCAGATTTTCCCGATTCAGCAGATCATTATTCGTAAATCAGATCAGCGAGATTTGCAAAATCAGCGAGAAATAATATTGTAATACAAATTTAAACAGGCTCTTAATGTATAATGAAGTATTTAAACCACTAAGATTTTATCTCTGATAAAGTTTAATGCTAAAGACTCCATACATTCTGACCCCAGCAAGAAAATGATAATCGCTACGAATAAACCAATCATTTATTAGTGCGATCGTGGCAAAAAAATAAACACCCTGATCATGAACACCATCTCAATCATCGGAGCCGGAATTGGCGGACTTACCCTGGGAAATATTCTGAAGCAGCATGAATATGATTTTACTATTTATGAATCTGCGCCGGAGATAAAACCTGTGGGAGCAGGAATCATGATGGCTGTCAATGCTATGCAGGTTTTTGAGCGGTTGGGTTTGAAAGAAAAAATTGAAAATGCAGGAAACAAGATCCACAAAGTCACCCTATCCGATGAATCCCTGAGACCATTTTCAAAAACAGAGATTCTTGAGCTGGAAACTCAGTACAAATCATGTAATGTAGCGATTCACCGGGCTGAACTTCAGAAAATTCTTGCTGAAAATATAGAAGTAAACTCTATCAGACTTGATCATTCGTTACTAAAGATCGAAAAAAAGGAAAATTATATTTTAGATTTTGAAAACGGAATTCAAATTGAAAGTAAGATCGTCTTTGGAGCAGACGGTATAAAATCCCCTGTCAGAAATCAGATCTTAAAAACAGGGACAATCCGCAGTTCCGGACAAAAATGCTGGCGGGGCTTAGTTGATTTTGAACTGCCGGAGCAATATCACCATGAGGCATTTGAAATGTGGGGAAAAGGGAAACGTTTTGGTTTTGTAAGGATTTCCAGGAAAAAAGTATATTGGTATGCCTGCATCAACGAGAAAAGTTTTGGCAGATATTTACAGCTTACCGATATTTTTAAAGAGTATGCACCCTTGGTTTTACAGCTTATTGAAGCGACCGCAAAAGAAAATATGATCTGTAATGAAATTTCAGACCTTGCTCCTATCCCGAAATGGTATGCTGAAAACCTATGCCTGATCGGTGATGCCGCCCATGCCACCACTCCGAATTTGGGACAAGGAGCCTGCCAGGCTATTGAGGATGCTTATATCATCGGCAGATTGCTGGAGAAAAGCAAAGGTTTCAATACCGTTTTTGAAGAATTTCAAAGGATCAGAAGAAAAAAAGTAGATTATATTGTCAGCACAAGCCGGACCATCGGAAAGGTTTCTCAATGGGAACGGGGAAATACAATCCGTAATTTCCTGATGAGCCTGATTCCGGAAAATATGAATCAGAAGATGGCGAAAAAGATCATAGAACTCGAAATGTAAAGCTTAGGTTCTCAAAAAATTTTCAGAGGAATAAGTCTTTAAGATAAGAAAATAAATATCAATCTATTAATAACAATCAAAAATTAAAAACATGAAAAAAATCTTTTATGTATTGCTCTTAATGATAGGGTTTAATACAGCACAGGCACAGGATGTCCCGTTACTGGACAGAGGGCTCTTCTTTGGAAATCCTGAAATTTCCGGAGGGCAGCTCAGTCCGGATGGAAAATGGATCTCATTTACCAAAGAATACGACGGTATCATGAACATATGGGTAAAAAAAATTGATGAGCCCTTTGAAAAGGCCCGCCCATTAACTGACAGCAAAAGGCCGTTAAATGGTTATTTCTGGTCGGAAGATGGAAAATATATCCTGTATATAAAAGACAATAATGGAGATGAAAATATGAATATTTTTGCAGTAGATCCTATGGCAAAAGTAACGAGCGGAGTTCCTGCATCGAGGAATATAACCCCTCTCAAAGAAGTGACTGCCCAGATCTATATGGTAAGCAGAAAAGATCCTGATTTGCTGATGATTGGGCTTAATAACCGTGATAAAGCATGGCATGATCTGTATTCACTGAAGATCTCCACAGGTGAGATGAAAAAGATCTTTGAAAACACTGATCGTATCACAGGGTATGACTTCGATTGGGATGAAAAGCTTAGGGTTTTATCCAAAACAGATGATAAAGGGACCACACAGTTCTTTTACAAAGATGGGGATAAGTTAACGCCTATATATGAAACCCTTGTAACGGAAAGTGCCTACATCTCAAACTGGAATGAAGATAATTCTAAATTCTACCTGGTAACCAATAAAGGAGATCTGGATAAATCGACTTTATTTCTGATGGATCCAAAAACGAAACAAATCACCAAAGTTGAAAGTGATCCGAAAGGGAAAGTAGACTTCGGAGGGTTATTTATGGACAGAAATACAAGGAAGGTCATTTCTACTTCTTATACCGGAGATAAGACCGAATACTACTGGAAAGACAAAACATGGGAAGACAATTATAAATTCCTTCAAAGTAAATTCCCGGGAAGAGAAGTTGGCTTTGCAAGCTCCACCAATGATTATTCTAAATTCCTTGTCTCTGTTGGAGGAGACAAATACGCTTCCGAAGCCTATTTCTTTGATGCCAAAACCAAACAGCTTATTTTCCAGTATACACCAAGATCTGAATTGAAAAAAGTTGAAAAGTATCTGGCTGCTATGACTCCTATTTCCTATAAAAGCAGTGATGGACTTGAAATTCCGGCTTATCTGACCTTACCGGCAGGATCAACCGGAAAGAATGTTCCCGTAGTAGTCCTGGTTCACGGAGGTCCGAAAGGTCCGAGAGATTATTGGGGATATAACTCAACGGTACAGTTTTTAGCCAACAGAGGGTATGCTGTACTACAGCCTAACTTCAGAGCAAGTGGAGGTTATGGTAAAAAGTTCCAGAACGGAGGAGATCTGCAATGGGGAAAGCTGATGCAGGATGATATTACATGGGGTGTAAAATACCTGATCGACCAGGGAATAGCAGATAAAAACAAAGTGGTTATCATGGGAGGAAGCTACGGTGGATATGCAACATTGGCAGGTTTGGCATTCACACCGGATCTATATGCAGCAGGAGTAGATATTGTGGGGCCAAGCAACCTATTCACCCTGTTGGATTCCGTTCCTGCTTATTGGGAATCAGGCCGAGCATTCCTGTATGGCATGGTAGGTGATCCAAGAACTGAAGAAGGTAAAAAGCGAATGCATGATGCAAGCCCGCTATTCAGTGTAGAGAAGATCAACAAGCCATTACTGATCGTTCAGGGAGCCAATGACCCAAGGGTAAAGCAGGCTGAAGCGGATCAGATCGTGATCGCTCTTCGTGACAAAGGTAAAAAGGTTAATTATATTCTGGCAGATGATGAAGGTCACGGATTCCGTAAACCTGTTAACAGTATGGCAATGTATGCTGAGACAGAAAAATTCCTTGCTGAAGTCATTGGAGGAAGATATCAGAAAGAAATGCCTGAAAATGTTGCAAAACGTCTGAAAGAAATGACTGTTGACATTTCAAAAGTGACTTATACACCCGCAAAAAGTGAAAAAGCAGCGGGAGCTTCCAAATAAGCTATCTTAACTAGAATAACTAAAGCCATTTCATTTTTATGAGATGGTTTTAGTTTTTTTAACCACGGATTTTCACAGATGATTATGGATATAGCAATACAACATATGTAGTCTGCATAGCTACAGATATACTTTATCAGGCAAGAAAAAAACGCCTCATAAGCGAGACGTTTTATTTAGTAGGTTAAAGTAACACCGGCTCCCCAGCCCATTTCATTATCATAATTTCCGGAAAGGGACAGCCATTTTTGTACAATATATCTTATTCCTGTTGAAAATTCACCGTCAGAATTGACACTGAAATTTCCTCTCAGCCTCCTGGAAATCGGAATATCTTCCCTGCTCAGTTCCAGTAATACTTTTCCATTCTGGTCAACACTCGCATCTGCAGTAATCAGCATGGGTAATACATACTGCATTCCGACCATGAAAGCATATTTGCTTTTTGAAGCTTTCTGCTGGCCAAACCAGGTCTTTTTACCATGAAAATCCATACCCATATCTTCTGCCATCTGCCTTTCCATGATCTCATGATTCTTCTGAACCCTGAATCCTGCATAAGGCAATGCCCACTGGAATTTCCCTAAAAATCTACCCACTTTTACACTTCCTTCAAAATGATCAAAATCCCAGTTGGAATGAAACTCATTAAGGTTAGCCCACCTTGGCCCGAACATCGTCATCGTTTCCGCATGCATTTTATTGCTTGCAACATCCAGCATAGCCATAGAGCTTACCATTCTATTATCTTTCAGGAAGTTTTTCCAGGCTAATTTTCTGTTAGGAAGCTGTGGATTTGGCTTAGAATTTTCATAGCTGAAGATCCTGCCCATTCCTGCCATCATATGGTATAAGATATGACAATGGAAAAACCAGTCTCCGTCCTGATTGGCTGCAAACTCAATCGTAGTGGTTTCCATAGGCATGATATCCACCACATTTTTCAGTGGAGAATATTCCCCTTTTGAGTTGATCAGCCTGAAGTCATGACCATGCAGGTGCATCGGGTGGCGCATCATGGAATTATTATACAGCTTAATTCTAAGGATCTCTCCTTTTTTCACCAGAATTTTATCTGTTTCCGTAACGGTCTTATTATCCAGAGTCCACAGATAATGGTTCATATTCCCTTCCAGCGTAAATTTCATTTCACGGACACTGTCAGCTGGAAGAATTGTCTTTTCAGGAGATTTTAAAATATTGTAAGACAGCCTTTTGATCGTTTTTTCTTCCTTCATACCCATTCCCGCATGCTGAGAATGATCCTCTTTTTCTTCCCCCTCTTTGGTCTTTACTCCCATCATCTCGTTCATATGCTTCATGGTCTGCTTTCTCTGGCTTTCAGGAATTTCAGGATACATTACTTCATTCATGTCCATCATCTGATTGCCCATCGTCATATTCATCGGCTTCATATTTCCGCTCATTTCCATCATCCCGTTCATCATTTTCATTCCTTCAAAAAGCATCAGTCGTGGTAAATCGGGAGCTTCTACTTTCTCACCGGATCCCAGCCAAAGTGAAGCATGTCCTATTCTGTCTTCTGAAGTCGCTCTGAATTCAAAGCTTTTATTTTCAGGAATCGTTACCTCAATATCATAAGTTTCCGAAACCCCAATGATCAGACGGTCAACTTCTACCGGAACCACGTCGTTTCCATCATTTCCTACCACCTTTATTTTCCCGCCTCCATAATTTAACCAGAAATAAGTGGAAGAGCCTCCATTGGCAACTCTTAATCTTATTTTATCACCGGCTTTCAGATTGGAATAATCTGAGCTTGGAGCTCCATTGATCAGGAATTTATCATAATAAACATCACTCACGTCCATTGCTTCCATTCTTTTCCATTCATTCAGGGCTTTTGTACCAAGATTTCCGGATTTGATCGCTTCCCAGTAGCTCTGAACAGCATTTTTCTTCACAGCATACCAATCCGTATTGGCCATATGGAGCCTTCTGGCAATCTGCATGGGATCTTCATCGCTCCAGTCTCCCAGCAATACAGGAATTTCCGCATTGTATTCTGCTTTTGGCTCTCCATCTCTCTTTTTGAATACCAGGATTCCGTTCATTCCGATCTGCTCCTGCAGCGCTTCATGGGAATGATACCAATAGGTTCCGTTTTGAGAAACTCTGAACTTATACAGATGGATTTCTCCCGGTTTTACAGGTTTTGTAGTCAGGTATGGAACGCCGTCATGCTCATTGGGAAGAATCACACCATGCCAGTGCAGACCTGTATTTTCCTTCAGCATATTATGCAGGTAAATTTCAGCAGTATCCCCTTCCGTAAAATATAAGGTCGGTGCCTGGAGCTTTCCGTTGATGGCAATCGCTCTACGGTTTTTCCCTGTAAAATTGACAATGGTATCTTTTACATACAGATCGTACCGAACCGTTTTCCCTCCAAAGGTAACCTTCCCGCTCTCAGAATTTCTCTTCAAAACAGATGTTTCTTCTTTTTGAGCTTCAGCTACAGGTTTATGCTCTTCTTTTTCTACCAGCTCCATCCCGCATTTCGGACACTTTCCCGGCTTATCTGAAACCACTTCAGGGTGCATCGGGCAAGTATAGGTAATTTGAGGTTGAGAATGAGATGGGGATAAAATTTGAGATTGTTTTTTTACCGCAGGCTTCACATCCTGCACTACGATCTTAGCTTTCTCAGCTCCCTTTGCCTTTTGAACATTCTTCTTTGTTTCAACTTTATTTTTTGATATGGCACCAGCCTTAGCCCTTTCTGCCGGTTTTATTTTTGGCTCTGTTTTAGGTACAGGCTTTACCTCTGGCTTAGCTACCTCCTTAGGCTTTATTACCACTGTTTTCTTTACCAGGGTCATCTTGCATTTCGGGCAGTCTCCCGGTTTTGAAGATACTACTTCAGGATGCATAGGACAGGTATAATATGTTTTTGTGGTTTGTGCGAGAGTAAAAACAGAGAACAAAAGTACCAGAAACATTATCAGTTTTTTCATAATATTTCGAACTTTTTTAAAAGTTGTACAGCTTTAAGTAAATTATAACTTAAGCTATACAACTTATTATATTAAAGTTTAATACGACAATTATTTAATCTCAGACTTTACACTTCCACAGGTAAGCATAGATTTACCGTAGTAAGGGTTCATGATCTGTTTTTCGTCGCTTAACCAACTTCCATCCGCCATTGGGCAGTATTGTACGTAAACCGGCTTTTCGGACAGCTTAAACTCTTTTGTAAGAGCGATCATGTTGTCTGAAAGATTGAAAAAAGTTTCTCTTTGGGCTGTGATGGTTCTTGCTTCGGAAATAACGGAAGCGTCTTTTCTGAGAATATTGAGATTGCCTTCAGAGACTAATTTATAGTCGATCGTTGAAGCTGTTTTGATAAACTCTGTTGCCGCTTTTGAGGTTTTATCCGCATCATCTGAAGCTAAAGCGGATTTGATCGCAATATAATTCTGATACAGTTTTGAGATTTGAGCATCCTTCTTAGATTGTGCTGAAAGTGAAAGGATAGAAAATAAAGATAAGGCTGCTGTAATGATATACTTTTTCATTGTTTTAAATTTTAGAATTGTTTTTTTAATATAGAATAATGAGTCACGCATAAGTAAATGCGTCATAGCATGTCGCCCGTAGCGGTATTATGACAATACCTGAAACGACTGACAAATTCTAAATTCTAAAATTACAATGATGGATATAGATCGGTACCGGTCTGTAGTCAGGCGGTGCATTGATCTGAATTTGAGTAAATCTGGTGGCGGAAAAAGATTTGTCAATAGCTGCAAACTGATGTTTGGCCGGAATTTCTGCGACCGAACTTAAAAAATCGATTTTAAGAAGATCAGATTTCTGGGAATCATCCACTTTGACCACTTTGATCTCTGTCTTGCAGCATCCTTTTTTATCTTTGACACCACATTTGCCACAGATATCATCTGCTTTCTGGCTTACAGAAACAAATTCCTGCATACAATAATGAACGCTGAAAGCCGCTCCGGAAGAAAATCCGAAGTAGAAAACAGAGAACAGTATGGCAAGAATCTTTTTCATTGATAGAGCAAAGTTAAAAATATCCGTGAAACCGTTGTTATAAAATTTGGTAATGTTGTTATAAAATTCGGCAAATAAAAAGCTTCCGAATGTATTTCCGGAAGCTTTTCTGTTTTTTATTTTTCCCTGCAAATAATGCGGATTAAGCAGATTTTTAAGATTACGAATTATTTTCAAAAGCCACCCGCCACTTCTAACTTCTAACTTCTAACTTCTAACTTCTAACTTCTAACTTCTAACTCCCCTACAGCCTGAACTCCAGCTTCACATTAAAGAAACGCCCTGTAAGGCGTACCGGAACCGGATACATATTGGTATTGGCAGAATTATAGTCTGTGATCCACTGGTTGGCAACCGTATTATTGATATTAAACGCATTGAAAACCTGAACTCCTAATGTCAGTTCCTGGAAGTTTCCCCAGAAACCCGATCTGTTACTTCTGTCTTTAGGATCAATAAATACTTTTGTCAATCCGATATCTACCCTTTTATATGCAGGAAGGGTTTTCTGAAATTTGTAGGCAGCATTAAAATCAGGCTGCCCGTTGCTGTCGAACATTACAGGAGCTCCTGTTGGTAATCCCATTGCGTACACCAGGGTAAGGTTTACCCTCATCGACGGAAACTGTGGCATATAATCCTGATAGAACATCGCAAACCTGAACCTTTGATCGGTAGGTCTCGGGATATCACCTCTTCCGTCAATATTTTCATACACTCTTGCATAACTCGCAGACAGCCATGAATCCACTCCAGGAACAAATTCACCAAACAGCCTCGTATCAATACCATACGAATATCCTTTAGCATTATTTTCTCCTGAATAACGAATTCTTACATTATCCATATAATAAGGAATCAGGTTATCCATTTTCTTATAATAAAGCTCCGTAGTCAGCTTAAACGGTCTGTCATACATCTGGAACTCATAATCATTGGCAAGGATCACCTGGATAGAGCGCTGTGATTTTATATTGGAGTTGAAATTACCATTAAGGTCTTTAATCTCTTTATAGAAAGGAGACTGATAATAGATCCCCGCCGAAAGTTTGAATAACATGTCGCTATCCCAATCCGGTTTTATGGCAAACTGGGCTCTTGGGGAGAATATGGTTTCTTTATTGAAACTCCAGTTGGCAACCCGTACTCCGGCATTCAAAAACACTTTACTGGCTCCCCAGTAGAATTTCTGTGAATACTGTGCATAGGCTGACAGCCTTGACGGTTCAATATTATTTTGTCCGGCAATATAATAAGCAAGCTTAAGATCTCCTGTTCCTCCTGTTCTCGGGTCTATGTCAGGTCTTGGAATGCTGTATCCGGCAGAATCTACCAACCTCCATTCGTTGGTATTATCTTTCAGGTTTTCTTTCTCATATTTTACTCCAACTTCAATATCTGTATTGACATTGGGTGAAAACTTTGCTCTGAGCTGAGCTCCGTAAGTCCTTACAAACAGATCATTTCTTGCATGGTCTATCTGTCCTCCGAGATCATAGGAAGCCACCGGCTCCTGTGTCTGTGGATCGAAAGTCTGGAGTTCATAACCCGACTGTATCGTATAATATTCTTTTTCCCTGTTCTGATACGAAAAAGCATCAAGGGTAAGCTTCCAGTTATCCGCCGGCTTATAGTTCGCTGAAAATGTTCCCATCATGTTTTTATACTGGTCATTTTCTTTACCTCTATATCCTATATTAACGGTAATAGGCTGCTGAAGGCTTCCGAACGTTACACTTTTCTGCCTGGGAATCATCTCATAGTCATTCTTGGAATAATAGCCGATGAACGACAGGGAAAGTTTATCATTGACATGGTAATTAAGGTAAGACTGGAAATCCCAATAAGTAGGGTTAAAGTCCGTATCCTCCTTTAATGTATTAAGAACAAGGTTGGTATTCCTGTATCTCCCTGAAAATAAAGCGGTAAATTTCTTATTTTTTGAGGCCAGACCTGTCGTAAGCCTGCCACCAATTAAGCTTGCCTCACCGGAAACCTCAAATTTTTCAGGCTCACGGTAATAGATATTCAGGGCAGAAGACATTTTATCACCATATTTGGCTTCAAATCCTCCTGCGGAAAAATTCACTGTAGAAACCATATCCGGATTAATGATACTCATCCCCTCCTGTTGTGAATTTCTGATCAGAAAAGGTCTGTAAATCTCAATATCATTAATATAGATAAGGTTTTCGTCATAGTTTCCACCACGAACCATATATTGGGAAGACAGCTCAGTATTGGAGTTTACGGAAGGAAGTGTTTTGAGCAATCCTTCAATTCCTCCGCTTACAGAAGCGACCGCTTTTGCTTCTTTTGCTGAAATTTTCACATTGGTAATGTCATTTGTTCTTCCTGTTACTTTTTTCTGGAAGACAACTTCCTCTATATCGGTTACTTTAGTGGTCGTTGTATCCTTTTTTCTTTGCTGGGAAAAAATCAATACAGGGACCATAAGGCTTAGCGGTAAAACTAGTTTTTTCAAAAGAAATGTTTTAGAATTTCTAAAATTAATGTTTTTTTAACAATTACAAAATCGATTCTCTAATTCTTGTCAATTTTTGTAACAAATCTTCTAATAAATCAAGTCTTAGCATATTGGCACCGTCAGATAAAGCAGTTTCAGGCGTAGGATGCGTTTCAATGAAGATACCATCTGCTCCTACTGCAATTCCGGCCTTGGCTATCGTTTCAATAAGGTCCGGTCTCCCGCCTGTTACTCCTGAACTCTGGTTAGGCTGCTGTAAGGAATGGGTAACATCCAAAATTACCGGAGCATATTCCCTCATGGTAGGAATTCCTCTGTAATCCACAATCAGATCCGTGTATCCGAAAGAATTTCCCCGCTCGATGATCGCCACTTTCCGGTTGTCGGAATCCGTAATCTTCTGAACGGCAAATTTCATCGCTTCCGGAGAAAGGAACTGCCCCTTTTTCAGGGTAACACATTTTCCGGTTTTTGCTGCTGCCACCAGCAGATCGGTCTGGCGTACCAAAAATGCAGGAATCTGCAATACATCAACATATTGAGCAGCCAATGCCGCATGCTCATTTTCGTGAATATCCGTTGTCGTCGGAATATTGAAGGTCTCTCCCACTTTTTTAAGGATTTCAAGAGATTTCTCCTCTCCGATCGTTGTAAAAGAATCTACACGGCTTCTGTTCGCCTTTTTGAAGCTTCCTTTGAAAATATAGGGAATATTATATTTGTCTGTGATGTTGATGACTTTCTCAGCAATTCTAAGAGCCATATCTTCTCCTTCAATAATACAAGGACCGGCGATAAGGAAAAAGTTCTTTGAATCTTTGTGCTGAATATTATCTAAATACTGAATCATTTTGTTGTAATTAAAAAAGTTCAGTAAAAATACTGAGAAAGTTTCAGAACTCGAAATTATTTAAGACTTTCATTATTGTTGATTTCCTTATAATGACAGCTGCATATCTTTTGGTCCTGCCGCTTCATCAAATACATTTGAATTTCATAACTTTATAGAATGAAAGCAAAAGAAACTTTGACGGAATTCTATGCTTTGCATGGAAAAGAGCTTCCCCATATAAGCCCGTTCAATGTCTACCGCAGGGAAAATTTTGAATGCAGCATACGGCTGGAACCCGTATACCGCAGAGATTTTTATAAAATTTCGATGATTTCAGGCGGAACCGGCATCCTGAGCTATGCCGATAAGTTCATCAGGATCGACAGCCCCTGTATTGCTTTTCTGAATCCGCTTATTCCCTATTCCTGGGAACCGACTTCCATACAGCAGGAAGGTTATTTCTGCCTTTTTACAGAAGACTTTGTATTGCCCGCATTAAAAAATGAAAGCCTTTCAGGATCAACGCTGTTCAAAGCGGGAGGTGATCATGTATTCTTTCCGCCCGATGAGAGTATTGAATTCTTAAAGATCATATATGAAAATATGCTTAGAGAAGTGCAATCTGATTACCCTAATAAATATGATCTTCTCAGAAGCTATGTCCGGATCATTATGCATGAGGCAATGAAAATGCAACCTCCCCAAACATTTCACAGCCATCACAATGCCTCAGAGCGGATCAGCAACTTATTTTTTGAGCTTCTGGAAAACCAGTTTTTTATCGATTCACCGGATAAAGCGCTTTCACTAAAAAATGCCAATGAATTCGCTACACAGCTTAATATACATACAAACCACCTGAATAAAGCATTAAAAGAAACCACAGGTAAAACCACTACCGAATGGATCGCTGAACGTATTCTGAAGGAAGCAAAATCCCTGCTGCAGTTCAGCCATTGGGATATCAACGAAATAGCCTACTGTCTGGGATTTGAGCATTCTTCAAACTTTATTATTTTCTTTAAAAAAAAGGTGGGAGAATCTCCTGCCCAGTTCAGGAAAAACATTCTTTCCATTTCATAGCTTTTAGCTTGTTTCGCATAATTATTTTTAATTGACAGGGCCGAACTTCGTGTCATCTAAACCAATGAATAATGACACAAGAAATTTTAAAAGGAAAAGTGGCTCTCATTACCGGAGGAACAACCGGCATCGGACTGGCAACCGCAAAATTATTCCTGAAATCCGGAATAAAAGTAGTAATTGCGGGACGCAGACCGGAACAGGGCAATGCAGCGTTGGAAATACTGCGGTCAATAAGCTCCAATATTCGGTTTATTCAGACTGATGTTTCAAAAAATAATGAGATTCAAAACCTTATTCATGAAACAGTAAGGCACTTTGGGAAACTGGATATTGCCTTTAATAATGCAGGGATTGAAGGGCAGTTCTTACCCATTGACGAAACACCAGAAGAAGAGTTCGACAATGTAATGAATATCAATACGAAAGGAGTCTGGATGTCCTGTAAATATGAGATACAGCAGTTTAAAAAACAAAAAACGGGCGGAGTCATCGTCAATACTTCTTCCTGGCTGGCACGGGGAGCATCTGCAGGTTCCGGTGTGTATTCTGCAAGTAAGGCGGCATTGGATGGATTAATAAGAGCTTTGGCCATTGAAACGGCTCCTGAGAATATCCGGATCAATAATATCCAGCCGGGCTATATCCGTACCCCTATGTTTGACAGGTTCTTTCCTGAAGAAAATGCTGAAGAGGCAACAGAGCCTTTTAAGAAACATGCTCCCATCGGACGCTTTGCTGCTCCTGAGGAGGTAGCCGGGCTTGTACTTTGGCTGAGCAGTCCTTCTGCTTCTTTTGTAACGGGTGAAAGTATTCTGATAGACGGAGGACTGGCTATCGGCGGACAACGGTAAACAATTCAAAAAATGAAAAAATTGTGTTTTTTAATGTTCTGTATTCTGGGAAACTCACAACAGAAAACAAATGACTTTTCAATTTCAAAAAAGATGATATCAGACAGCAAAAAAGAGTCAACAGTATACAATCGGCTTTATCAGTACGGAATCGCAGATGCATTTGTTGGTGGACTTTATAAAGGTACATTGTCCCTGAAAGATTTAAAATCAAAAGGTAATTTTGGGCTGGGAGCTCCTGATATGCTGGATGGAGAGCTCACCGTAATAGACGGAAAGGTATACCAAACTAAAGCCACAGGCCTTACCGTGGAACCTGAAGACGGATTTAAAACCTCTTTATCATTTGTCACATTTTTCAGCCCGGACACCGCTTTCTCCATTGACAAGACATCAGACAAACTATCTGTTTTGCAGCAAATAAGCCAAAAACTCATTGATAAGAATTCAATATATGCCATTAAAGTAACCGGAAAATTTGATCTTGTGAGAACAAGAGCCTTCCCGCCCGTAGAAAAGGAACCTTTTCCCGATTTAATGTCTATTTTCCACAGGCAAAAGACTTTTGACTTTACTCACACAGAAGGAGTGCTGATAGGGTATTATATCCCGGAATATCTGAACGGCATCAATGTAAAGGATTTCCATTTTCATTTCCTTTCCGCAGACAGGAAACAGGGCGGACATGTTCTGGATTTTACAGGTGAAAATCTGAAAATAGAGCTTGCAGAACTCGATGGTTTTGAGCTGGAAATACCTAAAGATAAAGATTTTCAGAATTTTCAGTTTAATGCAAAAGACAATGAAGCCCTGAAACGGGTAGAACAAGGAAAATAATATCAATATTGTTCAGAAAAAGGTTTCATATTTAACCTAAATCCTGATAAGGCATTTTACTTTAAATCGTATAGGAAGCCGGAGGCTGGAAGAAGGAAGTTATTGGGGTCTGAAAACAACTTGAGCACAATTTTATTCATGTTTTAAAAAATACTTCATCAAGTTTTTATGATAACTACCAGAAATTATTTGTACTGTACTAACTTCCCTCTTCCAGCTTCAAACCTGCTTAAACCTTCATCATTTATGTTTAAAAAGATAAATATGAAACCTTTGTACTAAGCTATTTTTTCAAAATTTTTTCAAACGTATTGATATTCCGGCTTGTAAACTGATCTTTAAGGCTTTTCTTACCCAATACTTTCCCGAAGGTAGAATCCAAGGTATTGCCTTTGGGAACCTGCCAGTAAAATATATCATTGACAATTTCCGCCTTCTCATTTTCAGACCGAGCTGCTTTTTGAAATTCCTCCATCAGGACCTTTTCCACGCCCGGCATTCCTACGAAAGCATAAATATGAAGATCATCATTTTTTTCAAAGGGAATGCTATTCCAGCAAATTTCTACTTCTTTCTTAGATCTGATAAATAAAAAAGCTTCATAAGAAAAGCGGTCTGACATTGCTTTTTCCAGGACTACCTTTAGATCCTGAGCATTTTTATCCGAAGAAAAAGCAATATTTCCAGAAGCTAATATTGAAACCACTTCAGTCATTCCGGCATCTTTAAAAACCTGGCAGACATCAGCCATTTTCATATTGGTTCCTTTGACGTTGACACCACGGAGAAAGGCACAGTATTTCATAGTTTAGGTATGAGTTTTTAGATAATAGGTTGCAGGTTTTAAGTTTGAGGGGTTGAGAGTAAAAGAGTTATCAGGGTTTCTTTTAGTTTTCTTCTGCTATTTTTTTAATGTTTAAATATTTCAATCTTTCAATCTTTTAATCTACTCTAATGTACAAATTATAGTCTGTTCCCGAAGGCTTCAAATGGTAAATTTTTTCAAGAACCTTATTATTGCTGTTCAGGTGATCTTTGACCCTGAATTCCTTCAGAAGCTTATAATGAGCCTGATAATACTCAGCATTTTTTCCTTCATATAAGCTTTTATAGGAAAGCAGATATTTCGGTTTTCTTGTTTTTACGGTATTGATCCAGTAGTTGGCCTTATCTTTTTTGATCTCTTCCTGGATCTGTTTGTCTACCAAACCTACTTCATCTATTGTTTTTAATCCTGAAAAATAAGGCACATATCCTGCCGGCTCCAGTAAGATCCACTGATTTTTATCTTTTTCAAATTGATTTAAAAATATACCGATGGTCCTGCGGTAGTTCCACTCCCCGTTTCCTGTGGCAATTGAGTGAATGGTCTGAAAAGCCAGCATCGGAAGAATATACACTATGATAAGCAGGGACAGCCATAAGTTCTTCTTCTCTTTCTGCTCCAATACAAAAATAAGGACCGGAACAAAAAGCAATAGCTGGGGCACCCAGTAATACCAGTCGAACAAGCTTTTCTGGGAGATAAAAATAAGCTGTTTGGTCCATCCGAAAATAAAGATGATCCATAAAAAATAGTTTCTGTTTCCTCTCTGCCTGATCAGATAAATAAAGCAAAGGAGCTCAAAAATCAGAACAACAACCGTAACCGGATTAAAGTTTCCCGGAACTTTCAGCATTCCCCAGAAATTACCAAAGCTGGAAAAGAAATAGCTGATATGCTGCTGAAAAGTAAAGCTTTCTTCATAAAGTAGTTTCTTTGCGGTAATGGTATTGTTGACAAGCTCGCCGAAATAGAACCAGTTAAAAGCCACTGTCGACAAAACGCCCAGTATTCCGCCAAAAACATAATTCCATCTGATCTTTCTGTTCCAGAATACATCAACAAGAAAAACGATTCCTAAAAATATAACGGTATCAATTCTTGTAAACATGATCAGTATAGGAAGAAGGGTCAGCACCCATTTCTTTCCTTTATTAAATCCGTAATACAGCAACGCCATTTCCAGGAAGAACAGAATTCCGTATTCCATTCCAAGGATTGAGATTTTAATGGCTGGCGGCAGGATACCGATCAAAAATATAAAAACAGCTTTATGCCATGGATTTTTAAGAACCAGATGAGAGAGAAGCAGGGTCCCTATGGTAAATAATATGGAATTAAAGATCAAAAGGGGCTCAATAAAGTTTTCTTTACCGAAAACCAGATTGAAAAGATAAGACACAAAAACGTACAGATGGGTGGTAGACGCAGAAATTTTAGTATCTCCGTTGAAACCGATCACTCCGTAGTCCAGTAAATTCTGAGCGACCCTCCAGGTAATGAAAGCGTCTTCCTGAATGTAATGTGTCAATAAAAAAAGAAGTTTAAAAAGAACCGTAACAATGACGGCATAGATTGGGAATTTGCTATTTTTTGCTTCAGCCATTATGTATTTTTAGTTTCACAAATATAATCTTAAAATTTAGGATTCCCAATAATAAAAAAACGGAACCGAAGTTCCGTTTTAAAATTTTTATTGTGTTGCTTTGATAATCGCAGAGGTGATCTGATCTTCTTTTTCTTTCGAGTAAGTAGAATCAAAAGGTTCCATGACATCAAACAGATACTGATAGAATGGTGTGATCTTTTGAACTTCTTCAGATTCCTTCATTGCTTTTTCTTTGCCCATCTGCTGAAGGTCTTTTACAAAAGCATTGAACTTCTTATCGATCGGCTCTATGGATTTTACCAGATACGCATAGGCTTTTTCTTTCTGTCCGATCTTGGTGTAGGCGTCTGTAACAGCAGACACTACTAAAGAATATTCCATCGGCTTTGTTCTCATCTGTCTTCTCAGATAGCTTTGATCCGCTTTGGAAAGACTTTGATAATAATCATATTCTTCAAAGATTCCTTTCTTAAGTATTTCTGCAAGCTGAAGACCTTTCTGCTCCTGTCCGGCGATAATATAACCTGATACCATAGAGCTTAATGAACGGGGATCATTGTACTTTTCAGCAGGAATTTCCCTGGCTGCAAGATCCAGCACTTCCAATGCTTTCGCTTTCTGTCCTCCCAGAGCAAGTGCTGAGGCAGCTCTGCTGGCAGACATTCTGTAGCTGATGATATTAGAAGTAGCCGTTTCGTCAAAATGAGCGTTCAGATCTTTAAAGTTCCCCCATCTGAAGTTTTTCACTATATTATAAAGAGAATTGGCATCTACTCTTCCCATATCACCGTCAGCTGTAGGAGGTGTCTGGATAGGAACCAATCTGTAGCTGAAACCATCAAACTGAAGATAATCGTTCAGATAGAAAATATTTTCACTGTCATAGATTCCACCTGATGAGAAGTTGATCGGGCGCTTCCAGTCGAAGTTGGCCAACAGATCCAGCAGGATCAGATTATTTTTATAAAGTGTATTTCCTTTATAGGTAATCATGATCTGATTAGCTACTTTAGGCAAGTCTTCCTGATTGATGATTCCTGCTTTTAAAGCATTTTCCTTATTTACCGGAAGAATGAATTTGTTTACAGGAAGGATATTGTATTTTTCATATTTCTCTTCTCCGAAGTACATTTTCAGCAGCTCATCTTTTTCAGGAGATTTGAACTTAATAAAATTAATGGCTTCTTTCAGGGTAAGAGAGTCCTGGGTAAGATATTTTCTGAATGCCTGGAATTCTGTATCAGGAGCTCCCTGCTCTTTCAGCATAGAGAATACTCCCTCCCAGTCTTCTTTTTTCATCATATAGATCTGGTCGTTTACTCCGTCTCTGTAATCTTCGTGAGTTAACTGGCTAGGAATTCCCATGGCGTTATACGTTCTTCTTTTCACCTGATCCAGATTCCATGGAGTGGAAGCAAGCGTGAAGTTGACCACTTTCACATCGTCTCTGAATCTTTCCGTTTCCTGAATTGCCCAAACCGGATAAGTATCGTTATCTCCGTAAACAAATAAGATATCGTTCTTCGGTAATGATTTTAAAACTGAATAGGCATAATCATATGCTGTATATCTGTTGCTTCTGTCGTGAACGTTATAGTTCTGGAAGCCCATCATAAACGGTACACCCAAAAGAACAACACCTAATGCGATATTCGCACCATTGGATTTGATCTTAGACTGTAAGAACCATAGGATAGCTCCTGCTCCCAACCCTATCCAGATGGCAAAAGCATAGAATGAGCCTACCATTGCATAATCTCTTTCTCTTGGTTCAAAAGGCTTTACCCCAGTATAGAAAATAATTCCGACACTTGTTATAATAAATAAGGATAAGAGTGCATAGAATCTTCCAAAATCTCTGTTCAATTGGAAAAAGAATCCGATCAGTCCTAAGATTAACGGAAGGAAGAAGAATTTAACCGTGCTTTCATTTTTAAATTTCGCAGGCATTTTATCCTGATTCCCTACAATAGCATTATCAATGAAAGGAATACCGGAAATCCAGTTTCCTTTTGTGCTTTCCATATTTCCTTCAAGGTCATTCTGTCTTCCGACAAAGTTCCACATCAGGTATCTTACAAAATAATATCCGTTCTGAAATGTAATGAAATAATCCATATTCTGAGCAAGAGAAGGCTTCTGAACATTGATCAGGTTGTAAGGTTTTACTTTCAGATAATCTGATGCGGTAATCGACTTCTCTTCGTATTTCGTTCTCAGTTCATCAAAGATCTGCTTAGCCTGTGGATTGTCTGCCACATCTTCATTCGCATAATTGAATGTAAAATCCGGAGCCCCATACATTGATATATAGTTTGCCATTACATCCTTATCCTCGTTGAACATTCTCGGCATTAAGCTTACCTGAGACTTACTGAATACATAATTGAAACGGTCCCCGGTCTTTCTGTATGTTCCGGTTTTTTCATCTTTTTCGTAGATTTCTCCGGTTTTTTTCGTCTTAAAGCTTCCGTCTTCATTTTTCTGAATTCCATTAGCATCAAGGAATGCGGTATAGTTCTGTCCGTAGATTGTAGGCCAGTCACCGTACTGCTCTCTGTTATAATAATCCAGCATACCAATTGCAGTATCCGGATCATTAAGGTTCATCGGTGGATTGGCGTTGGCTCTGATCGGGATCACCATCCAGCAAGAGAAACCGATCATCATATATACCAGAGATAAAGCTATAGTCTGGTACAGATTTCTTTTTGTTTTTCTTGCATATTTAATAATGAAATAGCAGATAGCAGCCATTAGAATAAACGCAGCAATCGTTCCTGAGTGGAAAGGAAGCCCAAGACCATTGACAAAGAAGATCTCCAGCCTTCCGAACATGGTCATGATCAAAGGGAAAATAATTTTGAAAACAATGATCAGAATTCCCAGTGTAATAAGATTGGCCCAGATAAAATTCTTCCAGGTAAACTTATAATTTCTTGCATAATATACCAGACATACTGCAGGTGTTGCCAGCATACACATCATGTGTACTCCTACAGAAAGTCCCAAAACAAAGAAAATAAGGATAATCCATCTTTCACTGTCTGCCGCTTTGTACTCATTTTCCCATTTTGTGATCAACCAGACCAAAAGTGCGATAAACATTGAAGCCATTGAATATACCTCTCCCTCTACTGCAGAAAACCAGAATGTATCTGAGAATGTGAAGCAAAGTGCTCCTATTGCTCCCGCAAATAAAATAGAGATTTCCTGATGTTTGGTGATTTCTTCAAAATCTTTGTTCAAGAGCCGCCTTACAAAGTGCGTGATCGTCCAGAACAAAAATAAAATCGTCAGCGCACTGAACAATGCAGACATCGCATTGATTACGATGGAATAATTTTCGCCTTTCCCTAATGCAAAAATGGCTGCCACGGCACCCACTATCTGGAATAAGGCAGCTCCGGGAGCGTGCGTTACTTCAAGTTTTACTGCAGAAGAAATGTACTCACCACAATCCCAAAAACTGAAATTGGGTTCTATCGTGGACAAGTACGTGAAAAACGCAATGACGAAAATCACCCATCCTAAAATGGTGTTCCATTGCCTAAAAGTCCAATTTTTCATAGTATTAAATCAATTATGCGAAAATAAGGCTTTTATCTTATTTTATGCGGGTTTTAACAAAATTTAAAAATTTTGGCGCAGTATTTGAGACTATAGTGGTGTTAAAACTGTAAATACGGAAATACTTTTTTACCAAAACAAGCCCTAGAAATCAAACAAAAGTTTAGTAATTATTTATTTTTTTGTATTTTTGCAGTCAGATTTTTATTGAAAATAACAAATAATGAGTAATGTTTACGATAATATCCTTGGCCTGATAGGACATACTCCTATGGTGAAGCTAAATACTGTCACAAAAGATATTCCAGCAACCGTTTATGCCAAGTTAGAATCATATAATCCTGGACATTCCACCAAAGATAGAATCGCACTTCATATTATAGAAAACGCAGAGAGAAAAGGATTATTAAAGGAGGATTCTGTTGTTGTAGAAACTACTTCCGGAAATACCGGATTTTCTATTGCGATGGTATGTATCATCAAAGGATATAAATGTATTCTTGCGGTAAGTGACAAGACCAAACCTGAAAAGATCGCTTATCTGAAAGCATTGGGTGCGACTGTGTATATCTGTCCTGCCAATGTACCTGCGGATGATCCGAGATCATACTATGAAGTAGCTAAAAGAATCGCTCAGGAAACCCCTAATTCTATTTACATCAATCAATACTTTAACGAGCTGAACATTGATGCCCACTATCAGACCACAGGTCCTGAGATCTGGGAACAGACCGAAGGTAAGATCACTCACCTTTTTGCCTGTACCGGAACCGGAGGGACATTGTCCGGTTCTGCCAAGTTTTTGAAAGAAAAGAATCCTGATATCAAAATTATCGGAGTGGATGCAGACGGATCCATACTGAAAAGCTATCACGAAACAGGAGAAATCCATAAGGAAGATGTGCATCCTTACCAGATCGAAGGAATGGGGAAAAATTTAATTCCTTCTGCCCTTCTTTTCGATAAGGTAGATGAATTTGTAAGGGTAAATGATGAGATGTCAGCGTACAGAACCCGTGAAATTGCATTGAAAGAAGCAATCATGGGCGGCTATACAACCGGAGCGGTTACTCAGGGATTGTTGCAGTACGCGCAGTCACATGAGCTGACCCAGGACGACCTGATCGTTTTAATCTATCCTGACCACGGCTCAAGATACATTACGAAAGTGTACAGTGACAAGTGGATGGCTGAGCAGGGATTCGTCAACAACTGTGTTCACAATTACGACGAAGTTTTCAAAACTGAGTTTATCAAATAAGAACAATTAAAATCACGATATAAATAAAGCCTTTTGCGTGTTTCTACAAGAAAGGCTTTTTTACTTAAAAATTACGATACAATGTTGGATATTTTTGAAAGAATAAAAGAAAATCCAGGACCTCTTGGACAATTTGCAGATTACGGTGAAGGCTATTTTATTTTCCCAAGATTAGAGGGACCTATCGGCCCGAGGATGCAGTTCCAGGGTAGAGAAGTAATTTTCTGGAGTGCCAATGACTATTTAGGATTGTGTAATCATCCTGAAGTAAAGCAGGCAGATGCAGAAGCGGCTGCAGAATATGGAATGTTCTATCCTATGGGAGCAAGAGCAATGTCTGGTGAAACAGATCAGCACCTTCAGTTGGAAAGGGAACTGGCAGATTTCGTACAAAAAGAATCAGCATATTTATTGAATTTCGGCTATCAGGGAATGGTATCTACTATCGATGCTCTGGTCAACAGAAATGACGTAATTGTTTACGATATGGATTCTCATGCCTGCATCGTGGATGGGGTAAGACTTCATTCAGGTAAAAGATTTACCTATAAGCACAATGATATGGCGAGTCTGGAGAAAAACCTTCAGAGAGCGACCAAAGTGGCTGAAGAAAACGGAGGCGGAATCCTTGTTATCACAGAAGGAGTTTTCGGGATGAGAGGACAGCAGGGAAAACTGAAAGAGATCTGCGAGCTTAAATCAAAATATAATTTCAGGCTTTTGGTAGATGATGCCCACGGATTCGGGACCCTTGGTAAAACAGGTGCCGGAGCTGGTGAAGAGCAAGGCTGCCAGGATCAGATCGATGTATATTTCTCTACTTTTGCCAAATCAATGGCTGGTTTCGGGGCATTTCTTGCGGGTGACAAAGAAATTATCAGATATCTGAAATTCAACCTTAGATCACAGATCTTTGCAAAATCTCTGACCATGCCAATGGTAATCGGAGGATTGAAAAGACTGGAGCTATTGAGAACAAGACCGGAGATCAAAGCTAAGCTTTGGGAAAACGTTACTAAACTACAGAATGGATTGAAAGAAAGAGGATTCAATATTGGTGATACCAATACTTGTGTCACTCCGGTCATGATGCAGGGAACTCCGGTAGAGGCTACTCTATTGGTAAAAGACCTGAGAGAAAATTACGGTATATTTACTTCCGTGGTGGTATATCCTGTAATTCCAAAAGGAATGATCCTCCTGAGATTGATTCCTACCGCTTCTCATACGGATGCAGAGATCAATGAAACTCTGGCTGCATTTGAAGCGATTCATGACAAATTAGTAAGTGGTTACTATAAAGAGCAGGAGCAATTATTACTGCAGGAACAGGGATTAAGTTTTAAACCGATTTAATCTTAAAAAGATAAAAAAAGAACCACTGATTAATTATTAATTCAGTGGTTTTTTTGTTTAAAAAACTATAAAAGCAAATGAAACTCAGAGGGTATATATTGGGCATTTTGTCGGCTGTATCATATGGATTGATTCCAATTTTTATCCTGCCTATCAAGCAGGCCCATTTTTCAATGGATATAACATTGTTTTACAGATTTTTCTTCTCAGCCCTCATGGTCGGCGGATACCTGCTTTATTCCAGACAAAATTTTAAGATCAATAAAAAAGAAACCCTTATATTGGCTATTCTGGGACTATGCTATGCCCTTTCTTCAGAATTTCTTTTTTTAGGCTATGACTTTCTTACACCGGGAATTGCTTCTACCGTTCTATTTATATATCCGGTCATTGTAGCCCTGATCATGTTTTTCTTTTATAAGGAAAAACTTACCCGGTTATCTGTTGCTTCGTTACTTCTTGCCTTTGCGGGAGTTATTGTTTTATGCTTAAAAGGAAACGGTTTGGAGATTAATTTTGCAGGCCTGGGAATTGTGATGCTCAGTTCTCTTTTTTATGCGCTTTATATGGTAATTGTCAACAAATCAAACCTTAAGGTATCAGGATTTAAGCTTACTTTTTTCTCTATGCTTTTTACCTCTATGTTTTTTATGACAAAAGCCATTATCAGACAGGAATCATTTGCTATTCCCTCAACAGGCGTTTTTTTTAACTTCCTTATTTTCGCATTGCTTACCACGGTTATTTCCAGCCTGTGTCTGGTGTATGCGATTAAACATATCGGTTCTACACCGGTTGCCATTTTAGGAGCGCTTGAACCGGTAGTCGCGGTAATGGTAAGTGTACTGATATTTCATGAAAAATTTACTACCAATCTGCTGATAGGAATTACCCTGATTCTTTTAGGTGTTATTCTTAATGTCATTGGAGACCGGAAAAACCTGAATCATGCTTAGATTCTAACATTGAGTCTTCCTTATTTTTAGTACTATAAATTTTCTATAGACATTGTAAATTAATATCTGTTTTTATAAAATCTGTGGGCAAAATCCTGATAAACAATTTCATCTGCTCCTTCTTGTATGTTATATGGAGACACGATAGGAAAAAAATCTTCATAGATGATGCTGTCTTTTTTAAACAGAATGCCCTGTACTCCATCCTTTCCCTGTATAATAATAGTATGATCGACATTGATATCCGGATAGGAAAAAGACAAGACTTTACCATCTCTTCTTAAGAAATAGCAAGGAGATATAATTTTTATTTTTCCAGATACCTTATATTTATTAGAGCTTATTTTCAAATCCCCCTTCCCAATGCTGTCTGTTAGTTCAAGAAGTACCCCATGAATTGTAGCAGTATCAGTAATATTTTTTTGATCCTTAAGTTGTTGTACCACAGAAGTTTTTTTCTTCTCCTTTGAGCAGCAACTCATAAAAAGACTCAAAATAGAAATACAAATAATCTTTTTCATAGCATAATATTAGTTTATCAGATAAGAACCCAGAACCAGATTTCAACTCCTTTTTCGAAATAGTCAATTGTTCCGGCTTTCAGTTCAACACTGTTCCAAAGGTCAATATGTTTCAAACCTTACCATAATAAATAATTTTATATTACCAATATAACAATAATTTATTATTCATAATTAAGTGAGTTAAATCAGATCAAACAGATTCGGAATATTACAAAATTTCATAATCTTTCAAAAAATTTTTTTCTGAAAAAACTTTGGAATAACTTTGCAAAAAATTTCTGTTGAAAGACCTGCTTCTTATTACTCCACCTTTTACTCAGCTCAATACCCCCTATCCTGCGACAGCTTATATTAAAGGATTTTTAAATACCAAAAATATTTCCAGCTATCAGGTTGATTTGGGTATTGATGTCATTCTGGAGCTGTTCTCAAAGGACGGGATTCAGAAAGTCTTCAATAAAGAAATTGATATTCGGAATACTTCTGAGAATTCCCAAAGAATTTTTGCATTAAGAGAAGAATATCTGAAGACCATTGATCAGGTTATTCCTTTTTTGCAAGGGAAAAGTCCTACGCTCGCAAGACAGATCTGCAGCATGAATTTCCTTCCGGAAGCATCCCGCTTCAACCAACTGGATGATATGGAATTTGCATTCGGAAATATGGGATTACAGGATAAGGCAAAACATCTCGCGACACTTTATCTGGAAGATATTTCAGATTATATTGTTGAAAATATTGATGCTGATTTCGGTTTCAGCCGATATGCCGAACGTCTCGGAAAAAGTGCCAATTCTTTTGATGAGCTATATTCAAAGCTATGTGGTGAACAAACCTTTATTGATGAATTTACCTTAAAGATCCTCCGTGAAAAAATAGAAACGGTGCAGCCCAGGCTGATTTGTTTTTCAATTCCGTTTCCGGGGAACCTGTATTCCGGTTTCAGATGTGCCCAGTTTATTAAAAAGCATTATCCTCATATTAAAATTGCTATGGGCGGAGGTTTTCCCAACACGGAATTAAGAGAGGTTAAAGATCCGAGAGTATTTGAGTTTTTCGATTATATTACCCTGGATGATGGCGAGCTTCCCATCGAGCTTCTTTACCAAAGCCTGGAAATTCCCAAAGAAGAAGCAGAATTCAAAAGAACTTTTTTAATTGAGGATCAGGAAGTTGTTTATAAAAATAATTCCAAAAGACACGATTACAAACAGGCTGAAATAGGAACTCCAGATTATACGGATTTGAAGCTGGATCAATACATTTCTGTTATTGAAATCGCCAATCCGATGCACAGCTTATGGAGTGACGGACGATGGAATAAGCTGACCATGGCACACGGATGCTATTGGGGCAAATGTACTTTCTGTGATATTTCTTTAGATTACATTAAAATATATGAGCCTATTTCTGCCAGGATCCTGGTAGACCGGATTGAGGAGCTTATCCGGACAACAGGAGAAACGGGATTCCATTTTGTAGATGAAGCTGCACCGCCTGCATTGATGAGAGAAGTGGCATTGGAAATTCTCCGCAGAAACCTGGTGGTTACCTGGTGGACCAATATCCGTTTTGAGAAAAGCTTTACCCGTGATCTGTGTTATCTTTTGAAGCTTTCGGGCTGTGTTGCAGTTTCCGGCGGATTGGAAGTAGCCAGTGACCGATTGCTAAAATTAATTGATAAAGGCGTTTCCGTTGAACAGGTTGCCAACGTAACAAGAAATTTTACAGAAGCAGGAATCATGGTTCATGCTTATCTGATGTATGGCTACCCTACTCAAACCGTTCAGGAAACTGTTGATTCTTTGGAAATGGTTCGCCAGATGTTTGAAATGGGAATTCTTCAGAGTGGATTCTGGCATCAGTTTGCCATGACCGCCCATTCACCGGTTGGCATGAGCCCTGAGGATTTCGGAGTCGTTCCGGTAAAGCAGGAGATACAATTTGCCAACAATGATATAGACTTTAAAGATCAAACCGGAATCGACCACAACAAATTCAGCTTCGGACTAAAAAAGTCACTCTTCAACTATATGCACGGAATCAATTTTGAACTCCCTCTTCAGGAATGGTTCGACTTTAAAATTCCAAGAACAACCATTCATCCCGACTATATTCATGACTGTCTTCTGGAGGATGAGCAATTTAATCTGAAAGGAAACTCAAAAGTTATTTTTCTGACCAAAAATGTAATCGCTGAGAATCGCATAAAAAATAAAAAGAAATATTCTGGTACGTATACGCTTCTTACATTCCATTTAAAAACCAATATTGTGAAGGTTGAGCTGGAAGAAGACAAAGCAAAATGGCTGCTGAATATATTGGATGGAAATTCGATAGAAAATCAGAAAAAGCCTACCGTTCAGCAACTTAAAAATAAATTTGAAGAAAATTTTGAAGATTTTGAGCTATTCTGGTTCTCAAAACCTATGCAGCAATTGAAAGAAAACGGAGTAATTTTGAGTTTATAAAATTTTACATTTTTTTCTCAGGGATTTCTAAATAGTAAAATTTTTCATGGGAAATTAAAAATAAGGTATTTTTAATCTCTAACTATAATATGATTTGGTTCTAAGAAATTTTTATGATTTAAATTCATATGGAATATCAAAACTATTTTTACTCACGCAGATTTTTAAGATTGTGCAGAACTTTTTATTTCAACAAAAAAGAAAGAAATCCGAAATCCTTCTATTAACATTTTATTCTACTAATTAGGTACGTCTTTGACAACCGGGCCTACTGATACTTTTTCCTGAACTTTAATAAAATTAGGGTCCATGATGGCCATTCGCTCTGCTATAGCTTTATAGGTAGGAAATTTCAGAATAGACGCCCTGCCGGACATTTCCCTGTAAAGGGTAAAAGTCTTTCCACCGGCTGTTTTCAGCTGCTTGGTCGTTGTAATATATCTTCCAATATATTTACTTTTAGCATCATAGATCTCAATATCTACAAATGTTTTATCCATGATCGTATCGTCTGAGCCAAAGCTTACAGGTAAATTGGTAAAATATCCTACAGGAACCCCGTTGCTTAAAATCTCTCCTACTTTATTAACTTCAATATTCAGCTTGTCAATTTTTTTTCTGATAGCATAAGCTTCTTTGGTCTTATTGTCCAGCTTCCTTTTCGGTACATTTGAGAAGAGCTCATCAAGATTTTTTACATTGATTCCTTTGTTATCAATGATCTTAAGATCCTTCACGGAAGTAAAGACCGCGGACTTCTCTTCTCCGGAAAACGCAGAAGGTGAACTGTAGTCCAGCTCAATTGCTTTATCCCTGTTGTACACTCTGTTGATGCTGATATAGCTGTCTCTTACAGAGTCTACAATACTTTTATCGATAAACTTTATGGTGTACAGCGGGGTCTCCTTCAGATCCATAAACGTGTACTCGCTGGATTTATTCGAGAGCTTGGCTACCGGAATTCCGTCTAAATTGATAATCCCCCTTTTCGTTTTGATATTCTGGGCATTGAGGAAGATTCCCAGCGCTGTAAAGAATATGATTATATTTTTCTTCATAGAACCAGACTTTTACATACATAAAAAAAGTGTAACACAAAGTTACACTTTCTTGAAAATATATTTAGCTTTTCATTTAATTATTCACAAAGGATAATTCCTTTATTATGATTAAATTCTACAACACCGCTTTTGATAGTGTAAGAAAAAACAGAGTCTTTCTCACTTTCTTTAGTAAAGTATTTAGCAAAAGCATCATCAATTGAATTAGCAAAAAGCTTCACTTTACCACCGATTAAAGAAGAAACGATTCCTGCGTGGTTCTTCATGATGTGGAATTCACCATTTTTTCCAGGCAATAATACAGAGTTTACTTCTCCTTCAAAAACTACATATTCTGGTGTTAAAATTTTTATATTCATAGAAACAAATTTGAAATTTGATGTTTGAAATTTGAAATTACTTGTCGAATTTCAAATTTCAAATCTCAAATTGTTAATAATTTATGCGTTTTCAGCCAACATTTTTTGTCCTGCTTCGATAGCTTCTTCGATAGTTCCTTTCAAGTTGAAAGCAGCTTCCGGTAAGTGGTCTAATTCACCATCCATAATCATGTTGAATCCTTTGATCGTATCTTTGATATCCACCAATGATCCTGGAATACCTGTAAACTGTTCTGCTACGTGGAAAGGTTGAGATAAGAATCTCTGAACTTTTCTTGCACGGTAAACCACAGATTTGTCTTCTTCAGAAAGTTCTTCCATACCAAGGATTGCGATGATATCCTGAAGCGCCTTATATCTTTGAAGGATCTCTTTTACTCTTTGAGCACAGTTGTAGTGATCTTGACCGATAACTTCAGGAGCAAGGATTCTTGAAGTAGATGCCAATGGATCTACCGCTGGGTAAATACCTAATGAAGCGATCTTTCTGTCAAGTACCGTAGTAGCATCCAGGTGGGCAAACGTAGTTGCAGGAGCCGGGTCAGTTAAGTCATCCGCAGGTACATATACCGCTTGTACTGAAGTAATTGAACCGTTTTTAGTGGAAGTAATTCTTTCCTGCATCGCACCCATTTCAGAAGCAAGAGTCGGTTGATAACCTACCGCTGATGGCATACGACCAAGAAGTGCAGATACCTCAGAACCAGCCTGTGTAAAACGGAAGATGTTGTCAACGAAGAAAAGTACGTCTCTACCTTGTCCGCTTTCACCTCCATCTCTATAGTATTCAGCTAATGTAAGACCTGAAAGGGCAACTCTAGCTCTTGCACCTGGCGGCTCGTTCATCTGTCCGAAAACGAATGCTGCTTTAGAATCTTTCATCACTTCTAAGTCTACTTTAGAAAGATCCCAACCTCCGTTTTCCATAGAGTGCATGAAATCATCACCATATTTGATAATTCCTGATTCCAGCATCTCTCTTAAAAGGTCATTTCCTTCTCTCGTTCTTTCACCTACTCCGGCGAATACTGAAAGACCTCCGTGTCCTTTTGCAATATTGTTAATCAACTCCTGAATCAATACTGTTTTACCTACACCGGCACCACCGAACAATCCAATTTTACCCCCTTTTGCATAAGGCTCAATTAGGTCGATTACTTTAATACCTGTAAATAAAACTTCTGCAGAAGTTGAAAGTTGATCAAATTTTGGAGCTGGTCTGTGAATAGGAAGACCACCTTCTTTAGAAATATTTTGAAGCCCGTCGATAGCATCACCAACAACGTTGAATAGTCTTCCGTTTACAGCCTCTCCGATTGGCATTGTAATAGGATTTCCGTATCCGATTACGTCTTGACCTCTCTTAAGACCATCAGTAGCGTCCATTGCAATACATCTTACTGTATCTTCGCCAATATGTTGTTCTACCTCTAAAACTACTTTTTCACCGTTTTCTTTTGTAATTTCTAACGCATCATAGATTGCTGGAACAGCTTCCACATCTGTAAAGACAACGTCGATTACCGGACCAATAATTTGAGAAATTTTACCTTTAATTTGGTTTGCCATTGCTAAATTTTTTCTTGCTGCAAATATAGTGATTCTTCATAAACCCGCAATTGGTAAAAAAAAGATTTTTATCATGCTTTTTACAAATTTACCCATGCAGCAGTTTACCAATCTGACAACCCTATTTTCCATCCAAAAATATTGATACATTGTTATATTGATAGATTGTTACATTATATCTATATTTGCAATCAAAATTTTTCCGTTTTGAAAGTTTTCAAGAATTTTACAGATTATTCCTCTCAAAAGCCTTTAGCACTGTCTTTAGGTATGTTTGACGGAGTACATCTGGGACACAAGAGTATTATTGATGAATTGATCAACGTAGGTACAGAAAATAATCTGGAAACTGCAATTCTTACCTTCTGGCCTCATCCAAGGTTTGTTTTTAATCCTCATGAAGATCTGAAGCTTCTGAATACCATTGAGGAAAAGAAGGAGCTGATAGAAAAATACAATATCGATAATCTCTTCCTGAAAGAATTTGATGAAGAATTCAGAAACCTGACCGGAGAAGAATTTGTACGCCAGATCTTAATTGACAAGCTTAATGTAAAATACCTTATTATAGGATATGATCATTCTTTCGGGAAAAATAAAAGCGGTAATTTTGAACTGCTTCAAAAGCTGTCTAAAGAACTTGATTTTGAAGTAGAACAGATGGAAGCGATCAATATCCATGAAAATAACATCAGCTCAACGAAAGTGCGCAATGCTCTTTTAACCGGGAATATAAAAGAGGCCAACGAAATGTTGGGATACTCCTACTCTGTTTCCGGAACGGTTGTTCATGGAAAGAAGATCGGGCGAACGATCGGGTATCCAACCGCCAATATTGATACGGAATCCATCAAACTTTTACCTAAAAAGGGAGCTTATATCGTTGAAGTTCTTGTAAAAGGTCAGCAGTACAAAGGAATGCTGAGCATCGGTACCAACCCAACAGTAAACGGAGAAAAACTAACGGTTGAAGTCTATATTCTGGATTTTGACAGTGATATTTATGATGAAAAAATAACAGTAAGGTTCAGAGATTTTCTTCACGAAGAGATCAGATTTGAAGGTCTTGACAAACTGATTGAAAGACTGGACCTTGATAAAAAGATTACAGAAAACTATGATTTCAAGGAGTAATAATTTCGATTTTCTCAGGCTTATTTTTGCAAGTTTTGTTGTTATTACTCACTCCTACCCTTTGTCCGGAGCCTCTGAATCTGACTTTTTGTCCCGGCTTACTTTCAGCCAGATGCCCTTTTCATATATGGGAGTCAAAGGTTTTTTTATTATTTCCGGATATTTGATTTTTAAAAGTCTTCTGCGTTGTAAAAACCTTTCTGATTATTACTGGAAAAGAGTTTTAAGGCTTTTCCCTGCATTGTTTGTCGTATTGCTCCTTACGGTCCTGCTGGCACCGGCAGTCTATGAAAGTGCTATTCCTTACTGGAAAAACAGTTCCGTATATACGTATATTCCACACAACCTAAGTTTATTTTTCTTGCAGTCTAAAATAGAAGGTGTTTTTGAAAATAATCCGTACAAAGGAAGCATTAACGGAAGCTTATGGACCATATGCTATGAATTCAGTATGTATATTATGGTCTCTCTGTTATTTTTCATACGCCAGAAATCTTTCCTTAAAGCAGTTATCATTCTGCTGTTTATCTCCAGCTATGCTTTGGCTGTTTTTAATCCTTATTTTTTCAGTGGAATTTTTTCAAAGATTGGATTGGGCAGCAACAACTTCTATGACCTAATGTGCTTTTTCACAGCCGGAATGCTGCTGACCTATTTGAATATCAGCAAAAAAACAGAGATTTTATTGATTCCAGCTGCTTTTATCGTTCTTATCGGAAGTATATATTTAAAAATATTCGGTTACACCTGCTTTTTTACCCTGCCTGTACTGGTAATCCTGATTGGTAAGAATTCAACGATGTATATCAACAAAGTTGGGGATGTACTGGGAGATATTTCTTACGGAGTTTATATTTATTCTTTTCCGATACAGCAAACCCTTATGTATTTCTTTAAACTGGATACTGTTCCGTTAATGATATTCTCTTTAATGCTATCATTCTTACTCGGATATCTTTCATGGCACCTGATTGAAAAGAAAGCGCTGCGATATAAGGACCTGGTTGCTAAAAAAGAACTGCCTCAGATGAGATAGTATTGTTTTAGCTATGAAATGAATACTTTTATCCTTACTGAGGATCAGGCTCAAAAGTTAGGAAGTATAATTGAATTTTAGACAGATCCAATGAATGTCTTCCGCTAATAAAATAAACCTAACAGGTTTTTAAAACCTGTTAGGTTTGTGCTATAGATCTTCTAAATATTGTTATTCAGCTATTTACCTGACATCCTTAATCATGAGAAAGAATCGTTAATGGCATTCTGAACCTTCTTCGTCAAAGATTTAAAAACCAGCTCATACGACTGGTCAATAAGCTTTAAAACCAAATCTCTTTTCAGGCCATCTACCATTACAGAGTTCCAATGGGTCTTGTTCATATGGTAGGCCCCTGTGATCTGAGGATATTGCTCACGAAGTTCCGCGCTCCACTCTGGATCTGTTTTTACATTGATCGTTAAAGGCTGCTTTTCAAGCGCCATCAGTAAAAACATTTTGGTATCCACTTTTAACACAAGTGTTTCACTGTCAAAGGGAAAGCTTTCTGTAACAGCTTTTTTAGCAAGGCAATAGTCTAATATTTCGTTGGCATCCATGGGTCAATTTGAAAATTTGAAAATGAGATAATTTGAAAATGATGTTTAATAAGATCCTTTAATCTTTTAATCTTTAATTCAAATTTAGTAAATTTAAGAAAGAAAATATCATCACATCAAACCATATTGTTATGAAAGCTTTAGTAATCGGTGCTACGGGCGCTACAGGAAAAGATTTAGTCAATCAGTTACTCAATGACAAGGATTTTGAGGAAGTCGATATTTTTGTAAGAAAGCCTGTAGATATCAGAAATGACAAACTGAAAGTACATGTAGTTAATTTTGAAAAGCCGGAAGAATGGAAAGAAATGGTGAAAGGAGATGTTGCATTTTCCTGTCTGGGAACTACTTTAAAGGATGCGGGAAGTAAGGAAGCACAGAAAAAAGTAGATTTTGACTATCAGTATGAATTTGCAAAAGCAGCTAAAGATAATGATGTGGAAGATTATATTCTGGTTTCAGCTTATGGGGCCAATCCCCAATCTAAAATTTTCTATTCCAAAATGAAAGGCGAGCTGGAAGAAGCTGTAAAACAATTACATTTTAATAAAATTACCATCTTCAAGCCAGGGATGCTGGAAAGAAAAAATTCTGAAAGAACCGGTGAGGTTCTGGGCAGCAGAATTATCAGGTTTGCCAATAAGCTTGGACTTCTGGAAAGTCAGAAGCCCTTACCTACTGATATTCTTGCAAAAGCAATGATCAATTCTTCCAAAATAAAAAGCAATGGCTATTCAAGTATCAAGCTTGGGAATATTTTCTGCTTTGCTGAAAAAACCAATGATTAGGCTGATAACCTGATAGATCTTACCAAAACTTAATTGGTATACCTTATTTTGTGGTTTTGCTCCCCATGCTTTGCCCTAATTTTTCATAGGCTATATCATTGGGTTCCCAAAGCTCTATTTTGTTTCCTTCAACATCCATTATATGTACAAATTTTCCATATTCATAAGTCTCAATCTTATCAACGATGGTCACATTTTCTTTTTTTAACTGTTCAACCAGTTTTTCAAGGTCTTCTACCCGGTAATTGATCATGAAATCTTTTTCTGAAGGCTGGAAATATTTTGTTTTTTCACTGAAGGGGCTCCACTGGCTAAATCCTTTTTTAGAGTTGTCTGCCCCCTGGTACCACTCAAATACGGCTCCATATTCATTGGTAGTAAGACCTAAATGATCCCTGTACCATTCTCTCATTATTTTAGGATCTTTACATTTGAAAAAGATTCCGCCAATGCCTGTTACTCTTTTCAGATTATCAGAATTCTTTTCTGCAACCGCTTTGAAAGCAAATCCTGATATGAAAGAGGCCAGAATGCAAAGTGTAAAAATTATTTTTTTCATAAGCTTATCTATTTTAAAAATAAAAAAGTGGATGAAAAACATCCACTTTGTAAAAATATACTTTTTTATATTTATTTCAGATATTTTGTAATAGCCTCATCTGTAGGCTTTGTAGTGCTTACAAAAGTATCGATCAGTTTTCCGTTTTCATCTACCAGGAATTTGGTAAAGTTCCATAGGATCGTTGTATTCTTTACCCCGTTCAGTTCCTGCTCCGTTAAATATTTGAAGATCGGTGCCGTATCATCTCCTTTTACAGAAACCTTTGCCGCCATCGGGAATGTCACTCCATAATTTTTCTGGCAGAATGCTCCGATCTCGGTATTGGTTCCAGGTTCCTGTCCCCCGAAATTATTAGCCGGGAAACCAACTACTACCAGCTTATCTTTATACTGTTCGTATACTTTCTCAAGATCTGCATACTGAGAGGTGAATCCGCATTCTGAAGCGGTATTAACGATCAGGATCTTTTTTCCTTTGAAATCAGCAAAATTGATTTCTTTACCATCCAGGCTTTCTACTGTAAAATCATATATTGTTTTTCCCATAAGTTCTTGGGTTTTAGCTTTAGAAATTTCGCTTTTTTGATTGGTGCAGCTTTGCAGAAACGCAATAAAGGAAAGCAGCAGTAAAAAAATATTTTTCATTTCTTATCTATTTTTATGTGGTAGCGCCACACAATTAAAATTTAAAAATATTGGCAGGAAAGACCTTATTGATATCAATTGTGTTGAATATCATCACATAGTCTCCGTCTTTTTTAGGGCTTGAAGATTCAATCCTGAAAGGCATAATAAGATTTCCTACTTTTTTATAATCGGAATACATTACCGTTTCATCTTTCTTAATTTCCTTTAAAAGCATATAAGTTTTCGTATCAAAATAATACATATTCTTATTGACATTTTTGGTAAGTTCCACTTTATGGCAGTAGATCTCTCCTACTTTTTCTTTTCCAAGGTATTTAGCTTCAAAGCCTTTGTTCTCCCAATCGATGAAGTCGTTATCAAAATTTTCAGGAACGTATTCAGGGTATTCCTGAAGTTTATTGGCTGCATAGTTCATCGCATATCCTTTTTTCCCGTCAAAACCTTCAATGGCCGTTTCTTTTCCACCTGTAGTAATCAATGTTTTGGTAAGGTTGGGACGCTGCTGATAAATCTTTATCGGATATTCATCTTTGATCCCCAATACCACCTTTCCCTGAAGAAATACTGAATTTAAAAGCTTCCAATTGGTCAACCCTCCGGATAGTTCAATATTTTTATCTATAATTTCCTTTGCAGTCTGTGCAAATGTTAAATGTGAAAATATCAGTCCGAATACTAATAATAACTTCTTCATTAATTTTATTTATAATTCAAATATAAGGGGATTTGAGGTAAAATGCAAAAAGGCTAAGAAAGCGAAAAAAACGAAAGCGTAAAATTGCAAATTCGCTTCATTCATTTTCAAATTACTTCATTTCCAAATTTTCAAATTAACCTCCTGGCTTTTTCCAGATCTTCAGGAGTATCGATACCCACCCCAACGAAATTGGTTTCTATCATTCTGATCTTCATTCCATATTCCAGATAGCGGATGCACTCGATCTTTTCTGAAATTTCAAGTGGTTTCATTTCCAGTTTTGAGAACTGTAATAATGCCTCTTTTCTGAAAGCGTAAACACCGATATGTTTAAAATAGCTTATATCATAGGAAGCTTCCCTGTGAAAAGGAATGACAGACCGGCTGAAGTATAGGGCAAAACCATTATTATCGGTAATGACCTTTACATTATTCGGGTTTTCAATTTCTTCTTTTTCTGATAATTTTATTTTTAAAGAGGCTAATGAAATTTCCTGCTGATCATCATTTTTAAAGACTCCGATCAGCTGCTGTAAAGGTTCCAGCTTAAGGAAAGGTTCATCTCCCTGGACATTGATCACGATATCACAGTCAATATTCTGTACCGCTTCTGCAATACGGTCACTTCCTGTTTCATGCTGTCCCGTCATTACAGCTTTTCCCCCATTCTTTACAATTTCATTAAGGATGATCTCAGAATCCGTAGCAACAAAAACTTCATCAAACAGTCCTGTTTCCACGACATTCTGATACGTTGTGGTAATAACTGTTTTTTCTCCTAAGATCTGCATCAGCTTTCCCGGAAAGCGGCTTGCTTCATAACGTGCAGGAATGACAGCGATTATTTTCATACTTAAATTTTACAATGTAATATTATAACAATGTACCGGTTTATCAATAATTTAAATTCTTAAAAATTGTTACACCGGTACATTGATAGATTGATAAATTATTTAAGATTATTCAAAGCACTTTCCAGCTTCGGAAGCATCACTTTGATCTCATCGATCGCAAGACCTCCTACTGAAGCACGGAACCAAGGTTCAGATTTTTCTTCTCCGAATGCTGAGAATGGGACCAAAGCAACTCCTGCATCATTGATCAGATAAAATACCAGATCTGAAGAATTTTCAATCACAGTTCCATCCTGTTTTGTTTTTCCGATATAATCAAGTTTGATAGTAAGGTAAAGAGCTCCCATTGGCTCGATACTGTCTACAGCAAGACCTTTTCCTTTTAAATCCTGAATTCCTCCGTGAAGAACTTTTAGGCTTTCTTCCAGCTTTCCTTTGAAATCTTCTACGAAAATATTTACATTCTCAGGATTCTCATAGAATTTTGCTGTTGCTTCCTGTTCAGGTTTTGGTGCCCAGGCTCCAACATGAGTAAGAAGCGCTTTCATTTTATCAATGATATGAGCGGGACCGAACCCCCATCCTACACGTACTCCTGTTGCTGCAAGACACTTGGAAATCCCATCGATATATACCGTATATTCCTTCATTTCAGGGAAAAGAGAAACCGGATCCACGTGCTCTGCGCCGAAAGTAAGGTTAGAATAGATCTGGTCATACATCAGGTACAACGGTTTTTCATCTGCTCCTCTTTTTTGGTTTTCAGCAATCACCAGTTCGCAGATCTCTGAAAGCTGCTCTCTTGTAAACATTGTCCCTGTAGGATTCAATGGCGAGCAAAGAGCCAATAAAACAGCTCCGTCCAAATGAGGTCTTAAGTCATCAGCCGTTGGAAGGAAGTTCGTTTCAGGCTTTGTTTTTACTTCTACAGCATTAGCTGAAGTAAGGTAAGCATAGTGATTGTTATTCCATGAAGGAGTCGGATATACTACTTTATCTCCTTCATCTACAATCGTTTTGTAAACGGCATAGATCAATGGTCTTGAACCCGCCGTAATCAAAATATCATTCGGGGCGTAATCCAGGTTCCATCTGTTTTTTAAGTCCTTGGAAACCTCTTGTCTTAAAGATAAAAGTCCGTTTGCAGGTGGATAATTTGTCAGGTTATTCTGATAGGCTTTCTGAATCTCTTCCTTCAGCAATGCCGGAATAGGATAGATATTAGAATTCAGGTCACCAATAGTAAGATTGGCAATTTCTGCTCCCTTTGCTTTTAGATCATTTACTTCGTTACCAATTTTTACAATTTCAGAACCGATCAGGTTCGCTGCTAATTTTGAAACTTTCACTTTATTTTTTTATTTAAAATTTACTAATATTATCTTTTCAAATTAATTCTCTATTCTCTCTGATCCACAGGCATATGTGCATCAAAACGGCTATTAGTTCTTTAGTTTTTTTGCGGTATTTTTTATCATTTTGCTTATATATCAGCAAGCTAATCCAGTTTTAAATCTGTTTTAACGGCACCGATCTTAGCTTCCAATGATTTTAGTTTGTCTCTGAAGTCCGTTTCTGAAGTGATTGAATCCTTTACTGAAACATAAAACTTGATCTTCGGCTCTGTACCTGATGGTCTTACACAAACTTTCGTTCCGTCCTGCGTGTAATAGATCAATACATTCGACTTTGGAATATCATCCATTACCTTCTTTTCGTTCGTTGAAACGGTGAGGCTTGTCTGTTCTTTAAAGTCTTTCACTTCTTCCACTAATGAACCTGCCAATTCTTTCGGTGGGTTTTCACGGAAGTTTTTCATCATATCCTGGATCTCTTCAGCTCCTTCTTTTCCTTTTCTTACGATATTGATCAGTCCTTCATAATACATTCCAAGGTCCTGATAGATCTCGATCATGTACTGATACATCGTTCTTCCGTTGGCTTTGCACCAGGCTGCAATTTCACAAGCTAAAAGAATACTTCCACAAGAGTCTTTATCACGAACAAAGTCTCCCGTCATAAATCCGAAACTTTCCTCACCACCACACACAAATTTCTGTGTTCCTTCCGCTTCACGGATCATTTTTCCGATCCATTTGAATCCTGTAAGACCTACTTTGCATTCCACACCGAATTTCTGCGCAATATCAAAGAAGATATCAGAAGTAACGATCGTAGAACCGATAAATTCTTTTCCTGTGATCCTTTCCTGCTTTCTCCATTCATTAAGGATATAATACGTAAGGATGGTATTGGTTTGGTTTCCGTTCAGCAGCTGCATTTCACCGTCAAGGTTTCTTACGGCGATTCCCAATCTGTCCCCATCCGGATCTGTACCGATTACGATATCTGCATTGGTAATTCTTGCCAGATCCATTGCCATTTCCAAGGCAGCCGGCTCTTCAGGATTCGGAGAATCTACGGTTGGGAAGTTTCCGCTTGGGATCATCTGCTCCCTTACAAGGTCCACTTTTTTAAATCCTGCTTTTTCCAAAGCTTTTGGAATGGTTGTATAGGTTGTTCCGTGAATGGAAGTGAAAACAATGTTCAGGTTTTCTTTTCCAACATTCTGATAGGTAGAATTTTCAATACATGCATCGATATAAACATCGTCCTGCTCCTCTCCGATCCATTCGATCAGATCATCATTTCCGTTAAATTTAATTTCATCAAATTTTACAGAATATACTTCCTTGATAATAGCCTCATCATTAGGCGGAACGATCTGTGCGCCGTCATTCCAATATACTTTATAACCATTATATTCAGGTGGATTGTGAGAAGCAGTCAATACGATTCCTCCATTACACTTTTTGTCACGAACGGTAAAAGAAAGCTCAGGAGTAGGTCTGTGGTCTTTGAAAAGCAAAACTTTAATTCCGTTGGCAGTCAAAACATCTGCTACCAGTTTCCCGAATTCTTTTGAGTTATTACGGACATCGTAAGCAATAGCCACTTTTATCTCTTCTCCCTTGAATTGCTGCAACATATAATTGGCAAGTCCCTGGGTTGCCTGCCCCAATGTATATTTATTCAAGCGGTTGGTTCCTACTCCCATGATTCCACGCATCCCTCCGGTCCCGAATTCCAGTTCCCTGTAGAAAGAATCTTCCAGATCAGGAGAATTGCTGTCGATCAATAATTGTACTGCCTCTCTCGTTTCTTTATCGAAGGTATCATTTAACCAAAGTTTCGCTTTTTCCAGTGTTGTCATATTTATGTTTAGTTTGGAAGCTGGAGGCTGGAAGATGGGAGTACTTTTTTCCCGACTTCGAACTTTCAGCTATTGATTTATTATTCTATTTTAAATAAGGCTGGAAGAGGGAAGCTGGGAGTTGGAAGATTTTCATTCCCAAATTCAAACTTCTACCTTTTTATTTTAATTTTCTATTTCTGACTAAAAAGTGAAAAAGAAATTCGGTAAACTGAAATTACTTCCAGCTTCCATCTCCCCTCTTCCAGCCTCCTAATCCAGTTTTTTATTCTCAACCTTTGTTGTCTTCTCTATTTTAAACGCTCTGATCGGGTCGTTATAATAGATAAACTTTGCTGTATTCTGAATATTTCCTTTTAAGGAATCCTTTACGTTTACTTCTGCATAGTTTCCGTTTTTGGAATCAATATTCAGATTGGTGATTTTCCAGTAAGGAGCAATCAGACTTGCTGTATCTGAGATCTTTATAACCGCATCTTTTGTAAGTCCCAAAAAATTTGCCCGGCTTCGGTTTTGCATATCCACTTCTGCTCTTCTTGTATTGACAGATCCCATGAATGTAGCAAAATTTTTCAGATTAAGCCTGAAATTATCAGTTTTGATTTCACTGGAGATATTCATTTCTACCGAATCTGAAGCGGCTACTTTTTCAAGGTTATATTTTGAATAGATGGTCACATTGTAAAAATCCACTCCTTTAGTTCCTCTTTTTTCTTTAATGAAAAGCGTCTTGTCTTTCACATCCACATCGAGGTTCCCTGCAACATTCGGGTAAGTTTCTATTTCTACAAAATTTTTCGGGCCTCTGGCATAAAATACACGGAATTTACCCTTCAGGTCCAGATTAACGAATTCTGAAACATCCACATCTTTCTTTTCAATATTTCCTTTTGGAGAAACTTTTCCACAGGAAACTACCGCAGCCAGCATCAATGTGTACAATACTTTTTTCATGTTCAATTTTAAATATTCTATTTACAGCTGTAATGATTTCATGATAAAAATTTCAGAACGGCTTTCATGCCTGCTGTTGAAACTTTCAATCCTATTTTAAAACAAAAATAGGATTAAAATTTCTAAAAAACTTTGTCATTTGACAATAAAATACCTGACCATATTCAATTTTTTTTTCTTTTCAGGTTTAAGCCTATTGTTGTTTCCATCAGGATAATCAGGACAAAAAGTGTATAATATCAGTTGAACCCAAAAAAACACCTCATAAAGTGATATACTTTATGAGGTGTTAATATGTTATTGATATAATTTATTCGTTATAGCGTTTCAGCAGAAGCAGAATAAATGGCCAATGTTACAAGAATAGCTACCAGAATAATTCCGATAATTAAAGGTTTCCACAGTGCTTTCTTTGGATATTGCTCTTCGCTTGGAAAATATTTCGGGACAAAATAATATGAAAGCACACTACCTCCTGCAGCACCACATCCATAAGCAAGTCCACTTTTAGGGCTTTCCGGAATATTAACAATAATGGCAGTCAATATTGTTATTACAATGGAGATTCCCAACACGGTATATGCTTCTTTCTTCTTGTTGACATCCATCAGATTCTGGAACAGCAAAACGCCTCCAAAGAGTGTGGAAAGAAAAACAGAAAATCCTAAAATTGCTTTTTTAGAATAAATTTTGGGTAACTTCTCTTCCATTATATCACTTCATCAATATTGTAGTTCTTATGCTCACGGTTAGTTCTGATGATCATTTCCCCTAAGAATCCGGCTACAAACAATAATGTTCCCATAATCATCATTGTTAAAGCAATGAAAAACCAAGGGTTATTGGTAATTAAATGTCCGTAAATTCCTCTCGAAACATCGATCAGCTTTGAAATTCCCAACCAAAGTGCTGAAAGGAAACCAAAAATAAACATCAGGGTTCCCACCGCACCGAAGAAATGCATTGGTCTTCCTCCAAAGCGACTTACAAACCAAAGGGTTACCAAATCCAGAAAGCCTCTGATAAATCGCTCCGTCCCGAATTTTGAAGTTCCGTAAGGTCTTGCCTGGTGCTGTACCTCTTTTTCAGTGATTCTTCTGAAGCCTGCATTGGCAGCCAATACCGGAATATAACGGTGCATATCTCCATATACATCGATCGATTTTACGACCTGTCTTTTATAAGCTTTCAGACCGCAGTTGAAATCATGAAGATAGACTCCTGAAACCTTTCTCGCGGCGGCATTGAACAGTTTTGACGGAATATTTTTTGTCATCACATTGTCAAAACGCTTCTTTTTCCAGCCGGAAACGATATCGTAATTATCCTGGGTTACCATATTGTACAGCTCAGGAATTTCTTCAGGGAAATCCTGCAAGTCAGCATCCATGGTGATTACCACGTCACCGTTGGTTCTTTCAAAGGCTGCATGAAGTGCCTGGGATTTTCCGTAATTTCTGGAAAATTTAATCGCATGAATCTGAGGGTACTGTACTTTTAGATTTTCAATAATACTCCATGACAAATCCGTACTGCCATCATCTACGAACCAGATCTCATAAGATAAATTGCTGGTTCTGCAGACCTTATCAATTCTTGAAAAAAGCTCTTCCAGAGAGTCTTCTTCGTTCAGCAGCGGAATAACTATAGATAAATTCATTTAATGTAATAAAAATTAGGCTTGATTTGTTTCTTCAGGTTGATGCATTGTTCTTGTTCTGAAAAACGCTCCGAAAAACACCGACAAAACTACGTAAAATATAAGAATTGCTGCAAAATATCCTGAAAAATGACTGGCAGTAAGCATATCTTTTCCTTTTACAGCCTCAGGAGTAAAGCTCTGCAACCTCTCCTGATACTTCTGATCCAGCTCATCAATATCTTTCTGATGCTTTAAAATCTTTCTGGCAGTGGTATATTCTGTATCCAGTTCCGATTTTTGTCTTTGAACGTATTGATAGTTTAATAGTTTTTTAGCATCAGTATCTACAAAATTTAAAAAAGCATAAATACTGAAAATGGAAAGAATTCCCCCGATAAACATCGGAACGAATGCTCTTTTGAAAGCTTCCTTGAATTTTACTTCTCTGTGGGTATTCCAGTACGATTTTACAGACCAAAATGCTGCTACCGCATATAAAACAGGTAAAATAAAGGCGTTGGCCTTCAGTGAGATATCAAAATAATTGATTCCCGAAAAAAAAGTATATACTACAAAGAAAACGATCATTGTAGCAATAAAAAGTATAATTCCTAGTGTTGATGGACTTTTCGTCATGTTTAAATTTTCAGAAAAAAGTTGAAAAATTATTGCTCTAAATTTCAGCTGATTAGCTCTATTACTGCATTTTTTCGACTTATTTTCTTTAATAAAGTTTTGAAGTTAATAAATTATTCCTACCTTTGCAACGGCAAGTCCTAAACAACCAGCTCCTGAGAATCCTCCAGGGTGGGAACGCAGCAAAGGTAATCGGTCGTAGCGGTGTGATTTAGGTAGCTTGCCATTTTTTTTTGGTTTAAAGTGAGAAGAGAGGTAATTTGATAATTATCTTTTTTTGTTTTTAATACCTTACGCATCATTTTCATTTTTCTAATTTTCAGATTACCCCTGCTCCTGTTATTCACTAAAATTCGAACGTTTCACCCAGTTTTGGTAAAACAAGCTCTACATTTTTATCCGCGAAATGCTGTAATGCGCTTTCATGATTGATCTCGATCGCAGGGAAAGTATCAAAGTGACATCCGATTACTTTTGGCGTCTTTAACAATTCTGCAGCAGCAAAAGATGCTTTTCTGGGACACATTGTATAATGGCTTCCGACAGGAAGAATAGAAAGATCGATATTCCCGTATAATCTCGGGAACAGCTCCATATCAGCCATTACTCCTGTATCACCGGCCAAATACAGATTCTTACCTTCAGGAAGTCTGAAGATATATCCTACAGGAACGCCTCCGTAGCTTCCATCCGGAAAAGAGCTGGTATGGTGAGCCGGAACCATGGAAATTTTAAGATCGTCAATTTTTGCAGAGCCTCCCAGGTTCACATCATCCGTATTTTTAGCCTGCTTAAAGTAACCGCATACTTCCGGTACACCGATTACCGTCGCTTCAGGATAGTGCTGAAGCACTTCAGCAACATCGGCAATATGATCACCATGAGCGTGAGTGAGCAGGATATAATCAATTTTTTGAGCAGAAATATCAAAACCTGATTCTGCTTTTTTGTAGTTGTAGAAAGGATCACTTAGAATTGTCTTGTCCTTGTAGGTAAACAGGAAACAATTTTGTCCTAAAAATTGTATTTTCATTGTAAGTTTATTTTTAAAATTGTTAAACACAAATAACTCAAACAGCTTCACAAATGACACGATAGAAATAGTCGTGAGATTCGTGGAAACATCCGTGTTATTTGTGTTTTAAATATTTTCAGAAACCGAGCTTATTTTGACGGGAACTTATCTTCAATCAGGTTCAATTTGATACCATGCTCCAGATACGCCTTACAGCCATCCAAAACAGTGGTAAAGCCTCCTGTATTGTCATTGATCACTTTTAAAAGATCTTCGCCTGTTTGGCTGAATCCATAGCTCTTAATGACGACAAGGGTTCCGTTTTCCATTGCTGTAAATTCATAGTCTGCATGCACTGAAGGATCTCCCCATTCTGTTTTGATCAGCTGGTCCGGAATGACCTGATGTACTTTCACAACGTTTTTCACTCCGTACATTTCCCACTCCCAGGTCACCGTTTTACCTTCCTCTAATTTTCCGGAAGATTTTGTAAACCAGAAATTAGTGGTTATTTCAGGGTTGATGAATGCTTCAAATACATTTTCAACCGGTTTTCTGATAAGCATCTGAGCTTCAACACAGGCATTAGAATTCATGATTAATATTTTAGATTTAGTTAAATAAATTCAGTCCGGCTGCCGTAAGAATAGCCATTACGAACGTCATGATCCCAACCTGCTTTAAATATTGGTCTAATTCTTTCGGCTCTTTTACCGACATGATATTTCTTCTTAATTTTGCCAATGGAAACAACAGAATCATTACAATGAAAGCGTAATAGTTTTGAGCCTGTATAAATCCATTCACTCCTAAAAATATAAGAATCAATACCAATGGAAGCTGCAGCAGGATCATTTCGTAGATCATTGCATTTTTGAATCCTATTCTTAATGCAAAGCTGTTCTTTCCCGATAGTTTATCGCTTTCGATATCTCTCATATTGTTCAGGTTCAGAACCGCCATACTCATCATTCCAATCGCAGTTCCCGGCAGCAGCATATCCCAGCTGAAAGTTTTTGTAAACAGAAAGTAGCTTCCGCATACAGAAACAAGCCCGAAAAAGACAAATACAAAGAGATCTCCCAGTCCCATGTATCCGTAAGGTTTTTTACCTACGGTATACCCGATCGCAGCCAGAATACTTGCTACTCCCAATCCTATGAAAATATAGAATTCATTCATATATTCCGGAATGAAAGCAACATATAATAAAGCAACAGTAGCAATGAAAGACAGTGCAGAGAAAAGAATAACAGCGTTTTTCATCTGCTTTGCAGTGATTTTCCCTGATGCCACGGCTCTTGCTTCCGCTTCATTGATCCTTTTGGCATCAGTTCCTTTTACCCCGTCTCCATAGTCATTGGCATAGTTTGATAAAATCTGATATAAAAGAGTAACCAAAAGGGCCAGAGCAAAGATCTTCCAGTCCCAGATGCCCCCTTCTCTGTAAAGCCTCCATTTTGCAATGAAAGCTCCCATAATAATTCCGCTTAAGGAAAGCGGTAAAGTTCTGAGCCTTGCGGCTTTTATCCAATCAGTCATATTATTTTCTTGTATTCATGTAGAATGTATTTATGTAAAATGACGAAAAATGATACTGATATCATTAATACGTTTTACATAAATACATCCGTACAATATTTACGATATCCATTGATCATCCCCGAAGTTCGGTTTTCTTTTTTCAAGGAACGCGTTTCTTCCTTCTTTAGCTTCTTCTGTCATGTAAGCCAGGCGGGTTGCTTCTCCTGCGAAAACCTGCTGTCCTACCATTCCGTCATCGGTAAGGTTCATGGCAAATTTCAGCATTCTGATAGAAGTAGGAGATTTTGCTAATATTTCCTGAGCCCATTCATAAGCTGTATCTTCTAATTCAGCATGAGGAACCACTTTATTTACCATTCCCATTTCAAAAGCTTCCTGAGCGGAATAATTTCTTCCTAAAAAGAATATTTCACGGGCTTTCTTCTGCCCTACCATTTTAGCAAGGTAAGCAGATCCGTAACCACCGTCAAAGCTTGTAACATCCGCGTCTGTCTGCTTGAAAATAGCATGCTCTTCACTAGCTAGTGTCAGGTCACAGACAACGTGCAAAGAGTGTCCGCCACCAACGGCCCATCCCGGAACAACCGCAATCACCACTTTCGGCATAAAACGGATCAGACGCTGAACTTCAAGAATATTCAGACGGTGTCTTCCATCTTCTCCCACATATCCCTGATGTCCTCTTGCTTTCTGATCACCTCCGCTACAGAAAGCCCAGCCACCATCTTTCGGACTTGGTCCTTCTCCTGAAAGCAATACTACCCCTATGGAAGGGTCTTCATAGGCATCGTAAAAGGCATCATATAATTCTGAAGTTGTTTTAGGTCTGAAAGCGTTACGTACTTCCGGTCTGTTGAAAGCAATTCTTGCTACTCCGTTACATTTTTTATAGGTAATATCTTCGTATTCCTTAGCGGTTTTCCACTCGATCATCTGATAAAAATTTTTCTCAAAGATACGGAATTACAGAGAATTTCTGAGGGTGAAATTTAAGGTTCATATCCAGAAAAGAGAGAAATTCCGGATTATGGATTTCCGATGATGGATTTTCAACAAAAACAGCTTTTTTTCATTTTTTTATTGCCGAATCCGTCTCTGCATACGTCACAAAATGTTGAAGACAGTCCATTTTTTCCAAATAATATATGACATGAATTATACGAATGAAATTATCCTCCTTTTCAGGTTTAAAAAATAAAAGCCGGAACATTGCTGTTCCGGCTCTTTATTATCTGGCTGTTAAATGATTACTTTGCTCCGGCAGCTGTAAGTTCAGCTTCTTTAGCTTTCAATTCTTTAACTTTATCCATGTTTTTAGTTACAATGTAAATTTCTTTTAACGCAGTAACCGCATCAAGGCTTTGTGGAGCAGCCTTATACCATCCTTCTGCAAATGGCAACGCTTTGTTGAATCTTTCTCTTCTTGCATCGATCAATTTGGTCGCTTCATCCGGCTTATCTTTTCTCAACGCGTTGATCTCTCCAACTATTTTAGCATCATCTCCGATAGCAGTGTATACTAAATTCTGATGTGCATCAGCAAAATCCGGCTTAAGCTCAATTGCTTTTTTAAATGATTCTAAAGCATCATTTACCGTAGCTGGACTTTTAGCCTGCATTACTCCAAGGTTATACCAGTTTGTAGCATCGTTAGGGTTTTTGGCTAACTGCTCTTTCAAACCTGCAACGAATTTATCTGTATTTCCTGACTGAAGGTAAGCTGTAGTCTGAGCTTCTTTAAGTTTAGCATTATTTGGAAATTTAGCTAATCCTTTCTCAATAATGGTAAGGGCTTCCTCTGACTTTTTAGCGTTAAGAAGCAATGAAGTCAGAGTTTCATATAAATCCGGTTCTACACTTTTCGTCTGATCTGTTTTGAAATCGGTATAATCCGGGTTCTTCTTCATAAGCTCCCATGTAGCCTTATCCAGGTTCACTACTTCCCCACTTTTCTTTTCTTTCGCAGTATAAGTGGTTTCTACTCCTGTAAATCCGGAGTTGACCAGGTCTGTATATATTTTGATAGACTCATCGCTGTTATTAGCTAACGCATGGCTAAGTCCTGCATAATACATATATATTTTATTGTCCTGACCACTAGACTTCAATAAGTCATAAACTTCTACAAACTTAGGAGCTGCAGCTGCATAATTTTTTGCATTATACGCATCCATAGCTGCTTTGTTAGCCGCCTGAAGCTGCGCATTCAGAGCATTCGCGTCTTTTTGTCCGAAAACAAAAGCAGAGGCCACGATAGCCATTCCTAAAATGAGTTTCTTCATAATAACTATTTTATATTAATTGTACAATTTATTCTTCAGAATCAGAGTTCTCAGTTTCCTCAGCCGGATTTTCATTTTCAGCCTGAGGTGCTTCGTTTTCCTGGTTATCAAATAGTATTTCTGTACCTTCTTCAATCTCTTCAGAATCTTCTTCTACATCCTTATCCATTTCTACTTTTGCGATAGCTGCAATTTCGTCATTTTTCTTAAGGTTGATGAGTTTTACTCCCTGTGTATTTCTACCCATTACTCTCATTTCATCCATTCCCATTCTGATAGCAACACCGGATTTGTTGATGATCATCAATCCGTCTTCGTCTGTTACATTCTGAATAGCGATCAGATTTCCTGTTTTTTCGGTAATGTTCAGCGTGATAACTCCTTTTCCTCCTCTGTTGGTAATTCTGTAGTCTTCTACCGCAGTTCTCTTTCCATATCCTTTTTCAGATACCACAAGTACTGTTTCGTTCTCTACGTCATTCACAACAATCATACCAATAGCTTCATCTCCATCTTCAAGCAAGATACCTCTCACCCCGATAGATCCTCTACCTACTTCTCTTACTTTTTCTTCAGGGAAACGGATACATTTACCGTTTTTCGTAGCGATCATGATCTGAGAAGTCCCGTTGGTAAGATAAGCTCCTAACAACTGGTCATTATCCCTGATCTCAATCGCATTCACCCCATTCACTCTCGGTCTTGAATAGGCTTCCAGTGAAGTTTTCTTAATGGTACCGTTCTTAGTTACCATCACAACACTCATCTGGTTTACATATTCAGAATCTTTCAGGTTATTGGTTCTGATATATGCCTTGATCTTATCATCCGGTTCGATATTGATCAGATTCTGTACCGCTCTTCCTTTTGCGGTTTTGGAGCCTTCAGGAATTTCGAATACCCTTAGCCAGTAACATCTTCCTTTTTCCGTAAAGAACAGCATATACTGGTGGTTGGTGGCAGAAACAATATATTCAAGGAAATCAGAATCTCTTGTTGTTGCCGCTTTATTTCCTACACCTCCTCTACTCTGAATCTTGTATTCTGAAAGGGAAGTTCTCTTGATATAGCCTGCATGAGAGATGGTAAGAACTACAGATTCATTCGGGATAATATCTTCAATAGACATCTCTCCTCCTGAGTAATCGATTTCAGTTCTTCTTTCATCCCCGTATTTTTCTTTGATCTCAAGTAATTCATCTTTGATGATCTGGAATCTTCTTGGCTCATTGGCTAAGATATCTTCCAAATCAGCAATTTCTTTCATGATCGTATCGTACTCATCACGGATCTTGTCAAGCTCCATTCCTGTAAGACGGGCCAATCTAAGATCAAGAATTGCCTGTGCCTGAATTTCAGAAAGTTCAAATGCTTCGATAAGGCCTTCTTTTGCCGCCTGTGGATTTGCACTGTGACGGATAATAGAAATAGCCCTGTCCAGAGAATCCTGGGTTCCGATCACTTTCATAAACCCTTCTAAGATATGTGCTCTTTCTTTTGCTTTTTTAAGCTCAAACTTCGTTCTTCTTACGATTACTTCATGTCTGTGCTCTACAAAGTGATGAATAATATCTTTAAGGTTCAGCTGCTCCGGTCTTCCGTGTACCAATGCGATATTGTTTACACTGAAAGAAGTCTGAAGCGCCGTATACTTATAGAGTAAGTTTAAAACAACATTCGGAATCGCATCATTTTTCAATTCATAAACAACACGAAGTCCTTTTCTGTCCGATTCATCCCTGATCTCATGGATGCCAGGTATCTTTTCATCTTTAACAAGCTCTGCAGTTCTGGCGATCATTTCAGCTTTGTTAACCTGATAAGGAACTTCAGTAACGATAATCGCGTTTCTGTTTCCGATCTCTTCAAAGTTAACCTTTGCTCTCAACACCACTCTACCTCTACCTGTATGGAAAGCATCTCTTACGCCGTCATAACCATAGATAATACCTCCTGTAGGGAAATCCGGAGCAATGATATGCTGCATCAGCTCATCGATCGTAATTTCTTTATTATCGATATAAGCACAGATCGCATCTACAGATTCGGATAAGTTGTGGGGTGCCATATTCGTCGCCATCCCTACAGCGATACCTGAAGTACCGTTTACCAGAAGGTTAGGAACTTTAGTAGGCATTACCGTTGGCTCCTGTAAACTGTCGTCGAAGTTATTCTGGAAGTCAACTGTTTCTTTGTCTAAGTCTGAAAGAACCTCATCAGAGATCTTTTTCAATCTGGCCTCGGTATAACGCATCGCCGCAGGCGGGTCACCATCCATAGAACCGAAGTTACCCTGCCCATCCACCTGTGGATACCGCAAGCTCCAGTCCTGGGCCATTCTCACCATCGCATCATATACAGAGGAGTCTCCGTGCGGGTGGTATTTACCCAAAACGTCCCCAACAATTCTCGCAGATTTTAAATATTTTCTATTAGAAAAAACCCCTAATCCATACATACCATATAGCACTCTTCTATGAACGGGTTTCAAGCCATCTCTTACATCAGGTAACGCTCTTGAAACGATAACCGACATCGAATAATCGATATAAGATGACTTCATTTCATCAACAATGTTGATAGGAATCAGTCTTTCTCCTTCTTTTTGCATAAACAAATTTTATTATAATGATAGTCAGACCCTTAGCTGAAAGTCTGAAAATTATTTATTTCGGATTTTTATTAACGGGCTAATTTACGAAAAAAATGCCGATTTTTGTGCTAGAATTTATCCACAAAATCTTAAAAATTCTTAAAATATGAGCATATTAAGTATAACTTTCCACTGTACGAAAAATAATCTGGGAGAATGGGAAAATTATATTGATGAAACCCTGGTTCTAATGACCGAAAATCTGATGGATGTCAGCAAATATATCCTTTCTGAAGTTCATAGTGATTATATTGATGAAGGAAAGAATTATAACCTTCTGCTTATCTTTGATAATGATGAGCTCAGAAACGATTTTATCGAAAGCGAACTGAAAAATATAGCTGAACGTATAGAAAATAAATTCGGAGAGGAAGTCATGATCTTCAATAGTTTCCTGAATCCGAAAAAATCAAGATTTTAATATCAAAAAAGAAGCCCTGGTTTTTTCAGGGCTTTTTTATGTTGTCTGTGTTAAATGAAATTTAAGGTTCAAAGTTGATAATCTAAGGTAAAGCTTCTTCTCAACCCATTATTAATCATTTGTTACTTATCAGACGATTTCGCTTCTTTTTTCCATCATGATCAGGTCTTTCCATTCGCCGTTGAGCTTTCCGATTTTCTTGCGGACACCTACCATTCTGAAGCCGTTTTTCTGGTGAAATCTGATCGAAGTTTCATTTTCCGGAAAGATATTGGTCTGCAGGGTCCAGAATCCATGATCCTCACTATCCAGGATCATTTTTTTTAGCAATACCGAACCTAATCCTTTCCCCTGATATTCATTATCAAAATAAATGCTTACTTCTGCCACTCCTTTGAAGCATTCTCTTTTACTGACCGGCTTCAGGGCACACCATCCTACGACCTCGTTACTTTCATTTTCCAGCACCCAACGGCAGTCATTGAAATATTCCATACTCCATGCCTCGGCCGTCGGAACTTCGGTTTCCAAAGTCGCTATGCCACTATCTACTCCCTGTCTGAAAATTTCCAATACCCTGGCCTCATCACTGGGAAGCATTTCTCTTAATTCGTAATTCATCGTACTTAATGATATTTTCTTTTATTTTTTCTTTTAATTCTCGAATAATGGGTCTGCTTACTTTTCTCGTCTTCAGAAACAACGCTGATATTCCCATCAACTTCCATTACGGACAGCTTCACATTTTTTATGTTTTCAATGCCATGTTCCCGTATGGCCTCTTCCAGTTCACCCTGTGTAATCTTTACCCTGTTCAGTGCCGACTGATCCGCGACACCATCCCGGATAAGGATCACCGGCTCATCTTCCATAAAGGCTTCAAAGGAACGGTTGGAAAACATCAATCTTTTTAAAATAAAGTTAGCTACAAACAAAACCAATGCCGCAACGATTCCGCCCTGCAAGGATGTATCAGGGCCTACCATAGCATTCTGAACTGCATTGGAAATCAACAGCAGGAGAACCACATCGCCTGCATTAAGCTGGGAAAGCTGATTTTTGCCAAATAACCGGATTGCGATCACCATAAAAAGGTAAACACAAAGAGAACGGACTGCAACGTTAAGAATAGGATCCACCATTTTTTTATCTATATCAAATGTATTGATTTTTTGTTATTGTACGGATGCATTCATGTAAAATGTATGGATGATGAAAGTAATGAACCTAATTTCACTATTCCTTTGGTATAGCTTTTGGAATTGAGTGCAAATAATCCCACCTATGATCAGACCTGTTTTTATATTGATAAGCATTATCTTCAGCTTTACCGGCTGTAATAAAGCTGAATTCTCCAAAGCAAATGGCAATGTGCTAATAAGTAAAAAAGTAAACCAGCTGTATAGTCAGTATGGTTTATCCAGTGAAGCTATTTACAGTCAGGCAATTCCGGATTCCCTGTTTTCTCCGGAACTTCAAAAGACACTGGAAACAGCAATAAACGTTTCAAAAGCTGATATTGAGAAAGTGAAAAACAGCGATCATCCTGATGAAAAGCCTCTGATATTTGAAGGGACTATTTTTTCCAGCCTATATGAAGGATATACCGGTTATAAAATTCAATCTATAAGCGTTAATGATAAAACCGCAGAGGCATCAGTCCTGTTTGAATACAAGATGGCAGCTCCAAAGGTAATCTGGACTGATACAATACATCTGATCAATATCCAAAAGGGATGGAAAATAGATAATATTATTTTTGATGAAAAGATTGCCGGTTCGAAAGACCTCAAAACACACCTCACCAATTTTATCAGGAATACAGAATAATAAAAAAACCGCTTAAATGCGGTTTTAATTTTTAAGGACACTGAACGATTGGAACTTCGCTGCAAATGACTTTATTGGCCCATTCACAATACGTACAGTATTTTTTAGGTTCTCCTCCATACACTGACTTCAAATCTGCCTTAGTCAGTTTCTTTAAATTTTTCATATAGCTTTAATTTTATGGTTTTGTAAAATTAAAACGAATATTAATAGATTATATTACAATTTAATCATTTATCTTTTCATTATTCACACTTTTTAGAATAAAATCTGTAGAGAATTCCATTAAGATTTTATGAATGTTATCTGTTATCAATTTCTACCGTTACCGGCATTACATAAGTATAAGCAACCATATTATCATTCAGGCTCTTACGGTCCACCTTATAATCCAGTTCGCTTAGAACCGTTTCAATTTCCTTGCTTACGCTTTTACAATCACCATTGGAATGTACGTTCACAATCTTCCCGTTCTTTGCTATATCGAACTTGACGACTGAGTTGATGGTTCCCTGCTTATAATCAGGGTTAGTAAGATCAAAATTTTCCGCCAAACGGCTTCTTATATCATTAAAAGTTTCATTTCTATTCAGCTGAATCTCTTCGATCATATTATGATCTGTAGCCTGCGCCTTAGCAGTATTCAGTACAGCGGCAAATCCACAAATGGAAAGTGAAGCGAACAACATTTGAATTCTATTTCTCATAACTATTTGGTTTTAAATATTATACTAAGCTTATTTGTATCTCTTAACCAAAGTTATTAAAAATAATTCATATTAAATTCACTTTGAGTTAACATTGAGTTAACATTAAAATATAATAGTCTGATTTTCAGTGATATAATATTTAAAAATAATTGAAAATTTAATATTGGGAAGCAGATTATTACCTTACTACTCAAAGTTTTTGCTCATTTCTTCGCTCTTTAGCATATAAAAGCCCTTTCCGAAAACTGATCATCAGATCTTAACATTTGGATTTGATCCTGAATAAAAATAAAAAAGAATCTGCTTTCGCAAATTCTTTTCTATAATTAAATCGATATTTTCTTACTCTAATTCCCGCTTCAAAAACTTCCCGGTCAGGCTTTTCTTAGACTTCACGATCTCTTCAGGAGTTCCCTGTGCTACAATCTGCCCTCCGTATTTTCCGCCTTCCGGACCTACATCAATGATATGGTCTGCCAGTTTGATCACATCCATATTATGTTCGATGATAATGAATGAGTTTCCAAGCTCTACCAATTGATTGATGGCATCCATCAGGATCTTTACGTCTTCAAAGTGAAGTCCGGTGGTTGGCTCATCAAGGATATAAAGGGTATTTCCGGTTTGTCTTTTAGCCAGTTCCGTTGCCAGCTTAATGCGTTGGGCTTCACCTCCTGAAAGGGTCGTTGACTGCTGTCCTAATGTAATATATCCCAAACCTACATCCTGCAATGTTTTTACCTTTGCAAAGATCTTAGGAATCGGCTGGAAGAACTCTACGGCTTCATCGATCGTCATATCCAATACGTCAGAGATCGATTTTCCTTTGTAACGGACTTCCAGGGTTTCCCTGTTGAAACGTTTTCCGTTGCAGGTTTCGCAATGAACATATACATCCGGAAGGAAATTCATTTCGATCACTTTCAATCCTCCTCCCTGACAGGTTTCGCATCTGCCGCCTTTTACATTGAAAGAGAAACGTCCTGGTTTGTATCCACGGATCTTGCTTTCAGGCAATTCTGCAAAAAGGTTCCTGATATCTGTAAACATTCCGGTATAGGTAGCAGGATTGGAACGTGGCGTTCTTCCGATCGGAGTCTGATCTACATCCACGATCTTATCGATATTTTCCAGTCCTTCTATCTTTTTATAAGGTAAAGGTTCCTGAACTGCCCTGTAGAAATGTTTGTTAAGGATCGGATATAAAGTTCCGTTGATCAGCGAAGACTTTCCGCTTCCTGAAATTCCGGTGACCACTACCAGTTTTCCAAGAGGAATATCCAGGGTTACATTTTTAAGGTTATTTCCGGTAGCCCCTTTTAATACTATATTTTTTCCGCTTCCTGCTCTTCTTTCTGCAGGAATTTCGATTTTTCTTTTTCCATTGATATACTGGGCTGTGATGGTATCAGCCTTCAGCAGATCTTTAGGTTTACCCTGCCAAAGTATTTCTCCGCCAAATTTCCCCGCTTTCGGACCAATATCCAATACCTCATCGGCCTCCAGGATCATATCTTTATCGTGCTCTACCACCAATACGGAGTTTCCGATATCTCTAAGGTTCTTCAGGGAATGGATCAGCCTTTCGTTATCCCTCTGGTGAAGACCGATACTTGGCTCATCAAGGATATACAATACATTGACCAATTGGGAGCCGATCTGTGTTGCCAGACGAATCCTCTGCGATTCTCCTCCTGAAAGGGTTCTGGAGCTCCTGCTCAGACTCAGGTAATCCAAACCAACATCCAGCAGAAACTGGAGCCTGGTTTCTATCTCCTTCAGGATTTCATGAGCAATGATCTTATTTTTTTCCGAGAATTTATCTTTAACATCTGTCAGCCAGTCTTTCAGATCTGCCAAGCTTAAAGCATTCACCTCAGCAATATTCTTTCCGTCTATTTTAAAGCTTAAACTTGAAGGCTGAAGACGGGTTCCGTTACATTCAGGGCAGGTTTCTTCTGTTGTAAAATGCCTTTCCAGTAAGATCGCTTCATAAGAGTCTCTTTCATCGATAATTTCCTCCATGAAAGCGATCAATCCGTCAAAGCTGATCTTTATTTTTTTGGTGATCCCAGCGTATTTCAGATCTTTATTGAATTCTTTATGACATCCGTTATAGATATAATCCAGTGCTTCTTCCGGGATATCCTGTAATGGTGTCGTCAGTCCAAGGCCAAAGATCTCAAGGATATTTTTGATCTGGGACAGGATCCATTTATTGGATTTGATATCTTCCAAAGGAAGCAACCCTCCCTGATTGATCGATAGTTTCGGGTTATCTACGAAATAATCAGTATTGATTTTTTTGATCGTCCCCAATCCTTTACAGTTCGGGCAGCTTCCTTTTGGCGAGTTGAATGAGAACGTATTCGGTTCCGGTAGTGCCAAAGAATGTCCTGTTTCCGCATCCATCAGGTTTTTAGAGAAATACTCAATGTCTGTACTTCCCAGTTTCTGAATTCCGATAATTCCCTCTCCCATTTCCATCGCTGTACGCAATGATTTTTCCATTCTGCTTTCTGAAGCATTCTCTCCGATAATCCAGCGGTCGATCACAATATCGATATCATGGGTTTTATAACGGTCAAGCTTCAGATCATATTCGATGTCCTGCAGCTCACCATCAATCCTTGCCTGCCCATAGCCTTTTTTAGCCATCTGTACGAAAAGCTCATGGTAATGCCCTTTTCTTGAACGTACTACAGGAGCCAATAACATGATCTTTTCTCTCTTATAGTTCTCTTTGATCGTTTCAAGAATCTGATCTTCCGTATAGCTTACCAGCTTTTGTCCTGTAGATAAGGAATATGCATCGGAGACCCTTGCATATAAAAGACGCAGGAAGTCATACAGCTCCGTAACCGTTCCCACGGTGGACCTTGGATTTTTATTGGTGGTCTTCTGCTCAATCGCAATAACCGGGGAAAGGCCTTCAATCTTATCTACATCCGGGCGCTCCAATCCACCCAGGAACTGGCGTGCATATGCCGAAAATGTTTCAATATAACGGCGCTGTCCTTCTGCAAAAATAGTATCAAAAGCGAGTGAAGATTTCCCGCTTCCGGAAAGACCGGTAATGACAACAAGCTCGTTGCGGGGAATTTTAACATTAATGTTCTTCAGATTGTGTTCACGTGCTCCGTAAACTTCTATATATTCTGTTGATTTGCTCATAATTCGGAGTGATTTTGCCTGAAAATCACAACGTGCAAAATTACGGAATTTTATGGAATTTTTTTAATTAAAAAGGGGATAAAGTTTAGAGCCAATTCAAGGCTTATTTTTAATTTATAAAAAAGCTTGTGAGGGAAACCAGTATACATTCTTTAGCATAAAAAATGATTTTAACCACAGATGATACAGATTGTCACAGATGTTTGTGGAAATGATTCTTAAAATGTTGGCTGATATTCTTTTATTAAAAAATGGGCTAAGCTCCATTTCTATTGATCTGATATATGGTTATTGTTGTTTAAAGAAAATATAGTTCATATATAAAAAAATGCCATATTTCTACGGCATTTTTATTATCAACTGAAATAGTTGGCTTTTATGAGGATTTACATATCCTGAAACTCAACATCTTCATTCGTTATTTTTACTACATATTCAATACCGTCTATCGCTTTGGCAATGATCTGGTTTCTCAGAATGTTAGCCATATTTTCCCAGTAGGCTCTTCCATAAAAGGAATAGTTTTGCGGAATAATTTCTACCTCAACGGTTCTTACAAAGCCTTCCTTAGGTTTGTTACTGATCATGGTCCCTCTTCTTACCCTTACCTCTCTCAGCTCATCTTTCAGGATCATACGGCAATAGTTTTTGACATCTTCAAGAGAAATGATCTTATCTCTTGTCGTCAGTGCATATTTATAAGCCTGAATACTATCCGTCCCCTTTTGTTCCTCAGCACCTCCCAGCGTTTCTGTAAGCAAAACGACAGTCTGTGATTTCAACTGATTGGAAAGTTCTGTTCCGGGACGCATATGGTTGGCCAATGTACAGTGGGTTACCCAGAAAGAGGCATAAGTGTGATCTGTCTTTTCTACAGGCTCCATAATGACATAGTTCAGCTCCTGTCTGATATTCCTTTTGGCATTATTCACTTTCTGTACCATAGACTTCATCTTATCAGACATCTCGCTGAGAACACCTTTTACGTTATCCCTGTTCAAAAGGGAGAATGCTGCAATTTCATCTCTTGTCAGTTCCAGAACGTTAGCGATCATATCTACGGCATTTCTGCTGGTGAAGCGTTCCATTCCTCCTTTTCTTACCGTATACAGTCCTTTCTTCAGGTCATCGGCTGGTGTAAAAGGAATTTCCGTATATTTTCTTCCGTCTCCGTCCTGAACCTCATCTACGTACAGGAAGTGCTCACCTTCATCTGTCACCAACGGAATATTATTTCCCATAATATCAAGGCTGTATTCTGTTTTCTTCCAGCCTCTGTTGTAGATCGGGAAAGCATTCAGCACGAATGAGAAATTATCCAGGATCTCTGCTGAAAACTGTGGCGGAAATTCAAAAGTAAGCCATAAGTACCTTTTGTTTTCTATATACTTTAGAATTTCTTCTTTTCCAGCCAGGAATTCAAGATTCTGCGGCAGTTGTCCCGGTTCTGAAAACAGGCTGTGAGATATTCCGGTAACTTCAATAAATTTATGGCGGTAGATGCTCTTGATATCTTCAATCACCTTATTTCTGATAGATTGTTCTTTAAACATCTGCTCATAGCCGTCTGTATGGCTTTCTGAAAGATAACTGAGTCCTTCTCTTACAAACAGGGGATTTCCATTGCTGGAAACGGTGATATAAGGTAATAGCTTATACACAAAATCAAGATGCTCAAAAGCAGGATTGGAGCAGAATATACTCAGATATTTGGGAAAGTTTTCACTTATATATTTGCTGACATCAACTCCTATTGTAATTTTTCTGTAATCTTCAGGCCTCCCTGTGAATCTTGCAATAGGGATTTTGTTAAACCTGTCATCAATGCTGTAGCAGGTATTTCCTACAAACATTATTGAGGTATGAACTTTATTAATTCTTACATTTCCTACCGGAGTAAAGGGAATATTCAGCTGTTTATCTGATTCTGATTTTACCGTGGAGGTCATCTGTTTACGGAAAAAGAACTCCGTATGCTCCAATAAGACCTCGGAAGATTCATAAGGCTGTGTAAAAGCAACAGAATGAGCAGGAATAGGATGGGTATAAATAGATGGTGTAAGCAGTTTTGCCAGTTTCTCCAGGATACGGGCATTCACCGTTTGTATTTCGTTATTCGCTTTAAAAACTTCTGTACTGAATGCATCTATCAATAATTTGACAAAAGGATCCAAAGATTGCGGGCTTTTCAGTCCCCAAACTTTAGTAGCATTCTGAAGCATCCTTGCTTTTACAGATTCTTTGGAATAAATATTCTGATCTAAATTCATAATTTTCTTCGCTGTTAAAAATATTAATCAATAGACATAGGGCTCAGGAACAGCTCTGTAGAAAAGCTGAAGCGCTCTCCTGTTTCCTCCATTTTTGCATTGATGGCAATTCTTACTTTCTTTTTGATTTCTGTGTGTTCTTTGGTATCGTAGCTGTGCTCTACAAATTGTATATGGGCATCGATCTGTGGATTCACAATCCTTGGTTCATACTCCTGGATCTGTCTTCTGAGGCTTTTAATGAAAACATTTTCCCAGATGGCACTGGTCACTCCATTGTCAAACTCAAGGTTCCAGACATCGTTTCCATAGTTCTCATCGTATCTGTTCTCTCCTTTTTTGGTGGTGATCAGCAACATAATATTGTGGGCAATACTTTCCCCCATATCGCAGGTATCGATACTTCCGCCTTCGGTCATTAAAGTAGACGGTACGAAAGGCATTCTGTAATTTGGTGTATCCATAACTTCTTAATTTTTTACTTCATGGTCCTGTTTACTTAAAAACGAAATACCAAAATACACATTTTCACTAAATAATTGTTACAATCCATTAAAATATTATTCAAAACTCAGGGCTTTCAAACTGAGTTGAAAGCCCTGAAATGATTATATATGTTATATCCTTATAGTGTATATTAGCTGTCTGCCTTTTTTCTGTTGATAAAATAATACACCGGAAGTCCCAGCAATACCATTACAAATCCGGGCCAGGTATATTGTTGCTTATATATTAAAAGTAAGATACAGAAACAAGCTCCTATGATCAGATAAATAACGGGGGTTACCGGATAAAGCCATGTTTTATAAGGTCTTTCCAGAGCCGGTTGCTTAACTCTTAAGTAAATAACTCCAAACACTGTTATCATATAGAATAAGACGATAACAAAAGAGATCATATCCAGAAGGTTTCCATACTGCCCGCTCAGGCATAAGATAGAAGCCCAGACTCCCTGCATCCATAAAGCATTTTCCGGCACTTCATTCTTATTATTTTTTATTGCTGATCTGAAGAACATGCCGTCTTTTGCCATGGTCTGAAAAACTCTGGCTCCGGCTAAAATCAGTCCGTTATCACATCCGAATGTAGAGATCATTACTAATAATGCTATAATAATTGTACCCGCACTTCCGAAAATATCCTGTGAAGCGGCTACTGCTACCCTGTCATTCGTGGCAAATGCAATTCCGTCTCTGTCCAATGCGTTCAGGTATACAAAATTAACCGCTATATAAAGAATCATTACAGCAGAGGTACCGTATATCATTGATTTTACCACATTCCGTTTCGGATTGTCGATTTCTCCCGAAACAAAGGTCACACTTTCCCATGCTACCGAGCTGAAAACAGAACCTACCATTGCAGCCGCGATACCTCCCAGTAATGTCATTCCTCCAATCGGTTCCCAGCCTTCTTTCAGGAAATTGCCGCTCAGATCTTTCTTAAGATTATTAAATGAGTCCATTCCCAGACTGAAGTTTTCGGATAAATGAGAAAGATCGACCAGTATAAAGCCTAATGCGATCAGACCAACCAATGCTATGATCTTGGATCCTGTAAATACATTCTGAAGGATTTTTCCACTCTGTACTCCCCTTGTATTAATATACGTAAGCAGGAGAATCACAGCAATGGCCAGAATCTGAATCCAGGTAATTTTAAACTCACCACTTTGGAAAATAGGTGCGGCATCATTAAGGGAAGGAACCAGATAGGCTGTAAATTTCCCAAACGCCATCGCTACCGCGGCAATCGTTCCGGTTTGTATTACTGTAAATAATCCCCAGCCATAAAGGAATCCCATTCTTTTGCCGAAAATTTCTTTCAGATAGGTGTACTGTCCTCCGGCTTTTGGAAAAAGAGCGGAAAGTTCTCCATAGCTTATTGCCGCTGCTACTGTCATGATTCCGGTAATGATCCACACTACGATCAGCCAGAATCCTGATCCCAGGTTCCGCATCATATCAGCACTTACAATAAAGATCCCGCTTCCGATCATGGACCCCATCACAAGCATGATGGCATCCCATAGTTTCAGTTTTTTTTGCATAGTCAAGTATAGGCTTCAAATATAAACAAATCTCTCTTTTATTTTGAATTTTATTGAAATTTTGTAGAAGTACGTGTTTTTATCATCTCTTAATACCGTTATGATTCAATTTTAATTAGTATTTTTGAAAAAATATTAAAAAATGAAATTTAAGACAATATTATTAGCCGCAGCTGTAACTGCCTCCAGTTTGGCTTTTGCACAGCAAAGTGGTCCGCCAGCCGGAAATGCTCTGGTAGGTGATACTTATGGAGGTGAAGTATCTTCATCTGCCGAATCTAAAGCGGTCACAGTAGACAAATTGAATAAGCAGCTTAAAAAGGATAACAAAAAGGTCGAGAATATAGCCGTTAAAGGAAAAGTAACCGATGTCTGTGATAAAAAAGGATGCTGGCTTACCATTCAGACGGAAGACAATTCAAAATTCTTTGTAAAAATGAAAGACTACGCTTTCTTTGTGCCAACAGCTTTAAAAGGTAAAAACGTAGTACTGGAAGGAAATGCGGAAAGAAAGGTAATTTCTGTAAATGAGCAGAAGCATTATGCTGAAGATGCGAAAAAGCCTCAGGCTGAAATTGATGCTATTACGCAGCCTAAAGAAGAGATCAGATTTGTAGCTAACGGAATTAAAGTAGTCAACTAATTGAGTTCAGACAATAATAAAAAAAACGTTCTCAAAGTATTTTGAGAACGTTTTTTATGAGATCAATTATTTACTCATCTTCTTTTCTTTTTCAAGCATAACCGGATAAATAGGGAGGAAATCATAGGAAGGATAAAACTCTGTTTTAAATCCACCCCAGGCTCCGCTTTCAAATACCTGATTAACTTCTCTCATATGCTCAGGCTTAAATCTTAAAGTTATCATCTGCCCTATTCCCATCACTACATTCCAGGATACAATACGTGCGTGGCTTCTGTTCAGCTTCTGATAAAATTTTTGTTTCATTACTCTGGTCTGAATTGAATCTACAGGGTTTTCCTGCAAATGACGAAGTATTACAGTCACCATTACACTGTCATTGGCTTTATAGGGAACGGATGACTGATCCTGTGCCAGCAAAGGCAAGCCTATACCCATCAGTACAATTAATGTCAATAAATTTTTCATACTATCATTATTAACTTTTTGATTCAATAACGGAGATTAAGATCAGTAGCAGAATATGTAAAATTTTTAATCTTCTATTTTAAAATCTACCACTGCATCCAGCTTAGGATATTTAGTGGCAGAAATAAATTTCTTTCCGGTACAGTCTATTTCCAGCCAGCCTTTTTTTCTTCTCACATCTCCGGCTTCCATTACGAAAGGGATAAAGGAGATCTCATCTTTTCCTTCTTCTTTGATCTCCCTGTACTGAACCGCTATGTCTAAAATACATTCATGTTCCGTGTTCAGCTTTACATTTCTGTAAACGATATCATAATGGGTTTCCTTGTTCTCAGGAATTTCAAGATAAGTTTCCCAGCCTGTAATATCAGAGTTCAGCTCACTGATCGCCTTCAGAGCATAGTAAAGGGCAATCGTATAATATTTTCTGGTTCCTTTCCGGGTATAATCATCTACAAAATGCCCGCCTTCGAATAATATGGTAGGCATTCCGGCTTTGATAAAATTGTCACCCGTAGAGGTTGGATAGAATTCATCTGAATATCTTCCGATCTGATTTGGGATCATTTCCTTCAGGTGATGATATACCCTACCAATTACTGCCATACATTTCTTCCTGTTTTCCGTTACGATACGCTCTACATTTTCGGAAGGGGCAAGAAAAGAAAGCGTGGCAGGATGAACCCCGTCAGTTGTAAAGATCGTTCTCTGCTCGTGAAGGTTTAATGCATAATCATACTTCTTTGAGGCGGCCGCTTTTTTCAGAAACTTAATCTCTTTACTGGCTTCATTATGAAAATCTCTGTTCAGGTCAATATCTGCAGCATTGAGCCTGGTCCATCTTTCAGATCCATCCGGATTGAGCATAAAGATAAAATCCAGCCTTATTTTACTGAACAGCTCTTCTTTCATTTCAGGAGCTTTATCGAGACTTACCAAAAGATCAAGCATGGCGTGAGTAGCATTGGATTCATTTCCGTGCATCTGCGACCAGGCCAATACATTGATGTTCCCGGTTCCGATACTTAACTGATAAATCGGCTTATCTAAATAGGAGGTTCCGATCTCCTTAATATAATCGCTGAGATTTGCCTGTAGGTAAGAAAATAATTTTTCAGGGGAAATATAGCGATTAGAGAAATCGGGAGTCTGAGAATAGATCTGTTCAAAATTCATTGTTGGAAAATAATTTACAGGAATCAAATTTAACCATTTTAGGGCAAAAAACTAAATTAACATATGTAAACAACAGGAAAATGATACGATTTTAAAAATTTACAGTGAAAATTATTTGGTTTACAAAAGTTAAATGCCCTCAATTTACACTACCTATTTAAATTGACAGTTGTAATATTGTTAAACATCTGGTATTGTCAAAATGTCTGTGGATAAAATTGTGGATTGCGAATAATTTAACTACATGTATTTAAAATACTTAAATTCAATTAGTTATGAAATTTATCTAAATAGTATTTGCAAAGATACTTGAAGTATAAAAAAACCTATTTTTAGTCAAATAGGCATAATTTTATCAAACAGGTAAAATGTGGAAAACCTACCTGTTTACAACATTAAACAAATGTAAATTAGATAGAATTCAAAAATTTATCTGGATCAACGATCCAATTTCAATTTTTTTGGAGTTTTAAAATATCAAAGAATCACACTTTACAAAAAGCTACGTCATTTATTCTTTCATAGTATAAAAGTCATAGCAAAAGCTATATTTACATCGGTAATTTACTTTTGTATATAGTGAAAAACGTATTTATAACAGCATTTAAGAAGTATATTATCCTTTTAAATTTAAGCTTAAAGATTACCAATGTAAACTAAAAAACAGGAAATTTAAAGTAAAAATCCTCCTCTTAAAAAGCCTTAGTTTATATTTATAATTGACTTATATCATCAATATCAGCGTATCGTATGATAAAGAAATTTACTCATGTAATAAAGTGTTTATTCCAATCAATAATAAAGTACATTTGTAATTCAATTATAATCATCTGTATTATAGCATATTATCATACATTTACATTTGTATACTGAATAAATTCACATCTATTTACAATTGTATTTTGCATTTGTAAACTTATTTATTTACATTTGTAATATAATTAAAGACTTATTTTGATGAGTTTAAACGAGAGAATTTCAAAAGTTATAGAGTATTCCAATCTTACGCCTTCTGAATTTGCAGATGAGATCGATGTACAGCGTTCTTCAATTTCGCATATTACTTCGGGAAGAAACAAACCGTCCCTGGAGTTTATCATAAAAATAAAATCCCGTTTCCCTGAACTTCTTTGGGATTGGCTGGTTACCGGTGAAGGTGAAATGCTGAAATCCGAACTCCCCGAAACCGAAGTTCCGGCAAAGCCTATGGAAGAAGAGAAAGTACAGACTACCCCTCTGCCCGATCTGTTTACCATGATGAATGACGATGATGAATTCGGAACGGATGAAACAGAAACTGAGCTTTCCCAGACAGGTCCTGGAGAATCGTTTATACCGTCCCAAGGTAAAGCTCCTGAACAAATATCCGATTCTCAGCGATTAGAAAATTCTACAGACCAAATACTGGGACAAATAGCTGGTAATCAAAACAATAAGATAAAACGTATCGTTTTGTTCTATGAAAATGGAAAATTTGAAAGTTTTGAGCCATAAAAAAACCTGACCAAAGAACATGATCAGGCTAAAAAATATTTGAAGAAGAAAACTAAAGCTATTGCTTTATTTGTTTTTAAGTCTTATCGTTTTCCCGGACAGATATAATCTCTCTATTCCTATGACAATCTCCATCATGTAAAATAAATATCTGAAAATTCGGGAAGTATTCTTATTACCGCTGTTATCTATCGAATTCAGAGAAGAACAGCCACGTTGCAGAACCTGTAACAGTAAATGAAAATATTTTCATGCATTAGTTTTTTATCGTTTTATCAAATATAGAAAATAAAAAACAAATCGACAATGAAAATTAATTTATTTTAATAAATAATTAACATTACAAACAAATATAGTGATTATTATTAATTTTCAACAAAATCAGAATCCGCTGTATCTGTACTGAATATGGCTATTTTATCTGGGTAACCAGAATAAAAAAGGCCTGCAAGTTCTGCAAGCCTTTCTATCTGTTATAGCAATATTTATTTTCTTTTCCTTCTTTCCAGCTCTTTTTTGATGAGGCCTAGCTCTCTTCCGGTTTGTCCGGCTACAGAGGTGTTTTCCTGGGCTCTTCTCGTCAGGTATGGCACAACATCCTTTACGGGACCGTATGGAAGATATTTAGCCACATTATAGCCCTTATCTGATAAATAGAAAGTAATATTATCACTCATCCCATAAAGCTGTCCGAAATAGACATGCGGATTTCCGTTTTCCAGAGATTTGGCCTTCATTTTATCCATGATCAGTTCTGAAGAGACCTCATTATGAGTTCCAAAGAATGCTGATACTTTATCCAGATGGTTCATCACAAAGTCAATCCCTGCATTGTAGTTCTTGTCAGAAGCTTCCTTATTGGGCTGTATCGGATCTTCGTAGCCTTTCTCAGCTGCTCTGGCTCTTTCTTTCTCCATATAAGCACCCCGAACGATCTTATATCCGATAAAGTAATTCTTTTCTCTTGCTCTCTGAAGATGTGCTTCCATATACTCCAGCCTCTTGGTTCTGTACATCTGAATGGTATTCCAGACGATAGGTTTTTCCTGGTTGTATCTCTCCATCATCTCTTCACAAAGGTGGTCTGCCGCATCCTGCATCCAGGTTTCTTCGGCATCTACCATTACTTTTTTATCATTTTCATGGCAAAGGCTGCATACTTCATCAAATCTTCTTACCACTCTCTCCCATTCTTCTTTCTGGCTTGTTGTAAGCTCTGCCCCTTTTCCAACCGCTTCATACAGGTCTATCCTTCCAAAAGCTGTAGGCTTGAATACGATAAAAGGAATCGCCGGATTTCCTACTGAGAATCTTACTATATCTTTAATCTCCTTACACACGGCATCAAAAGTTTCCTCATCTTCTTTTCCTTCTATCGAGTAGTCGAAAATACTGCCAACTCCTCTTTTGAAAAGCTGTTTTACCACTTTCATACTTTCTTCACGGGTTTCACCTCCGCAGAATTGCTCAAATAAAGTGTTTTTTACAATTCCTGTAACGAAAGGAAAGTTGTTGTGTACTGTGAAATTAAGAACAGATGTTCCAAGGCTGGTAAGCGCAGGTTGTTCAATCATTTTAAACATCCAGTAAGCCTTTCTCAATTGTGCATCAGACTTGTCTGCAAATGCAACTTTAGTATCGTTAAAAATGGGCATTCCTATTTATTAAATTTAGTTATGCAAAGGTAATAATAACCTCAGTTTATTTAAAGAATTTTTTTACAATTTATGCTCAATTCCGTTTAAAAGCATGGCAATGATACCTACAAAAACCCAGAACCGTAATATATTCAGTGTAAGGAAATTGCTCCTCCTGGTAGGGTTCAAAAAAAGATAGATGCAGAAAATCATTACAAACAGCCCTCCTGCAAAATAATAAGCCATAAATCCTGAAACACCGGTTTTCATAATAATCTTCATAGAAACGGCCATCGTGATCAGCAGCAGAGAGATAAGGATGATCTTGGTATTTCTGCTTTTAAAATAATTAGGAATCGTGATATACCCGAATGTTTTGTCAACACTTTTGGTAAGGGTATCTTTTACAATATCGATGCATAAAAGGATCAGAAAAAGAAAAACAGCCATCAGGAACACCTTCCTGGAAAAGGTTTCGTAGTACACCATCATCCCAAAAAACGGATACAGGGTAAGGCTGACGAAAGTAAGGTTGTTCAAAATAAGGATGCGGCTCAGTTTATGGCTGTAAAACCACATAAAAAACTGATACACGACAAAAAAAACAAAAACGTTACGGGAGATCATCCAGGCTACTCCTAAAGAAATAGCACTCAGCCCCAGGTAAGCATACAGGAAATATTTCTGCTTGATAAAGCTCTGAATCCTGGTTCTGAAAGGCTTTACAATATGGTCTTTCTCAAAATCATAGAACTGATTGATAATACCGCCGGCTAAAATAGTAAGGACGGTACAGAAAATAATGCCATGTACTTTAAAGTCAAATACAAAATTTCTGAAAGATTCTTCCTGATTGAACAGGAAAAAAGTAGAAACATAAAGGGCAAATGTCAACAGTGCAGCGACAAAAAAACGGGCACCGAGCAGAAAGCCCACGAATTGTGAAAATCTGTAAAATAGAGATTTTGAGATATTATTTTTAGATTGGAAAGTTTCTTTTTCAGAATTCATTCCAGTCGGTTTAAAATCTGTAAATCACCTCCTTTTGGAAACCGTCAAGCATTTTTTCAGCTTTTTCATAGTCTTTGGTGAATCCTAAAATATAACCTCCGCCTCCGCTTCCGCAAAGTTTCAGATAATATGCATTGGAATCCAGTCCTTTTTTCCAGATATTAAAAATACTTTCAGGGATCATAGGACGGAAATGTTCATAAGCCCAGTGGGAAAGCTTTTTTAGGTTTCTGAAGAACGGATTCATATCTTTTTTAAGGAAAGCTTCTATACAGGCGTTGTTGTAACGGATAAACTCTTCTTTCAGGGTTTTGCGGAAACCTTCGGTTTTCATTTTCTCAAAGAAGATCTGGATCATAGGACCTGTTTCTCCTGTAATGCCGGAATCGATGAGGAAAATAGCTCCTTTTCCTTCTTCTCCGTCAGGAATAGAGACCCTGTCTAAGTTTTCTTTATTTTCGATAAGGATCGGCAGGTTCATATAGCAGATCAAAGGATCCATTCCTGAACTTTTACCATGGAAATAGCTTTCCATTTCACCGAAAACAGCTTTTAATTTTTTAAGATTATCTTTTGAGATATTCTCGGGATTTAGCTTGCTGATCGAATATTTTTCAAAGATAGCGGCCACCAGAGCTCCTGAGCTTCCCACTCCATACCCCTGAGGGATATTGGAATCAAAGAAAAGTCCGTTTGATATATCATTTTTGAAGCTCTCAATATCCAATCTGAAATCATCGGAAAGATCAAGCGTTGTAAGAAAGTCAGAATATTTCTGCAGATGCCTGTTGGAATTCAGCTCAAATTCAGAACTCAGATCTGAAAATTTCAAAGCTCCCTTATAAAAGCTGTAAGGTACTACAAGCCCCTGGGAATCTTCAATCATTCCATATTCTCCAAACAGGATTATTTTTGCATAAAATAAAGGGTTGGTCATATTGACAATAAATCTTTTTGCAAAGTTAAAATTATTCCGCTGAATAGAAGCAAAACTCAGGCCGAATATTATCTATTTTTGCTTTATTCCCTTGTTTTACCTTCTGACATAAGAAAAAGCCTGAAAATATCAGGCTTTTCTTGGTATTTTAAAATTAATGTTTGATCAGTTTCTTATTGACTGTCTGCTTTTCCGTATCAATGGTGATTACATAGTTTCCTGTCTGGATTGCGGAAAGATCAACTTCCTGCTTGTTTCCTTTTAGTGAGGAAGCTGAAATAACCAGCCTTCCTGACTCGTCATATATCTTATAAGCTTTCAAGGCTTCTTTGGAAGAAATGACGATCATATTTTTAGCAGGGTTAGGATAGATGCTGACTGTATTACTCTTCACATTCACATCCTCCACTCCCAATACCGCACAGGAGAAGTTTGCTTTCCAGCCGCTCTCATTCACTTCCGGATCCGACACAAACTTTACTGTAATAGCCCCTGAAGGATCAGTAGAAGTGAAAGGTCCCGGAATCGTATTTCCTGACAGCTTATTTCCATTGGCAAATAAAGGTGAAGAAGTAGAAGGTCCATTGTACACATACATGAAGTCATAATCCTGCTCTGTACCAAATTCTGTAAATGTCAGGGTAAGGGATGAACCCGACGTAGGATAAAACGTTTTTACAATTTCTTCATTATTCCCATAATTTGCATTTAAGCCTCCCGTATCAATAAACGGAACACCTTCGCACCAGTCTGAATCTGTAAGGAACAATCCCGATTTCTGGTAATAGGTATCATTGGCACATGGGCCTACTGCATCTACTTTATAATACGTAGCCGGCTGAAGGTTGGCAACACTGAAGGTTGCTGAGTTGGTATTGCCTGTAGTCACAGGGGTTCCGTCTACCTTGGTAATCTTATATTTCCAGGAAGAGGATATGGCATCTGTGATCAGTATACTGGCAGAATTCTGCGTTGTTGAAGTCGCTACCACAGATGAAATACTTGGAATACAGGATACCGTACAATTGGTACCAAGACAAGGTTTGGAATCGATTGTATTCCTGATCAGAGCTGCCGGCTGGTCTCCAAAACCATTACTGAAATTGATCCCGATGCCTGACATCAGGTGGCAGTAGCTCATAATCGTTCCGGAAGCGGGCAAAACAGTACTGGTACATGTCAACCCTTCATCTGCTATAACTTGCGGCCTTGCTGTCGGCCCACACCAGTCGATCGGGGTATTATTCCCGTTCCATGCGCATGCATGGGTATGCGGAGAACCTAAACTATGCCCCATCTCGTGTGTCATCGCCTGAATGGTCCAGGAATATACAGGTACATCATTATAGGTCTGGTTAATTCCTGAATAGGCATGGGCATAAGTTTTACATAATGAATTCAGGTAGGCAACGCTCGTTGTGCTTGGAGCATTGATCAAATGAGCCAGATCACCGTTAAATACCTGCCTGTTGGCCGAAAATTTATTTAAATTACTACCCGGAGTTCCTGTATAAGGGTCTGGTGTGGTCCAGATATAGATTTCGTTCAGAGCAGTCCTTATATCATCGTTGGTATAAAGTGTGGCAATGTTATTATGGATAGCTGTAAGCCAGTTGGTAACAGTGGTAGTATTGGAACCGTTATTCTGATAGGGCTTAAAGCAAACCTCATAGTAAATTCTTACACAATTCTGCGTTAACGTTTTTTTCTTGCCTAAATTTGGATCATAAGAGATTGTATGTTCCTGATTCTCTTTCAGCTCATCAATACCGCAGATGAAAGGATTCGTTCCGGTCAGTTTAGAATCTGAATAGCTTACAAAGTCTTCAGAATTTTTGGCTTTTCCCAGTACTACATTTCCTAATTCCGGTGTAGAGGCAACCCCTGCCACATCATTGTCGAAGAAACTGAAAGCTACCACAGAGCTGTTATTTCCCTTTACGATACCCTGGTAATACACGCCCGGCGTATAATTTACTGTTTTCCCTTTATCGGTAACCACTTTAAAGCTGCTCGTAAAGATTTGATTTTTATACATCTCAACAGTGATCTGCTGATCTCCGCTAAAAGGAAAGGTAATTTCAATAAATTCAGGTTTTTCACTGACCAGCCTTTTCAGTTCGGCAGACTTTAATGAAATCACAGTAATATCTGTTGCCGACTTTCTGTATTCAGCCAATTTGCCTGAATTCTGATGCACTTCGAACAGATCATATTTCTTAATTTCACTTTTCCCGGTATGGTATTCTGATATTTTTTGGGCGACCGGTCTCAGTTTTTGTGAATAACTCAACGCAAAGCATTGCAGAAAGCAAAGCAATAGAATTTTTTTCATAGTTTTGATCATTAGATTGAATTAACAAATAAACAAAAAAATTCAAAACATATTGAAAAACTGATATTATTTCACAACAAACGAAATAATCATTACAATAAATAAAGTAAAAAAGTTAAGTAATTGATTTTAATTCATATAAAATAAAAAAGACGTTAAAAAATAACGTCTTTCATTTTTATAAAGTTTCTCTGTCTTTTCTCATTTTTACTTTCAGGAACCTGATCAATACCAATCCTGCTCCAAAAAATATAGTCATTGACAATGCAGCGATCCTCATATTATTAAAATGTTCGATCAATGTTGCAAAGATAAATGTACCGATAATAATGGCGATCTTCTCCAGTACATCATAAAAACTGAAATAGGTGGTATTTTCCATAGAGTTTTCCGGAAGCAACTTTGAGTAAGTAGACCTGGACATTGCCTGAAGACCTCCCATTACCAATCCTACTACCGCTGCCACACCATAGAACTGATATTCTACCGTTGGGTTTTCCTTATTCAGGAAATAAGCCCATACGCAGGCAACAATCCATAATATAATGGCAATAGAAATGACATTCCTGTTTCCTATCCTTTTGGACAATCTTGAGAAAATAACAGCTCCGATAATCGCTTCTATCTGGATCACTAAAAGTGTTCCGATCAGTTTATCCTGAGCAAGGTTGATCTCACTTTTCCCGAACAGGGTTGCCATAAGGAATATCGTCTGCATTCCTACACTGTAGAAAAAGAAACTCGACAGGAAAAACTTCAGATTTCTGTCTTTGAAAAGCTCTCCTCCCACTTTAAACAATTCATGGAAGCTTTCTTTCGCTATATCTTTATAGAAGCTCATATTATCTTTTAATACTTCAAAGAAACCGCCCTGCTCTTCATGTTTTTTGAAGATATTCTTATAGTTCAGCAGGACAAGATCTTTAGGAAGCTTATCTTTCACGTCACCAAACTGGGGAAGATGCTTGAATGTATATTGTGAAAACCCGAACCACCATGCTCCTGTCAACAGAAAGCTGATCCGTGTAAATAACAGCTGCTGTGCCGCTCCTTTGGCAAAAACCTGAATCAGAACCAAACAGATCACCACCAATACAACCGAACCGATATAGCCATACACATATCCTCTTGCAGAAAGTGCATCCTGGCGATCCGGTGTCGCAATATCCGGAAGGAATGAGTTATAGAATACCAAACTTCCCCAAAACCCGACACTTGCCGTAATGCTGAAGAGAAGACCGAGAAATACGTTGTGCATCCCTGTAAACATAGCCAATCCCATACAAGACGTTGCTCCCAGGTAACAGAAGAACTGCAGGAATGATTTTTTGTTTCCGATGGTATCTGCCAATGATGACAAAAACGGTGACAGCAATACGACAATAAAGAATGATATCGTCAACGAATATCCGTATACGGCATCCGGCTGGTATTCTTTTCCAAAAATTTTGATCATATGCCTTACCGGAACATCGATCCATGTTTTTGTTTCCGTCACATATTCTTTCTTTTCGTACGCTGTGGTAAGAATGGAATAGTAAATAGGGAAAATAGTAGAGGTAATGACCAGGGAATAAACGGAGTTTGCCCAGTCATATACAGCCCAGGCTTTCATAATCTTCGGATTATTCTTGATGTTTTTAGGCTGTCGATTCTCAGTTTCAGACATTTCAAATATATATTAGTAGCACAAAAATAAAAAAACCATTAAGAAATGGATATGTTTTTAAAAAAATTATCGATTTCTTAATGGTAATATATTCTGAAACAGAATATTAGATATTTTCAATCACAATGGCGGAAGCACCTCCACCACCGTTACAGATGGCAGCAGCACCGTATTTTGCATTATTTTGTTTCAATACGTTGATCAAGGTAACGATGATTCTTGAGCCTGAGCTTCCCAGTGGATGTCCCAGTGCTACCGCACCACCGTTTACGTTAACTTTAGAGGCATCTAATCCTAAGATCTGATTGTTGGCCAACCCTACTACCGAGAAAGCTTCATTAAACTCAAAGAAATCGATGTCTGAAACTTCCAGACCTGCTTTTTTAAGAGCAATAGGTAATGCTTTAGCAGGCGCAGTAGTGAAGTTTTCAGGCTCCTGTGCAGCATCAGCATAAGAAACGATCTTAGCCAGAGGGTTAAGGCCCAATTCTTCCATTTTCTCTTTGGAAACAAGGATCAATGCAGAAGCTCCGTCGTTCAGTGTAGAGGCATTGGCAGCTGTTACCGTACCGTCTTCTTTCTTGAATACTGTAGGAAGTGTCGCGATTCTGTCGAAGTTTACCGCTTTGTATTCTTCATCTTCAGCAAAGATCACAGGCTCTCCTTTTCTCTGAGGAATGGAAACCGGCACAATTTCTTCATTAAATTTACCTTCGCTCCATGCTTTTGCTGATCTTTTATAAGATTCTACAGCGAAGTTATCCTGATCTTCTCTTGTAATATTATAGTCAACAGCACATTTTTCCGCGCATACTCCCATATGTACTTTGTTGTATACGTCTGTAAGACCGTCAAGCACCATTCCATCCTGCATTTTGATATCGCCTAGTTTTGCAGCCACTCTCGCGTTATAGTAATGAGGAACTAAAGACATGTTTTCCATACCTCCTGCAACGATTACATCTGCATCTCCGGCTTTGATCGCCTGAGCCGCCATCGTTACAGCCTTCATTCCTGAAGCACAAACCTTATTTACTGTAGTAGAAGGGGTATTGATTGAAAGACCAGCTCCTAAAGCTACCTGACGGGCCGGTGCCTGGCCTTCTCCTGCCTGCAGCACATTTCCCATATAAATTTCCTGAACATTTGCAGGATCCAAACTGATTTTATCTAATGCTCCTTTTACTGCAGCAGCGCCTAATTTTGTAGCCGGAACTGTTGACAAGCTTCCCATAAAACTCCCTATAGGTGTTCTTACTGCGGAAACAATGAATACTTCTTTCATGTATATAATTTTTATTTTTAGCTTAAATGAAACGATTGCTTCATTTTTATAATTTAAATTTATTTTACTTTAATGTATACCATATCAAACTGAGACCCTTCAATTTTAGTATTGACCTTCAGAAGATTGTCCTGAGTCGCTACGACCTTATTATTGAAGACATCACCTATCTGTGCCGGATCATTTTTATCAGACTTTTCCATCACGATTGCTTTATAATTGCAATCATCAACGAAAACCAGCGTGGATTTTATATAATCTTTTCCGTTGTTGAAATATTCGGTCTGAACATTATCCTTAATGGTCATATACCATATCGATTCCGGATAATTGGCCCGTAGAAATTTACCTTCTTTTATATTGGCACATTTAACAGGGTTGTCCGTTTTTTTTGATTCTGTTGTCTGAGCCTGAGCCTGAGCGGCTGCCATCAAGAATATTCCTGCCGAAAATACTTTAAAAAATTTCATACTCATATCTGTGTCCGTTTATTTACTTTTTTATTGCTTCCTGCAAAAATCATCAGGAAAGCTCCTAAGAATTCTATGATCCACCCCCATTTTAATTTAACAACTCCTGCAAAGGTCTCTCGCCAGGATTTGAAGGGTAAAAAGCTGAAATATTGCAACGACTGCATTTTCACTGCTACCAGGGTGAATGCGAATAAAAGAATAAGCAGAACCCCAAAGAACCTTACAATTTTTATACTGTTATTCACAATTCCAAAAACTGCACATGCGGCGAAGATCCAGCATGCAATAGCCAAATAATGATCTAGCTTCCAATAGTTCCAGTTCCCTATGACAGGGACATGTACCAAAGGTAAAAAACTACCTGTGACCACCAGCAACAATCCTAATAACTGAATATTTTTCATATTTACTAAAGTGCCAAAATACAAAAAAAAACACACTTTTAAATACTGTGTTTTAAAAATAGGTTTTCGATACACTAACGATTGTTAGCATCAACAAAAACCAAATAAAATTATCTATTAATTAAAAAATTCGGCCATTTATTATCAAATTAAAAATTAACATTAACCGCTTCTATCCCATATGAAGTCCATATTTTTTCTTCACCGCTTTCCCCCTCTTCGGTTCCAATAAAAATTCTCTTTGAACTTATTCATGCATCTGCTTCTGCATATAAGATGATATCTTTTGCAAAAGGTTGCCTGAAAAATAAAAAAATTGCATTTTTTTGAAAAATGCAATTTTATATTTTAATAATCGTTTTAATAATCGTTAGCTCAAATTAATGTTTTACTGATGAAACGTCTTCCGGGTTATGCTTGTGCCTGAACAGTATGGCAAAGAATATAGCCAGCACCAAAGCGTAAATTGCAAAAGAAAGCCATATCTGATGCCAGTCTTTTACCATCACAACCGAAGAAAGAGTACCGTCAGCATTCACCGCAGCATTAAAGCTGTTCTTCAGGATTTCCAGGAAAGTAGGATTATCTGCTGTGGTCTCCAAATATGTTGAGAGCTCTGAAGCGGTTGAGAATCTATGCGTGAAGAATTTATCAATCGCCCAGCCTGCAATATAGCTGCCAAAAACAGCTCCAAAACCATTCGTCATCATCATGAATAGTCCCTGTGCAGAAGAACGGATTTTCTTATCCGTTGTCGTTTCTACGAAAAGGGATCCTGAGATATTAAAGAAGTCGAAAGCCATTCCGTATACAATGCATGAAAGAATGATCAATGAAAGCCCGAATCCGTCCGGAACACCGTAAGCGAAGAATCCGAATCTTAATACCCATGCCAGCATAGACATCAGCATTACTTTTTTAATTCCGAACTTTTTCAGGAAGAAAGGAATTGCCAAAATGAACAGTGTTTCTGAAACCTGAGAAATCGACATGATAATAGTAGATCTCTGTACAACAAATGAGTCTGCATATTTCGGAAAATGGGCAAATTCACTTAAAAATACATCACCATAAGCATTTGTCAGCTGAAGTGCGGCTCCCAAAAGCATTGAGAATAAAAAGAATAATGCCATTTTGTAGTTCCCAAAAAGCTTGAAGGCATTCAGACCTAATTGCTCAAATAACGGCGCATCTTTATCGATCAGCTTTTGTGGCGGACATTTGGGTAAGGTAAGGGCATAAATCCCTAAGAATATAGCAACAGCTCCTCCAATATAAAACTGGCCTTCCGTGGCTTTGTTTCCACTAAGATTGGTGATCCACATGGCAACAATAAAACCTATGGTCCCCCACACACGGATGGGTGGGAAGTCTTTCACCACATCAAAATCATTATTTTTAAGAATCGTGTAGGAAATAGAGTTGGCAAGTGCGATGGTAGGCATATAGAAGCACATGGCAACGAGCATTACCGAGAAAAAAGAATTCGGGTCTGCGGAGTGTGGTAATACGAAAAGAATAGCCCCGTAAAGGATGTGTAATACCGCAAAGATTCGCTCAGCGTTGATCCAGCGGTCAGCAATAATTCCGGTAATGGTCGGCATAAAAATAGAAGCAATTCCCATTGTTCCGAAAACAGCTCCGAACTGAGTTCCTTCCCAATGTTTTGTACCAAACCAGAAGTTTGCCATCGTAATCAGCCATGCCCCCCAAACAAAAAACTGGAGAAAACTGAGAACGGTCAGTCGTAATTTTAAATTCATAGTTTATATAAAAAGTATCTCTTAGTCAATTTTCTTTTTCCGCCTCTTAATTTCTTCCTGGATCTCAAGGGCGGTATCGTAATCTTCTTCTTTAACGGCTTCATCCAATAATTTCTGAAGCTCCTCCATGGAAAGAGATTTCAGGTTATCTTCTGTTTGTACAGTTTCGGAAAAGGTCTGCTCTTCTTTTGAAACATCTTCCAGCTCTAATAAGATTCCCGCTTCATTCAGAACCTGCTGGGTAGTAAAGATAGGTGCATCAAATCTTACCGCCATTGCAACGGCGTCAGAAGTTCTGGCATCAAGGATCATTTCTTCTTCCGTCTCCTTATTTTTAAAGTTGATATTGGAAAAGAATACGCCATCTACGATCTGGTAAATGATTACAGAAACCAACTCATAATTGGCAGAAACTATAAATTTTGTGAAAAGGTCATGAGTAAGAGGACGCGGTGGATGGATATCTTTTTCCAGTCCGAGAGAGATCGACTGAGCTTCGAAATTTCCTATAACAACAGGTAATTTTATGTGTGTTTCTTCATGCTCCAGTAACAATGCGTACGCCCCAGATTGGGTCTGGCTGTACGATATTCCGCGAATAATTAGCTGTTTATAATCCATAGCTACAAATATAGATTAATTTTTTATTGTGATTTCACTTTTTTACGCAAAAATAAAAGCCCGGAAAGCCGAGCTTTTATTTGTATGTTGAAGAATTGTGAACGGTCAAATGTCAATTTTACTTCGTAAGTGAATTTCTAATCTATCAAAAAATTGACAAGCGAAGCAAACTGTCTATTCACCATTGACTTTTATCCTCTGATTGCTTTGATTTTCTCCGTTAATGCAGGAATAATCTGGAAAGCATCTCCCACTACTCCGTAATCAGCAGACTTGAAGAATGGTGCTTCAGCATCATTATTGATCACTACGATAGTTTTCGAAGAGTTTACTCCGGCAAGGTGCTGAATCGCTCCTGAAATCCCTATTGCAATGTAAAGATTTGGTGCAATCGCTTTACCTGTCTGTCCTACGTGCTCTGTATGAGGTCTCCATCCGATATCAGAAACCGGCTTGGAACATGCTGTAGCAGCTCCTAAAACATTTGCCAGATCTTCAACCATTCCCCAGTTCTCAGGACCTTTCATTCCTCTACCGGCAGAAACTACGATCTCAGCTTCTTTAAGGTCCAGTTTTCCTGAACTTTGCTCGTGAGAGATCACTTTGGTATCTTCGTTAGCTACAGATAGGTTTTTAACCTCTTCAGAACCTGATACCGCGTTTTCTTTAACTCCGAAAGCGTTTTGAGAAACAGTAACGATCACTCCGTTTCCTTCAGCTTTTGCATGCATGAATCCTTTTCCTGAGAATGCTTTTCTCTTCACCTGGAAAGGTAAAAGGCTTTCAGGAGCCTCCAAAACGTTAGTGATCAAAGAATAGTTCTTCATTACCGCCAGCATTGGAGCAATTGAAGAGGCATCTGTAGTGTGAGGGAAAACGATGATGTTTCCGTCTGCCACTTCACTTACAGCCTGTGCAAATGCTTTTGCTGAGAAATTCTTAAGACCTTCGTCTTTGATATTGATTACATTCGACGCTCCATATTTGTACAATAAATCTGAAGAATCGGTAGGGTTTACAGAGATCGCGGTAACGGTATCACCTGCTTTGTCTGCAACAGCTTTAGCATAAGAAACTGCCTCGAAAGCCGCTTTTTTGTAAACTCCGTTTATATTTTCTGCGTATACGAATACTGCCATTGTTTTAAATTTAAAGATTAAAAAAATTAAAGAATTAAAAGATTAGATTACTTTTGCCTCTTCGTGAAGTAATCTTACCAATTCATCCAGATTGTCAGGAGAAACCATTTTCACAGCAGCTCTTGGCGGAACGCTGTCATAAGATACTCCCTGAACTTTTACTTCAGAAGAAGCAGGCTCCACTACCTGAAGAGGTTTTGTTCTTGCAGACATAATTCCTCTCATGTTAGGGATGATAAGGTCTTTTTCATCTACCAATCCTTTCTGACCTGCAATGACTGCCGGTAATTTTACAGAAATAGTTTCTTTTCCTCCTTCAATTTCTCTTACTGCAGTTGCTTCGCTTCCGTTTACGTCTAATCCTACTGATGCATTTACGAAAGGCTGGTTCAATAGCTGAGCCACCATTCCCGGAACAGAACCACCATTATAGTCGATAGATTCTTTACCGCAAAGGATAAGGTCATATCCACCGTTTTGAGCTACAGCAGCAATTTCTTTTGCTGTAGAATAGCTGTCCTTAGGGTCAAGGTTTACTCTCACGGCGTCATTGGCACCGATCGCTAAAGCTTTTCTGATTACAGGTTCTGTAGCAGCATCTCCTACATTGATCACTGTTACAGTTGCTCCCTGAGATTCCTGAAGTTTAACCGCTTTTGTCAACGCAAATTCGTCTAGAGGATTGATCACCCACTGAATTCCGTTTTTGTCGAAAGCAGATTTGTCTGCTGTAAAGTTAATTTTGGAAGTAGTATCCGGAACACTACTAATACAAACTAATATTTTCATGTGTACTATTTTATTTTTTCTCTTTAATGCATAAAATCATGACAGTTTATGCAGAGATTTTGTGTGAATTAATTTTTGCTAATATAAATAAAAAATATATTATGCATGCATAATACTTACTAAATTATTATTCAATACATTAAATGTACTTACTTAGCTGGTTTTGTTGCCCTAAACTCTATTTTACTTGGCAAAACCCTTGGATTCATCTTTAAAAGATCCAGTACCAGATTCCCCATATCTTCAGGCTGGATCTTCCAGCTGTCTTTTTCTGAAGGAATATTTCCGTTAAAATGAGTGGCCACTGATCCCGGCATAATAACCGTAGATTTGATATTGTATTTCCTCAGATCGATCATAGCAGCCTGAGTAAAGCCTACCACTCCGAATTTTGAAGCATTATAACCGGTTCCATTTTCGAAGAAATTGGCTCCTGCCAGGCTTGAAATTGTTATATAGTACCCTTCAGCCTTTTTCAACGCTTCCACGGACGCTTTTAGCGTGTAAAAAGCTCCTGTCAGATTGGTTTCGATCATGTCATTCCACTCTTCTGCCGTAAGCTCATCTACGGGCTTAAATATCCCTAAGCCGGCATTGGCTATTACATAATCCAATCTTCCAAACTTTTCCACAATGTACTTTACCGCTTCCTGCTCGCTTTCAAGGCTTCTTACATCGGAAACAATTCCCAGAACATTTTCTGAGTATTGGAGAAGTTCTTCTTCCGCTTTCATCACATCCTCTCTTTTTCTTCCTGAAAATGCCACTGAAATGCCATTCTCAAGTAAAATTTTAGCAATCCCGAAACCGATCCCTTTGGTTCCTCCTGTTATATAAGCTACTTTGTTTTCCAACATTGTTTTTAGTTAAGTTTTTAAAAATAAGAAAAACAGTTTACATTAATTGTTTTTAAATACCTAACATTTGTCAGTATAATTTCAATAAAAAAGCGCTCCTTGACGAAGCGCTTGAGATATTTTGTTTTATAATTATTTTTTGATGAATTTTTCTACGGTCTTACCTTTTGAAGTTTCTAAGTTAATAATATAACTTCCAGGATTGAGATGTTTTACATTGATTTTATTTCCATCTAAAGTAGCATTGACTTTTCTTCCAGACATATCAAAAATTTCTGCTTTATTGATCTTTAATTCTGTTAAAACATTCAGATACTCTGATGTGGGATTAGGTCCAATAGCTATTATCGAAGATTTTTCTTTTTTACTGTCTGATGTTCCCAAAACAGCGCTAGTAGAAGCTTCTAATAAATAATTGTCTATACCAAATGTTGTCGGCCCTGAATTGGCAGGATCTAAAGCTGACGTTCTTGTTGGAGCGCTATGAATATCAAATTCTGCCGGATCAAATCCAGGTACTGTACTCGCACCATTTACCGCCAATGTTAAAGCACTTCCTGCAATGACATACGTGATAGCACCGGTTGTCTTATTATAGCTAAACCCTAAAGTAATCCAAGTGTTTGCGGGATAAGTATTTGCTGTCAAGCCTGTAATATTATAATAGCCATTCTGACTTGGATCTGCTGCTATAGCTAAATAAGCTCTTCCATTTATTGTCTTTGTCTGGGAATTATAACCGATTCCAACAATTCCATCAGTAGCTCCAAAAACACTAACCCCGGAAAGATGCTTATTTGTTGACGTGCCCGTAAAGACATCGAAACTACCTTTAATAATATTATTACCTGAAGTTCTGTTTGCCCAGGCCGTAGCTAAAGTAGTTTTATATACATATCTGGAAGATGCTCCTGTACCATCAGAGCCTCCCGTTACGGCCAGATATTTTACATGTGCAGCATCCCCTGCTACAATCTGATAATTAGCAACAGCGCCATTGTATAGATTCATACCGCCCTGACCAGCAGCAGTTACAGAACTAGATACATTACCCAAAGTATAGGAATCATAATTATCCGATTCAAGAACTTGCGCTGAAGACAGAAAAATTGCCGATAAGGATAAACTTAATAGTAGAGTTTTTTTCATGATACATTGTTTTAAGTATAATACATGATAAAAGTACTAATTATTTCAATAAAAGCAAAAAAATCCTCAGGAAATACTTCCTAAGGATTAATAATTTACAAATAACTACTATTTATTACTTTGCATAATTCTCAAAAAACAAGGGAATACTTTCAATTCCTTTGTAAAAATTAAATAATCCGTAGTGCTCATTTGGAGAATGGATCGCATCAGAATCCAATCCGAAGCCCATTAATACTGATTTCGCTCCTAAAACCTTTTCAAACATTGCTGTGATCGGAATACTTCCTCCGCTTCTGTAAGGCAGAACCTCTTTACCGAATGCCGTTTCCATTGCTTTTTTAGCGGCTAAAAATTCCTTTGTATCACTTTGCAGAACATAAGGCATACCTCCATGATGAGGAGTTACCTTAACTTTTACAGTGTCCGGAGCAATTTTTTCAAAATATGTAGTGAATTTCTCGGTAATTTCTTCCGGAGTCTGATAAGGAACCAGACGCATTGAGATCTTTGCAAAAGCCTTAGAAGGAATCACCGTTTTGGCACCTTCTCCCGTATATCCTCCCCAGATCCCATTACAGTCTAATGTAGGGCGAATCGAAGCTCTTTCTAATGTAGTATATCCTTTTTCTCCTTCTATATCGCTAAGCCCGATTGACTTTTTGAATTCTTCAGGATTATCTTTCAGCTTATTCATTTCAGCTCTGTCAGCATCAGATACGATCTCAACGTTATCATAGAATCCATCGATCGTAATATGTCCGTCTTCATCGATCAGCTGAGCGATCATTCTGGAAAGCACATGGATCGGATTTGGAACGGCTCCTCCGTAAAGCCCTGAATGCAGGTCTCTGTTTGGACCTTCCACTTCCACCTCTACATAGCTCAATCCTCTTAATCCGGTTGTAACCGTCGGCTGCTCATTACTGTAAATATGGGTATCAGAGATCAGAATACAGTCACAAGCTAGTTTTTCTTTATTTTCATTCACAAAGTCTCCTAAGCTCACAGATCCTACCTCTTCTTCTCCTTCCAGAATAAATTTTACGTTACAAGGAAGAGCATTGGTTCTCATCATCGCTTCAAAAGCCTTTAAATGCATAAAGAACTGCCCTTTGTCATCAGCTGATCCTCTTGCAAAGACAGCACCTTCCGGATGAAGCTCAGTTTTCTCAATATAAGGCTCGAAAGGAGGTTTTCTCCACAGTTCCAACGGATCTGCCGGCTGAACGTCATAGTGACCGTAAACCAATACGGTTGGAAGATCTGTATCTATAATTTTTTCTCCAAAAACGATAGGGTAACCTTTTGTTTCACATATTTCAACATGATCAGCTCCTGCATTTCTAAGGTGTTCTGCACATACATCCGCACACTTCAATACGTCATTCTTATAAGCCGGATCTGCAGAAATGGAAGGAATTCTCAATAACTCAAATAACTCATCCACGAAACGCTGTTTGTTTTCGTTAATGTAATTTAATGTCTCTTGCATTGTAAAATTTTATTTTGTTAAAATTAAAAAAAATGGCTGTCAGCAGCAAGCAAAAACCCAGGATTTTCCCAACCACGTGTTAGTTCCCGGCAATTAGACTGCTTTTTCACTTTTTTGAAAATAAAAATGCCCTGCAACAACAGGGCACTTGTATATTTTGTACGAATAATTAGTGTTCAGCCTTTTCTGCTTCAGCAGGCTTTGCTGCGGCAGTACTGTCTGTTTTTGGAGCTTCAGCTTCAGGTTTTGCAGCAGTTTCTTCTTTATGACCGGCAGCAGCCTCATGTCCATGAGCTTCTCCTTGTGGATCATCAGAATATCTTTCCACTCCTTCTTCCAGTTTCAGAGTGTTCTTATTCCCCCCTTCTGCTACTTTTTTACAGCTTACAGCTACAGTTGCAATCGCTAAACATATAATTAATTTTCTCATGCTTAAATTTTTGATTGCCCAAAATTAAGAAAACCTGCTTTTTTCGGCAACATTTTTATACTGATTTTAAAATTATTTTTCCTTTTTTAGATTGTGTAAAAATAATATACTTCTCACCACCATCTTTCAGTCCATATTTCTTTTTAATTTCTTCAGGCTTTAAGGGATAGTTTTTTGAAATAATATTGAACTGCTCTTTTTTTCTAACTTTTTTAGAATCAATAATTTCCATTTCAAAAATCCTACCCGGAAAATTGTCTTTCTTTTCTTCAGACGTATAGAGATGGGTATTGGGATGAAGCTTTTTCAATCCGAACCTTTCTGAAATCAGATTAAAGATTCCTGCCTTTAAAATGGAATTATTCGGAATATAAATGAATTTTTCAGGTTCAGAATACTCCGACTGCGCACTTTCCTCTTCCCCAAATGTAAAACTAAAGGCAGATTCACCGCTTTCAAGGTTCACACAATTGCAGATAATCTCCTTCACCTTTTCGTTGGATAGAAAGACGACAATCTCTTTTACATCATTTTTCAGGGCGATACTATCAATTCTGTAGATATTCGGGAGAACTGATACAAGATATTTCAGATCGATCAGTGGGGAAAGCTTAATGACAACCTGATTTGATATCGACAGTAATTGTTCCTGAATCCCGAGGATATCCGGAGACAGATCTTCCAAAAGAAAGACTTTGTTTTTGTTCTGATCTCTTCTTGCCGGATCCAGATAAATCACATCAAAAATTTCCTGATTTTCATTCAAAAAATCTTCCAGCTTACGGTTGATAAATCTCGCTTTCTTACCTAATACGCTCCAGTTATGCGCTACAGTCTCCAGAAGCTCAGTATTTTGCTCTATTAGAGTAATATCCTCAAAATTCTGAGACAGATAGTAAGCATCGATCCCGAAACCACTGGTCAGATCAATAAATTTTCTACCTTTAAGAATCTCTGATTTATAAAGTGCCGTCTTTTCAGATGACGATTGCTCCATATTGAGCTGGGGAGGAAAAATAATTCCTTCTTTCAACAGGAAAGGAAATTTTTTCTCAGCCACCTGCTTTCCTTTGATCTGCTGTACGATCTCCTGCATGGAAACTTCCGGAAATGGAGATTTTTTCAGCAGCAATATATGTAAATCCGTATTCAGATTTACATTGATATAGTTTTGAATGTCTTGGTTTAATATTGTATTTCCCACAGATTGCACAAATTCCACAGATTTATATATCTAATGAATATTTCCGTTTATTTTTCTTATAATACTTTTATCGATATAATCTGTATTAAAATTAACAAGTATTCCTAATTTTAAGTTGGTCAATTTTAAATAGGTTAACAATTGCTTGTGATGCACATTATTTATTTCCGGAATAGATTTTATTTCGATAATGACCTTATCTTCCACAATGATATCCGCTATGAAACTTGAATCAATAATAATACCCTTAAATTTAATTGGGATAGATACCTGTGTTTTAATATTTAACCCATTATTTTGTAATTCAAACGCTAATACTTTTTCATAAACCTTTTCTAATAGTCCAGGGCCCAATTCATTATATACAGAAAAAATAGATTTTCTGATATAAAAACTGATGTCATTTTCATTCATTTGTGTGTATTATTTTTACAAGCTTACTTACAAAATCTGTGGAATCAGAGTGATCTGTGGGAACATTTTAAACTCTATTCAAACATTTCAGCCCAACGAACGGGTTTTATCTCGTTTTCGCTGTACAGGTCGCTGATTGACTTTGTAACGTCTAATTTGGGATATAGATTAACGCCGATCAGCTTTATTTTACCTTCTTCAATCCATTGTTGCTCTTTTACAGCATGTTCATAGATCTTTTTCTGAACGACTCCTTGTTTTAACAGCTCAAGATATCCTCCCGCTTCTTCCATTTCAACAAATAAAGCCCAGGATTTGTCTGCGATCTGACGGGTAGTATCTTCAATGTAATAACTTCCGTTGGCAGCATCTTCAAATACATTGATGATACTTTCGTAAGCCAAAACGATCTGCTGTTTGAAAGAAATCTCCTCAGAATTATCAGTACTTCTGTCTACAAGATAATTGTTGGTGAAAACAGCATCTGCCCCACCGATCATTGCTGAAGCCAGTTCCAGTGTGGAGCGGATCAGGTTGTTTTCGTTGTCGGAAACCGCCTTATTTCTAAGGGATGTCTCTGCAAAGATGTAAGGAACCGCATCCAGTCCATATTCCTTTGAAAGCTGGTTGAAAACCATTTTAAAAGCTCTCAGCTTTGCCATTTCAAAGAAATAATTTCCTCCGACAGCCATTCTGAAGATCAGTTGATCTAAAATCTCAGCTCCATATATTTCTACCAGCTCTTTAGTTTTCGCCAAAGCGATACCAAGTTGCTGATATATGGCTGCACCGGCATTCTGATGTAATGAAATATCAATACAGATGCTTCTTTTAAACCCTTTTGAAAGTAATTCTTTTGCCAGCTGATCATCAATGCTTCCCTCTTTTTCGTTAAAAATATCAATCAGAGAAAAATACTGATCTTCTTCCTTCGGACTGATATGTCCTGCAAGGTCTTTGTTATTGACAAAAAGAGTTTTCTGGTCCAGATTTTCTACATTTTGATCCAGAATAAATGCAAATACTTCTTCTTCCAGACTTTCATGGTATCTGGCTACCAAATGGGTACTTTCTTCCACTCTCGGCAGATTGGCCAAAGGTTTCTGTACATCTGTATAAAAAGGCTTTACTTCAATTTCTTCAAGGTTTTCTTTTTCCAGAACAGGATAAATATCCTCTGTTTTAAGCTGCTTTTTTACTAAGTTTTCCCAGTTTGAAAGTATATCTGTATTTGACATTAGTTTTGTTTAATTTGTGAACCGTCAATGATGATTTTAACTCAGAATTGCAAAGCAGACTGACCATCCGCTATTGACGTATTGCTATTCAGTTTTATTATTTCTTAGCGACTTTTGTACTATCAACCACCAAAATGAAAATCTCTTCATTCGGTTTCTTCATAAAATAATTTTCTCTTGCGTATTTTTCTTTTTCTGACTTGTTGTTCATCAGCTTTTTATAAAAAGCGTCATTCTTTTCGTATTCCTTTTTGTAATACTCCAGCTGCTCTTCATATTTGTGAATCTCACCATTCAGCTCATTAATTACAAGAAATGAGGTTTTATCGAAGAAAATCATCCATACCAAAAACAGACAGATCGTAATGGTATACTTATTCAATACATATTTCTGGATAAGTTTGAATGTTTCAGATTTCGGCTGAATGTCTTTGATGAGTTTGTTTTCTTCCATTTTTTTAATGTTTTCTCAACGAGTTTTTAATAACAGTAGTTAAAAAATCAATCGCTACGGAATTCTGTTTCATATTGGGGATAATAAGATCGGCCTCATTTTTAGACGGCTCGATGAATTCCTGGTGCATTGGCTTCAAAGTAGTCTGATAGCGGTGCAATACTTCGTTCAGGTCTCTTCCTCTTTCCTGGGTATCTCTTCTGATTCTTCTGATTAACCTTTCATCAGAGTCTGCATGAACGAATACTTTCAGATCAAACTCCTTCAATAATTCTTTATTGGTAAGAACCAGAATTCCTTCTACCACCAATACATTCTTAGGTTCTACAGTGACATGATCTCCTGTTCTGGAATGCGTTACAAAGCTGTAAATCGGCTGCTCAATCGGCTCATTATTCTTTAAAGCTTTTACATGTTTTATCAATAGTTCAAAATCTATAGACTTCGGATGGTCATAATTTAAAGCCTCTCTTTCCGTCAGTGTCAGACCTTGGTTGTCATGATAATAATTATCCTGAGAAAGGATATTCATTCCTTCAATATCAAGCTGCTGAAGTATCTTGTCAACAACTGTAGTTTTGCCGGATCCTGTCCCACCGGCAATTCCTATTACAAGCATTATTTTTTTGTTTCTTTATAGTTGGTACAAATATACTATTTTAGATAAAATGTGACAATGCGGGAGCGTAAATTGAGGAATTAAGAGATTGAGAGATTAAGAAATTCAGGAATTAGAGATTATAAAATTAAATAATTAAAAAAATTGTGCTGCAATCACTCGCCATTCGTTATCATTTAAACTAACAAAAAAACCGACAAATTTTTATTGCCGGTTTTTGTTTTTATACGATTTCGCTTGTTAATTCCCTTGAAAGTAATTTTTCGTGCATAGGCTTCAAAACATCCATTGAGCCTGTTTTTACGGTACATTTGCCTTTGTAGTGAACAAGAATGGTACATTGCTCTGCCTGTTCCCACGTATGCTTGCATATTTCGATCAGACAGTCGATCACATAATCAAAGGTATGAATATCATCATTATGCAGCACCAGTTTATAAACATCATCCGTATCATCCAAAACGAGAACTTCCTCTTCATACTGACGTTTTGGATTTTCGTAGTCTTTTATGCTATTATAAAAATTCATTTTTAATTAACTGTTTTAAACTTCTCCAATTTTATCTGCCAAGTTATCAATAGCATTAGGCTCCTGATAGACCAGCTCCACAAGCTCTACACTCTTATTGTTCATTTTCAAAATTTTGAAATGATAATTGTCAAGGTCGAATTCCTGGTTTTCCTCAGGAATTTCTGCCAATGCATGGAGAATGAATCCGGCTAACGAATTGTATTCACTTTCTTCAGAAAGCGGTAGTTTTTTAGGCAGAAATTCATTGATCTCATCCAATGGCTGGGTTGCCTGTACCCAATAGGTATTGTATGCAATTTTATCAACGATCTTTTCTTCATCATCTTCTTCATCCTGAATTTCCCCTACCAGCTCTTCCAGAATATCTTCTAAGGTAATGATCCCTTCAGTTCCGCCAAATTCGTCAATTACAATTGCCAAATGCTGTTTTTTCTGCTGGAATGTTTTCAATAGGTCTGATACTTTCTTACTTTCCACTACGAAAAAAGCATCACGCATCAGATCTTTAAGGTCTTCATGGTCCAGATCTCCTCTTCTTTTAACAAATTCTCTGATGATCTCTTTGGTATAGAAAATCCCGATCACATTATCGATAGAATCAAGATACACAGGAATACGGGAATAACCGCTGTCCATAATCTTATTGATAATATCGTTCACATCTTCTTCAAAATCGATGGAAGTAATATTTTGTCTGGGAACCATAATCTGCTTGGCAGAATGATCTGTAAAGTCAAATGCATTTTTAATGATCTCATAGTTCTCTTCTTCGATCTCTCCGCTATCCGCACTCTGCTTTACCAAAAGCTGAAGCTCCTCTGTCGAGTGAATTTCCTGTTCTGATACCGGATGGATTTTCACCAATCTCAAAAATGTATTTGACATTAAGTTCATCAACCAGATAAACGGCTTGAAGATGATATAAAATACCCTCAACGGAACTGCTGTCGCCATTGTAGTCGCTTCCGATTTTCTGATCGCAATTGACTTTGGAATAAGCTCACCAAATACGATGTGCATAATGGTAATCATTACAAAACTAACCACCAGTGCTATCGAAGTAATAGAAGCCTCGCTCATGCTGATATTGAGTGAGTGAAAGATATTTTCTACAATATGATGCAGGGCACTTTCTCCTACCCAACCCAGGGCAAGTGATGCCAATGTGATTCCTAATTGTGTAGCGGAAAGATATTCATCAAGGTGCTTGATGATGTGCTCTGCCTGTTTAGCCATAGAATTTCCTTCTGCAGCCTTTAGTTGAATTTGAGAGTAACGAACTTTAACAATTGAAAATTCTGCGGCTACGAAAAAGCCATTTAGTAAAACAAGAAATAAGGCCAGCAAAAGCCTGACTATGTCCGAGTCCATTTAAAAGTTATATAAATTTTATTAGGTACAAAGATATGTAAAATAAAAATAACCTGACTCCGGGATGATATATTTCGATTAATGATTTTTTTTGGAAGAAAAAAGGGTCGTTAAAAGGCATATACTTTACCCTTAAAAAAATAGCCGGACTCCTTCTTCATTTCTGTAATAAAAACGGATTTTAAAGTAGTGAATGACAGTTTTAAGCCTCTAAGCAACAAAAAAGCACCGATAGTATCGATGCTTTAATATGATATTTAAATAATTCTTTATGAATTTTTCAAAGCTTCTGCTCCGGAAACGATCTCCAGGATTTCGTTTGTAATAGCAGCCTGTCTTGCTTTGTTGTAGAAGATCACAAGATCGTTCTTCAAAGCCTGAGCATTATCTGTAGCTTTGTGCATTGCTGTCATTCTTGCTCCGTGCTCGGATGCCACTGAATCTAAGATTGCTTTGAAAACCTGAGTTTTAATTGACTTAGGAATCAGGTTATCCAGGATCTCAGTTCTGTTGGGTTCGAAGATATAATCTGTCTCAACCTGTGGCTCTGTATTTTCAGGCATTGAGATCGGAAGAAGCTGTTCTGTAGTTACTTCCTGAGTTGCAGCATTAACGAATTTGTTATAAATAACGTATACTTCATCAAATTTTCCTTCTCTAAAGCTTGCCATTACACCTTCCGTAACGTTAGCAACCATGTCAAAATTCAGGTTATCATAAACAGAGCTTCCATTAGCATATACCTTACGGTTTCTTCTTACAGCATCATATACCTTTTTACCTACAGGAAGAACCTCGATCTCATATTGAGATTTGTTCTGAAACTGAAGGTTAAGCTCTTTTACGATAGAAGAGTTAAAAGCTCCCGCAAGACCTCTGTTTGAAGTAACAGCGATGAAAAGTACTCTTTTAACCTGTCTTTTCTGAGCATATACAGAAATCTGATCAGGATCAGAGCTAGAATTTACATTCTGGATAAGCTCCTGTAATTTTTCAGAATAAGGTCTTAACATTACGATTGCATCCTGTGCTTTTTTAAGTTTCGCAGCGGAAACCATTTTCATAGCACGTGTAATCTGCATTGTAGATGAAATTGACGTAATTCTGCCTCGTATTTCTTTTAAGTTTGCCATATTGGGTTAGTTGTTGGTTGTCAGTTGTTGGTTGCTAGTTTTAGAAAATTCTGTCAACTATCAACCAACAACCATCAACTAATTTTAGTTGTATTTAGAAGCTAAATCGTTAGCTGCCTGCTTAAGAACACCTGTAATATCGTTATCGATCTTTCCAGCCTTAATTGCAGCCATTGTATCAGGATGCTTAGATCTCAGGAACTCGATGTATTCGTGTTGGAATTCTTTAATCTTGTTCAATGGAACATTTCTCAATAAGTTCTCAGTACCGGCATAGATCATAGCAACCTGGCTGTCTACCGGAAGCGGAGAGTTAACCGGCTGCTTAAGAAGCTCCACGTTTCTTTCCCCTTTAGAGATTACTGCTAAAGTAGAAGCATCAAGATCAGAACCGAACTTAGCAAATGCTTCCAATTCTTTATATTGAGCCTGGTCTAACTTAAGTGTACCAGATACTTTTTTCATTGATTTGATCTGAGCGTTACCTCCTACCCTTGATACGGAGATCCCTACGTTGATCGCAGGACGAACCCCTGAGTTGAACAGATCAGACTCCAAGAAGATCTGTCCGTCTGTAATAGAGATTACGTTTGTTGGGATATATGCAGAAACGTCACCCGCCTGAGTTTCGATGATCGGAAGAGCAGTTAATGAACCACCACCTTTTACGATTGGCTTAAGAGACTCCGGCAAGTCATTCATCTGACTCGCAATATTATCATCAGCAATTATTTTTGCTGCTCTTTCCAATAGTCTTGAGTGAAGGTAGAAAACGTCTCCAGGATAAGCTTCACGGCCCGGTGGTCTTCTTAATAGAAGAGAAAGCTCACGGTAAGCAACAGCTTGTTTAGATAAATCATCATAAACAATAAGCGCCGGTCTACCAGAGTCTCTGAAGAACTCACCGATAGCAGCTCCTGCCATCGCAGAGTATACCTGCATTGGAACAGGATCTGATGCGTTAGCCGCAACGATTACAGTATAAGCTAAAGCTCCTTTATCAGAAAGAGTTTTAACGATTTGTGCTACGGTAGAAGCTTTCTGCCCGATAGCTACATATATACAATATACTGGCTGACCAGCATCAAAGAATTCTTTTTGGTTGATGATCGTATCGATCGCAACAGTAGTTTTACCTGTCTGTCTGTCACCGATGATAAGCTCTCTCTGACCTCTTCCTACAGGGATCATAGAGTCGATCGCAACGATACCTGACTGTAATGGTTCAGTTACCGGTTGTCTGTAGATAACTCCAGGAGCTTTTCTTTCTAGTGGCATTTCATATAAATCCCCAGTAATAGGACCTTTACCATCGATAGGATTACCAAGAGTATCCACTACTCTTCCTAACATTCCTTCTCCTACTTTGATAGAAGAGATTCTGTTAGTTCTTCTTACTGTATCACCTTCTTTTACTAATTTACTTTCACCAAGTAGAGCAACACCTACGTTGTCTTCTTCAAGGTTAAGTACAATACCTTCTACATCACTAGAAAATTTCACCAACTCTCCGTATTGTACGTTTTCTAACCCGTATACACGAGCAATACCATCACCGATGGTTAAAACTGTACCTACTTCCTCAACGTTTGATTGAGTATCGAAGTTGGCCAATTGCTGTTTTAAGATCGCAGATACTTCTGCCGGATTTATTTCTGCCATTGTATGGTTGTTTTTCTTAATTTAATTGAAAATCTTTTTTAACTTGGTTCAGTTTTGTCTTCACAGACGCATCGATCTGCTGGTCTCCCACTCTTAGAATGTATCCTCCAAGAATTTCAGGTTTTACGTTTACTTTTAAATCAAAATTTGAATCAGACTTTACAAGATTGGTAGATCTTAAAATCTGATCAATATTCTCTTTTGAAAGCGGAGTTGCTGTAGTAAGCGTGACTCTCTGTACACCACTTAGATCTTCTACTTTGTTGATAAATTCCTGAGCGATATTCTTCAACTGGTTTTCACGTCCGTGCTTGATGACCAATCTGATCAGGTTCTGGGAAGAAGCTGATAAACCTTTGAAAATTTCATTTGCTACTTCTATTTTCTTTTTAGAATCAATGTAAGGGGTAAGGAAGAACTTGTTTAAATCTTTGGATTCGGCCATTACCTTTACTACATCTTTCATTTCAGAAAATACAGTAGCCGTCTGACCTGATTCATTCGTAAAATCAAGTAAACCTTGTGCGTATCTTTTAGCTACTTTAGATGTAAGCATTCTTAGTTAAGGTTTGATTTGTTTAAATAATTTTGAACTAATTCGTTTTGAGCTTCAGTGTTATCTAGCTTTTGCTTTAAGATAGACTCTGCAATGTTTACAGATAAAGTACCGATCTGAGTTTTAATATCTGCCATAGCAGCATTTTTCTCAGCTGTGATCGTCTGTTTAGCAGCTTCAATTAATTTGTCTCCTTCAGCTTTAGCAACATCTTTGGCTTCCCCTACGATTCTGTCTTTGATTTCTCTGGCTTCTTTAAGGATAGCATCTCTTTCGATTTTAGCTTCACGAATGATTCTTTCGTTATCCTCTTTTAAAGTTTCCATTTCTTTTCTAGCTAATTTGGCTTGATTAAGAGCGTCAACAATAGATGTTTCTCTGTCATTGATAGACTTTAAAATAGGTTTCCAAGCGAATTTACCTAACAAAAATAATAATGCTAGAAAAATAACAGACTGGATAATAAATAATCCTGATGAAAACTGATGAATTAATTCCATTATATAAATGTATAAATAATTATTACTTTTTTAAAGAATCATTACCTGCAACCAACCGTTGCAGATAATGATTTGATTTTAATTAGTTTACTGCGAATAGAGCAGCAAACGCAACACCTTCTACAAGTGCAGCTGCGATAAGCATAGCTGTTTGGATCTTTCCAGATTGTTCAGGTTGTCTAGCGATAGCTTCAAGAGCAGCAGCTCCGATTTTACCAAGACCGATACCTACACCTAGTACTACGATACCAGCACCTACAATTTTAGGGATTTCCATAATATATAATTTTAAAAAATTTGTTTAAAATAATGTTCTAATCTGATTAGTGAGCAGCATGGTGTTCATGTTCATGCTCCTGTACTGCCATTCCTATAAATAAAGCTGATAACATGGTAAAAATATAGGCTTGCAGGAATGCTACTAATACTTCCAATAAATAAATTACTAATGTCAAGAACGGGAATGCTACACCTGCAACAAAATTCTTAAATACATAAATCAGTCCGATCAAACTCATTACTACGATGTGACCTGCAGTCATGTTGGCAAAAAGTCGGATCATCAACGCGAACGGCTTAGTGATTGTCCCCAGCAATTCAATAGGAAGCATGATCAATTTCATTGGCACAGGTACTCCCGGCATCCAGAAGATATGTTTCCAATAGTCTTTATTTGCAGAGAATGTAGTAATTAAATAAGTAAGGATAGCCAGAAAGAATGTCATTGTAATATTCCCTGTAACATTGATTCCGAAAGGCATTAATCCTAAAACATTAAGGAAAAGAATAAAGAAGAACACAGTTAATAAATAACCGATAAATCTCTTATATTTATGTCCGATGTTTGGAATAGCGATTTCATCTCTAACGAAAATCACCAATGGCTCTAAAAATCTTGCAGCACCACTTGGAACCGGAGATTTTTTATAAGACTTAGCCATTCCGGTAAACAATATAAACATGAAGACCGACACTAGGATAATAATAAGTACACTTTTCGTAATTGAAAGATCTAACACTTTCTCAGCAGTAGGGTGCCCCGCCTCATCCATTGGCAATGTTCCAGCCGCGTCAGTTTTGTAAATCTTTTCATGGTGTAACTTATAGTAAGAACCATCCACTTCCGTTGGCTCACCATGCATAAACCCTTCCTTATTACTCATGAAAGCATGAAATCCGTTATCATAGAAAATAACAGGAAGAGGAAACCCGATGTGATGACCGTCTTTGTCAACCATCAATGTGAAATCATGTGCATCCAATAAGTGATGATCGATGAATTCTTTGTTTTCTTTACTTACTTTGTCTTTCTCTGAAAGCTCTTGAGCAGGAGCCGCTCCAGCAGTAGCCTCGCCGTGCTGTGCAGACACCAAGTTTAATACAAAAATACTGTAGAATAAAACTGCGAATTTCTTAAACATTGATAGGTTTTTTTCGTTGTGCAAAAATATAATATTTTTTCTAGTTTCAATAAATAATTTTACTGTTTTTTATCATGATTAATCAGCTTGATCGCATAGTATGTAAGCAGCGTTGTCAGGACAAAATATGGAATAATAAAATGAAATTTATATCCGGGAATTGCTTCAAAGTTCAATTTTTTTCTGATTAAATACATCAAACCGAATTTTAGAAGGATCAATCCGATCACAGACAATCCTAAAAACTCAGGAGCAATCTTATTGATTAAAATAATTAAAGTAATCATCATCATGAACATAATGCTTAAAAAAAGATAAAACTTGATGAGCAGAATTTCATCCAGGTGAAAAACAAATTTCCAAAGGGAAAAATGCACCAGAAATGTCAGGAAGAATAAAATGACAACAATAATATTAGGACTGATTTTCATTCTTAATTTTAATTGATCGCAAAAATAGACTTTTTCTATTGTATTACACTATGATTTGATATATATCATTTTTCTTATATATAATATTATAATATATTACGTATCCGAACACTTTGGATATCCTAAAAATTCCTTATTTTTGCAAACCTATAATTTACAATAAATATGTTTAATAGTTTACAGGATAAATTAGACAAGGCATTACACAATATTTCCGGAAGAGGAAAAATTACTGAAATCAATGTGGCGGAAACCGTAAAAGAGATCCGCAGAGCATTGGTAGATGCCGACGTTAACTATAAAGTTGCAAAAGATCTTACTAAAAGAGTTCAGGATAAAGCTTTAGGGCAAAACGTTCTTACTTCCCTGACTCCAGGGCAGCTAATGACGAAAATCGTTCATGACGAACTTGTGGATCTGATGGGAGGTTCCCAGGAAGGAATCAACCTTTCAGGAAAACCATCTGTAATTCTTATTGCAGGTCTTCAGGGTTCAGGTAAAACGACTTTCTCAGGAAAGCTAGCTAATTATCTACAGACAAAAAGAAATAAAAAACCTTTATTGGTAGCGTGTGACGTTTACCGTCCTGCTGCGATCGATCAGCTGAAAGTATTGGGAGGGCAGATCAATGTCCCTGTATATACTGAAGAAGGGGCTACCAACCCATCTACCATTGCTGAAAATGCAATCAATTTTGCAAAAGCCAACAACCATGATGTAGTGATTGTGGATACAGCAGGCCGTTTAGCGATCGATGAGCATATGATGAACGAAATTAAATCCGTACATTATTTCATCAAGCCACAGGAAACACTTTTCGTAGTAGACTCCATGACCGGTCAGGATGCTGTGAATACAGCAAAAGCATTCAACGAAGCATTGAACTTCGATGGGGTTGTATTGACCAAATTAGATGGTGATACAAGAGGGGGTGCTGCATTAACGATCCGTTCTGTTGTTGAAAAACCGATCAAATTTATCTCTACAGGAGAGAAAATGGAAGCTTTGGATCTTTTCTATCCGGAAAGGATGGCAGACAGAATCCTGGGAATGGGAGACGTTGTTTCCTTGGTAGAAAGAGCTCAGGAACAGTTTGACGAAGAAGAAGCTAAAAAGCTTCACAAAAAAATCGCTAAAAATGAATTCGGTTTTGATGATTTCCTGAAGCAGATCAACCAGATCAAGAAAATGGGTAATATGAAAGACCTTATGGGAATGATCCCCGGGGTTGGAAAAGCAATTAAAGATGTAGAGATCAGTGATGATGCTTTCAAGCATATTGAAGCTATTATTTATTCCATGACTCCAGAGGAAAGAAGAAAGCCTTCTATCATCAATACTCAGAGAAAGAACAGAATTGCGAAAGGAGCTGGAAGAAAGATCGAGGATGTAAACCAGCTGATGAAACAATTCGATCAGATGGGTAAAATGATGAAGATGATGCAGGGGCCCCAAGGAAAGCAAATGATGCAGATGATGAGCAAAATGCCGAATATGCCCGGAATGGGTGGAATGTTCGGAAAATAGTATAAGAACAATCATTCATAAAAAAACTCTCAGAAATTTCTGAGAGTTTTTTGTTTTATCTTAGCTGTTTATTTAAACTTATACCCTATTCCAAGCTGGAAGAAATTCATTTTCAGCTTTTCACCGTCCACAGGATTTTTGATCATATTGGTAAGACCGAAGCTATAACGGGCATCTATAAATAAGCCTTTATAAACGTTATAATCCGCTCCGAAGAACAACCCGAAATCTGTAGATTTTAAAGAATCATTCAAAAACTTTTCCACATATCTTTCTCCTTCTCTGATTCCTGCAGGATTTACCATACCGGCATTCTGGCCGCTCATTTCAAATTTCACTTTATTATTCGTTTTAAAGCTTACATACGGACCCGCATAGATTCCCAATTCCGGGGTTGCGTAATATCTTGCAGATACAGGAATTACAATCCTATTGAGATTCATTTTTTCAGTGACTGTAATACCAGGTAACGAGACTTCTGCTTTTCCTCCTAAATTAGCATATTCCACTTCTCCCTGAACAGCAAACTTGTTATTGAATTTATGCTCAACCAAACCTCCGATATAAAACCCTGATTTGGATTTTAAACCTCCTTCAATGCCTCCAAACTCAACATCATTTTCATTAGAATTCAGTTTTGACAGAGCGTAACCTGCCTTTACCCCGAACGTAGTTTGCGCATTTACCCCTGCAAATAAAGCGATTGCAGACGCCAATAAGATTTTTTTCATGATTATTAATTTATACTTAAATAGTTTAGGTTAAAAAGCTCTGAAATAGCTCCCAGGACCTATTTCTATACTTTATTTATATTTATTATTTTGCAAATATATATTTAACTCCGAAAGTTACAGAAGTTAAGCTAATTCCGAATTTGTAGTTATCCGCTCTCCTGGCACCGTCAATGTCTCTTTTGTAAGTATTGTATCCGAACTCTCCTATTGTAGCTTCAATTGACCAGTTTTTATTTAAGAAGTAATCTAAACCTGGCTTGACATTAACTCCAACATTTGTGTAATTATTTTCTCTTGAAAAATTAGCGGCAAGCAGAGGATCTCCAGTGAAAACTTCACTGTTTAAATCCACTTTTTCTTTACCAAACTCCAATGGAACCTGTAGTTGCCCGAAGATGTATAACTTATCTGATAAAGTCCAGTATTTTCTTACAAACGGAGATACTACAAATGCATTGTCTGTATCTTTAATATCTACCCTATCACCGCCGGCAGCATTTCCTATCTTATACTTGGTAACAGCATTTTTATATCCTATACCCAACCCTACTGCCAGATTTGTACTAACGAAATATCCAGCCGTAGGAAGGATTCTGATAATATCATCCTTTCTTTTAGTTTCAAATTCATTCTTTTCGTTGTGATAATACCCTGCCTGACCGGAAACATAAGAAGTTCCTTTTGCAATCTGTGCGTCTGACAAACCGAAAAGTGCAACAGCACCTGCTAATAATGTTTTTTTCATGATTATTATATGTATGTTTTAAGACTTAAGCTAAAAAAGCCCTGAGAAACTTCTCAAGGCTCTATTATTATACGCTTTGTTTATTATTTTGCAAATACATATTTAACTCCGAAAGTTACAGAAGATAAATTCAAACCGAATTTATAATCGTTTACTCTCTTTGCTCCGTCTACATTTACTTTGTTTGTATTGTAACCAAACTCACCGAAAGTAGCTTCGATAGACCAGTTTTTGTTTAGGAAATAATCTAAACCTGGCTTGATATTCACACCGATTGAAGTGTAACTATCTTTAGTTGAAGTTGAAGAAGAAGTTACCGTAGAACCATTTGTTACAGTAGATTCTTTTTCAGACTTGTACTGACCGAATTCCATAGGAACTTCTAATTGACCGAAGATATACAATTTATCAGCTAGAGTCCAGTATTTTCTTACGAATGGAGCAACAACGAAAGCAGAAGTTGTATTCTTATTTTCGTTAACAAAAGTTCCACCTCCGATAGCATCGCCTTCAGCGGTTACTTTAGTATTATCATTTTTATAACCTACACCTAAACCTACAGCTAGGTTAGTGTTTACAAAATAACCTACAGTTGGAAGAACTTTGAAGCTCTCTACTTTTGTATCATTATTATTATTTTCGTTTTGAGAATAACCTAATTGTCCTGATAGATATGAAGTTCCTTTAGCAATCTGAGCGTTTGATAAACCGAAAAGTGCAACAGCACCCGCTAATAATATTTTTTTCATTTTAAAAAATTTTAATACTTTCTGAGGGCAAATTTACAGTGGTAGTCACTAATATTAAAATTTGTTAATGTGATTAATATCATTAGTGAAATTTAGGGTTTTACAAAAATAAATCATAATAAAGGGAAGTCTTTGAGTTTTTCACAATATTATGAATAAATAAATTACAAATTATTAACCAGAGCCCAATATACTTAACTTTTTAAATTTATCAATTTTTCTTCAAAACATCATAAATCCAGGAAAACCGGAAATAACAGTCCATTTAAAATGTTAATTTTTAAGTTATTAACTCTTAAAATTTAAACAAACGTTTATAATTCAGCAGGTTTTCTATCCTGTGAAAGGCTACCTTTGGAATAAATTAAAAAATTTTGTTAAAATACCGCTATCCTTATTAATATATACCAACAAAAACTCCGGCCTATCGGCCGGAGTCCTGTTATTTTTCAATGGTCCTTATTTAATAAAGAAGTTATACCCTAAGTTTACAGCTCCTACATTCCAGCTGTAGCTTCCCCATCCTGGCAGGTCACGCTTGTTGCTGATGGATTGGTACCCGATGTACAGCTCTCCTTTAGACATCTGATATCCAAATTTAGGCTGTGCATAGAAACCGCCGTCCATCCCATCCTTTGTAGAGATTCCGTATCCAAGGTCTAATCCTACAAAGATAGGCGCTCCGTTAAATTTATATTTACCGGAAACGGCTACCGGAATAAATCCGAAATCATCAAAATGATCTTTTCCGAAAAAGTGGGAATACCCAGTTGTTACCCCAAGGTCAAGACCTTTGGTAATATTCCACATATAAGCAGCATCCACTCCTAATGTAAATGAAGATACATCACTTGCATCAGATACCGGAACACCGATATGTCCACCAATTTTAAAACCTTCCTGTGCCTGAGCAGCACCTCCTAAAAGTGCAAAAGCACCTAGTAATAATAGTTTTTTCATTTTTTTAGTAGCTTTAAATTACGGGGCAAAGGTACTAATTATTTTTCACCGTAAAAGCAAATTGTAAGCATCATGTTCTTTACAGCAAAAAAGCAGAACAAAATTGTCCTGCTTTTATATTATTCCTGTATAAAATTTTCAGAATTAGTTTCCTCCGAATTTGAAACCTACACCAATCTGAGCAAAGCTATTTTTTACCGTACCTCCACTGTTGTCATTAGACAGGTTTGATACTCCTAAGCTGTATCTTGCATCAAAGAAAAGTCCGTTTTCCAAAGCATATTCAACCCCTAAGAAAGGAGCAAGGTTTAATGATTTGACATCTTTTTTAATATCTACTTCACCCCCTTCACCTTCTATTTCTACATCAAGAAAGTCTGAACCTACTACAGTTTTTTGTTTAGCGGTAAGAATGATTCCAAAATTAAGACCTGCTGCTACAGAGAAACCTTCTGTAATAAAGTACTTTGCGGAAACCGGCACCAAAAGGGTTCCAAAAGTAACTTTAGTCTGCTCACCAAAATACAATCCTCCTGCATTTACCCCATCAATCTTTTCTTTGGCTCCAAGCGGAGAATACAAAACCTCCCCCTGAAGGGCAAAGTTATCATTAAGCTTGTATTCAGCCATCCCTCCAATATAGAATGTATATTTAGGATCCATTTTTCTTCCGTCAAGATCATCCTGCTTGTCATCTAATTTAATAGTAGACATCGCAAAACCTGCTTTTGGACCAAATCGAAATTCTTGTGCACTTGCAGAAATTCCCATAACAGCGACCGCTGCAACAAGTAAAAGTTTTTTCATTGTTAATTAGTTTTTAAGTTTAAGGCTGCAAAACTAATTATTTTTTTCAAATTAACAAATTTTATTAATTAATTGTAAGGTTAATAAAAGGTTAACGGAATCTTTTACTTTCTGAAATCAGTCATTTCTCAATCTCTTTTCCTCATCGTTGTAAGCAAGAATGATCTTCTTCACAACAGGGTGTCTTACCACATCTTCTTCTGTAAGATGTACGAAACCGATTTCATTCACTCCTTTCAGAATCCTCATTGCTTCCTTCAGTCCGGATTGCTGGTTTTTCGGAAGGTCGATCTGGCTTGGATCTCCTGTAATAATGAACTTGGCATTCATCCCCATCCTGGTCAGGAACATTTTCATCTGGGCATGAGTCGTATTCTGCGCTTCATCAAGGATTACAAAAGCATCATCAAGGGTACGTCCTCTCATAAAAGCAAGAGGAGCCACCTCTATGACCTTTTTCTCCATAAAGCCTTCCAGCTTTTCATGAGGAATCATATCACGAAGCGCATCATATAAAGGCTGTAAATAAGGATCCAGCTTTTCTTTAAGGTCTCCCGGTAAAAAACCAAGGCTCTCCCCTGCTTCTACAGCAGGTCTTGTCAGAATGATCCTTTTTACCTCTTTATCTCTCAATGCTCTTGCTGCCAACGCTACACTGGTATATGTCTTTCCCGTTCCCGCAGGGCCTATGGCGAAGACCATATCCTTTTTCTCCGTTTCCTTTACCAGCTTTTTAAGATTGGTGGTCTTGGCTTTGATCACTTTTCCATTGACTCCTTTTACAATAATATCCTGGTCAAAGATCAGCTGTTTCTCATTTTCGTCTTTAATATTCAGGATATTTTCGACATCTTTCAGCCCGATTGAGTTATTTTTAGAGATAAATTTTACAATATCATCCAGTTTTTGCTTCAGTATATCCAGGACTTCCTGATTTCCCATGGCAAAGATAAAATGATCTCTTCCTGTAATTTTAAGGGTTGGAAAGCTTGATTTTATTAAGTTGAAATATTGGTTATTAACTCCATAGAAGATTTTTGCGTCAGTATCTTCCAAATCATATGTTAATTCAAACATGCAGTATTTTTATTTTTTAGATTTTAAAATTAAAGCTTTTTTTCAAATTTATATCAAATTCTTTTCAACAATCTTTCGGGCATTCTTTTTATTTTAAATAACTTTGCAATACTACACTATTCTATAAATTGCTCATGTCAATTATTACCCTTACTTCGGATTTCGGAAATTTAGATTACAGAGTTGCTGCTGTGAAAGGCAAAATTCTGTCTCTAAATCCTGAGGTTAATATTATTGATATAACCCACGATATCCAGGCTTTCAACCTTATACAGACCTCGTATATTGTAAGAAATGCTTATAAATATTTTCCTAAAGGAAGCATTCACATCCTTTCGGTAGACAGTTTTTACAACAAATCAAGAAAAAATATTCTTTACAAAGCAGACGGATCTTACTTTCTGGCAGCAGACAACGGTCTTCTGAGTCTCATATTTTTTGACATCAAACCAGAGGCGATCTATGAGCTCACCCTGAACAACCGCTTTGACGATATCATCAACTTTACTTCTACAGATATTTTTGTTCCCGCAGCGGTACATCTTGCCAATGGCGGGCTTCCTGAAGTGATAGGAAGAAAGATCAGCACGGCGAAACAGCTGATGTTCCCGAGACCGGTCTATAATGAATCGGAAGGAATGATCATTGGTGAAGTCACCTACATTGATAATTTCGGAAATATAATATCAAATATCAACAAAGATTTTTTCGAAAACATAAGTAAAGGATACAACGGTTTTACCATAAAATTCAGGAATCTGAGTCTTTCCAGAATATTTTCCAGCCATACGGAAGTCGTTTCCGACTGGGAAAGGGAGACCGAATTCCATGGGCAGTCGGCCGCAATCTTCAATGACAGTCAGTTATTGGAGCTTACCATCTATAAAGGAAGTAAGAAAAACGGAGCTAAAAGCCTGTTTGGATTGAATGTAGGCGAAAATATCTATATTGAATTCAGCTAAAATTATATATTTCATAAAAAAACCGATTTTTTTTATATATTTGTCAAAATCTAAAAATCAAAAATGGCAGAATACAAACTATTGCTTCCTTCCATGGGAGAAGGTGTTATGGAAGCGACAATTATCACTTGGTTATTCAATGAAGGTGATAACGTAAAAGAGGATGACTCCGTAGTAGAAATTGCAACAGATAAAGTAGATTCAGACGTACCGACACCAGTTTCGGGGAAAATCGTAAAAATTTTAAAGCAAAAAGATGAAGTTGCAAAAGTAGGCGAAGCCATTGCGATTTTAGAAATTGAGGGAGAAGTTACAGCTTCTGAGGAAGTAAAAACTGAAGTACCGGCTGCAGCGCCTGATGCTGAGACCTTAAAAACAATTGAGCAGCCTTTACAAACTGCTGCTGCTTCAAATACAGAGTTTTCAGGAGATCTTTATTTATCTCCGCTTGTAAAATCAATCGCACAACAGGAAAATATTTCCGAAGCTGAACTTAAATCCATCAAAGGAAGCGGTCTGGAAGGAAGAATTACCAAAGAAGATATATTAGCATACGTTGCTAACAGAGGAAACCAGCCAGCTCCACAAGCTGCTCCGGTACAGGCAACCTCTACTCCACAGCCTGCAGTGTCTGCTCCGGCAGCTACTGTTCCGGTAAGTGCAGGTGATGAGATCATTCCAATGGACAGAATGAGAAAGATCATCGCTGAAAACATGGTGAAAGCAAAACAAATTGCTCCACACGTAACTTCATTCATCGAAACAGACGTCACCAACGTTGTAAAATGGAGAAATAAAAATAAAGCGATCTTCGAAAAACGTGAAGGTGAAAAGCTTACTTTCATGCCGATCTTCGTAAAAGCGGTCGTAAAAGCGATCCAGGATTTCCCAATGATCAATGTTTCTGTAAATGGTGAAAATATCATCAAAAAGAAAAACATCAATATCGGTATGGCCACTGCCCTGCCAGACGGAAACCTTATCGTTCCTGTTATCAAAAATGCTGACCAGCTATCTCTTTCAGGGCTTGCAAAAGCGATCAACGACTTAGCTTACAGAGCAAGAAACAAGAAATTACGACCTGAAGATACTCAGGGAGCAACCTATACTATTTCTAACGTAGGAAGCTTCGGAAACCTTATGGGAACACCGATCATTCCTCAGCCTCAGGTTGCTATTCTGGCGATCGGAGCTATCGTTAAGAAGCCTGCTGTTCTTGAGACCAAAGATGGTGATGTGATTGCGATCAGAAATCTGATGTTCATGTCTCACTCTTATGATCACAGAGTGGTGGACGGTTCTTTAGGAGGAATGATGCTGAAGCATGTTCACGATTACCTTGAAAACTGGGATCTGAACACAGAAATATAAGTAATTCCTGAAAGATTTAAACTGAAAACCAAATTTCAACCTACCCCCAAACAGACATCACCATGAAAAACGCAACTTTAATTGCAATAATTTCGTTAAGTGTAATCATTCTTATTGATCTTATTCAGATTGTTACCAGTTTTTTTGAAGTCTACTCTATGGAGCTGTATCGTGTGTTTGGTATTCTTAATCTTCTTGGTTTTATTGGAATTCTGCAGTTTTTTGTTAAATTGTACAACAAACAAAAAGAATGAATCCCGAATTTAGAGAACTCTTTGAAATAAAACAGGATGACAAAGAAAATAATCTGCCTGCGCATGAAGATGTAAAGAAACATATTATCATACGTCTCGCAGTATTTATTCTGGGCTCTATCGTTTTTTTCATCGGAATGAGTCAGGCAAAAGGCTGGGATGCATTAGGCTGGCTTTTCTTTATGATGATTTTCCATGCAGTCTGGCTTCTTTTTATTATTATCGAAGCTGTGATTCTTCAAGGCAATGGAAAGTCTAAACTGAGGAATGTGAATTTAATTTTCACCGGAGTTCTTTTATTAATTTATGGCATAGGAGCCGCCCTGCTATTCGGAGGGACTTAAAAAATATAAAGCAGAAAGCTTCCCAACCGGGAAGCTTTTTTGTTTTCCATGAAAGGCCGGACCTTTTTATTGAGTGAACTTTCAGTTAAAATTCATATCCTGAGATTTTGTTTTATTATAACGCAAATTATGACACCATAAACTTAAAACTGTACCAGAATTCCAAAAAGCAGTTGTCAATTTTCAATTTTAGGTTTCCAACTTTGAACTTAAAATTGTAATTTCATCCCACAAAAGAGACAAATGCTGAAATTTTTTACTTTTATACGGGAAGCTCTTAAAAAATCTTTCGATAATATCCGGAACGAACAGCTGAAAAACAATCTGCTTCAGGCTATCCCTTTCTGGATCGGATCAGTGATTACCGGTTTTTTTGCTGTAATGTATGCACAGATATTTGCCTGGGGTGAAAATCTCATGAACTTTATCTTTGACTGGCATGCATGGATGATTTTCATTATTGCTCCTGTAGGTTTTGTATTGTCCTGGTGGCTGGTAAAAGAATTTGCTCCCAATGCCAAAGGAAGTGGTATTCCGCAAGTAATGGCCGCTGTAGAACTTGCTAATCCTAAAGAACATAAAAAAATCAGGAGTCTCTTAAGTCTTAAGATCATTTTTTTCAAAATTCTCTCTTCAGTCATTCTGGTTATTGGTGGTGGTGCCGTAGGCCGTGAAGGCCCTACCATTCAAATTGCCGGTTCTGTTTTTAGGAAAATCAACGAATATCTTCCTGAATGGTGGCCAAAGATTTCCAAGAAGAACATGATTATGACAGGAGCCGCAGCCGGGCTTGCCGCAGCATTTAATACCCCATTGGGAGGAATTGTTTTTGCGGTAGAGGAACTTTCAAAGACCCATATCAATTACTTTAAAACGGCTTTATTCACAGCAGTTATTATTGCAGGGTTAACCGCCCAGACACTGGCCGGATCTTATTTATATCTGGGGTATCCCAAAACGCATGATGTTTCTTTGATGGTCATGTTTCCAATCATATTTGTTGCAGGGATTGCAGGGATACTGGCCAGCCAGCTTTCTGTAATCATGCTTAGGATCAATAGCTGGAAAAAGAAGAAATTGAAAACAGATAAGGCTAATGTAATCTTTTTAGTGATCTGCGCTTTATTCATTGCTTCAATAGCTTATTTTATCAACAGGGAAATCCTGGGCTCCGGTAAAGAAATTATGGAACGTGTCCTTTTTACAAAAGACAAACATGAAGACTGGTATGTTCCTGTTTTAAGGATGCTGGGACCAGCGCTGGCCTTTACTTCCGGTGGTGCCGGCGGAATTTTTGCTCCTGCCCTGACAGCCGGTGCAAGTATAGGATCTGTGATATCAGGAGCTATTCACTTAACTCCCAACGAAACGAACGTTGTTATTCTTGCCGGAATGGTTGCTTTTCTTACAGGAATTACCAGAGCTCCGTTTACCTCTGCAATTATTGTTTTGGAGATGACAGACAGACATTCCCTGATATTCCATCTTATGTTGGCGGGAATGGTCTCTTCTATAGTTTCTATTTTGGTCAGCCGCCATTCCCTATATGATGTACTAAAAGTAAACTTTCTATCAGAACTCAGAAAAGATTAATATTTCATAAAAAAAAATACATATTACAACACAAAAATCCTAAAATTTGAATTTTTATATAATTTTTATTATATTTGGGTTAAACCAAAAAAAATATTTATTATGCAAAAAAAATTACTTCATTTAGGATTAGTAATGTTACCATTCCTTGGCTTCGGGCAAGTGGTTCTTACTGAAAACTTCAATGCAGCCACTCTTCCGGCAACCTGGACAGTACAACAAACCAATGCCAACGAATCCTGGGAAACCGCAACCCTTGCATCAGGAGCAACCGTTGCAGCAGTAAATTATGACGCTACTCTTGGCCAGCAAAATGAATGGCTTATCTCACCATCTGTGAGCCTGGCCAATGCCGCTTATTATTATTTAAAATTCAAAGTAGGATTAAGTGAGTATTGGGCGATTAGTCCCAATAATAACTATGACGCTTTTGTGAAAATTTCAACCGATAACGGTGTCACCTGGACACAATTATGGACTGAAACAAATTTAACGTCAATTCTTTCTAATTTCGGATTGAATGCTGTTTCTCTCGACATAAGCGCTTACAAAAACACCCCTAATGTAAAGATCGCTTTCCAATATGTAGGCTCAGACGGTGCAGCTTTATATATTGATGACGTATCAATAGAAGGCTCTTCTACGCAGCAGCTGAACTATTGCGGCCCTCTGGACTTTGTTGACTTCTTTGGAGATCAGGGTGACGAACCGATCACATTAGTAAATTTTGCAGGAATCAACAATATTACCGACAACGAGCCTTATATTGGAAATTCTCATGAATTTTTCCTTGATCAGACAGCCACCGTTACTCAGGGACAATCTTACAATATTACCCTAAAAGGAAACACGGGAGGAGATTATGAAAACAGGTTCGCTGTATTTATCGACTGGAATCAGAACGGTATCTTAAATGATGAAGGAGAAGTTTATCAGGTTACTCAAACTATTGAAGATTCTGATGGTACAGATGCTGTTCAGGCAGTACAGGCCATTGCCGTTCCTTCTACTGCATTGACCGGGAACACGAGAATGAGAGTAAAAAAGATCTACGGTACAGCTAGTCTTACAGACCCTTGTGCTGGCTCAGATTACGGACAGGCGGAAGACTATACGGTAAATGTAGTTGCAGCTCCTCTCGCTGTCACTGAAGCCCATACAAAGAATTCATCATTTAAAGCATATCCGAATCCTGTACACGATATTTTAAATATTGATTCTCAGGCAAAAGTAAAATCCATCAGTATCATTGACTTATCCGGCAAAACGGTTCTCAGCTCTGAAATCAATCAGAATCAATTTAACATCAATTTATCCAGGTTATCTTCAGGAGCCTATATCTTAAGTGCTCAGACAGAAAACGGCCTGCAATCTGTAAAAGTGATTAAAAAATAATCTTTATAAACAATAAATAAATTGGAAGCCCTGCCATGCAGGGCTTTTTTATTAAATAAAATTTTCAAAACATTGCATATTATAAATAAAATACATAATTTTGCACCTCGAAATAATTAACAAATTCATTTAACATTATGAACAATTACGAAACTGTTTTCATTTTAACTCCCGTTCTATCTGATGCACAGGTGGAGGAAGCAGTGAAAAAATTTGAGGATCTTATCAAAGAAAAGAACTGCGAAATCGTTGCTAAAGAAAACTGGGGATTAAAAAAACTAGCTTACCCAATCCAATTGAAAAAGAATGGGTTCTATACTTTAATCGAATTTAAAGGAGAAGGTACTGTAGTTGCTGACTTAGAATTAGCATTCAAACGTGACGAAAGAGTAATCCGTTACCTTACTACAAAACTTGACAAACACGCTGTTGAGTACGCTGTAACTAGAAGAGCTAAAGTAAAATCAGCTAAAGCTTAATTATTAACCCTATTTTTTAAAAAAGACAAGACATGGCAATAGATGAAATGGCTAAACAAGCCTCAGCTGGAGGAGAATCAGAAGTAAAATTCCTTACTCCGCTTGATATCAATACAAAATCTGAAAAGAAATATTGTAGATTCAAAAAATACGGAATTAAGCACGTTGACTATAAAGATGCTGATTTCTTATTACAATTCGTAAACGAGCAAGGTAAAATTTTACCAAGAAGATACACCGGAACTTCTTTAAAATACCAAAGAAAAGTTTCTGCTGCTATCAAAAGAGCAAGACACCTTGCATTACTACCATACGTAGCTGACTTATTGAAATAAGACAAAAAAATAAATAAAAGAAGAGGGCAACCTCTTCTTTTGTTGCTGAATAATACTAATTTAATTCTAACTTGATTTTAGATTTCAGATCTTAGATTTCAGATAGCGGACATTGTCTCACCTCTTATTTCTAATTTCTAACCTCTAAAGTCTAAAAAAGGACAACAACAATGGAAATTATCCTAAAAAAAGACGTAGAAAACTTAGGACTTGAGTTTGATACAGTAAACGTAAAGCCAGGTTATGCTAGAAACTTCTTAATTCCTCAGGGAATTGCTCTTTTAGCTACTCCTAAAAACAAAGCTGCTTTAGAAGCTACATTAGAAGCCAGAAAAGAAGAAGAAGCTAAATTGGTTGCTGCCGCTAACGCTGTAGTTGAGCAATTGAAGAAAACAGTTATCACTATTCCTGCAAAAGTAGGTGCTGGTGATAAGCTATTCGGATCTATCAACAATGCTGATCTATCTGCTGCTTTAGAAAAAGCTGGTGTTTCTGTAGAGAAAAAATATATCAAAATTCCTGGTAATACGATCAAGAGAACCGGTAAATTTGCCGCTCTTATCAGACTTCACAGAAATGTTGAGTACAACTACGAATTCGATATCGTTTCTGACGCTCCGGTTGAAGCTGCTCCAGCTCCAGCTAAAAAAGAGGAAGCTAAATCTGAAGAAGCTTAATAAGCGACTGAGAATTTCTCAAAATATAGAAAGAACCACTTCAATTTTATTGAGGTGGTTTTTTTGTGGCTGGGAGATGTGAGATAAAAAGAGCCAAGAATCAAGAATCAAGAGCCAGGATATATTTGTAAAAAGGTTCCATTTTCTGTCTTTGATTAATGTCCATTTGAAGCTCATTATTCGTTATAAACTCCCCCACCTTTTTGCAAAACAAAAGAGAAAGATAATGTGAGAATTAGCTGAAGTAATTTGTATGGTATAAGCTCTTTGCAGCTCCGAATCTCATAATTACTGCGTATCATCCAAAGCTCTTCCTCAATTTTACCTGTCTCCTCTTAATTTCTGCTGATACTCCGTCGGTGCTACTCCGATTACCTTTTTGAAAATATTACTGAAAGAAGACAGGCTGTTATAACCTACCATCATGGCGATCTCGTACATATTGTACTTTCCTTCCAGCATCAGTTCAAGAGAACGTGTAATTCTTAAAGCTCTCAGAAAACGAACGTAATTCATCCCTAAAATCTCCTTAAACTTTCGGGAAAGGGTTCTGGTACTCATTCCGAATTCTTTTGCTGTAGACTCTATAGTAAGAGGCTTTTCAAGGTTAGCATGAATGTATCTCGCAATCTTCAGCAAGGTTTCGTCTTTGGGAAAAGGGTGCTGTACAGGAAATGCCAGCTTTTTATCTCTTTTCTCCGGTAAAATGCCTTTCAGAGCTTTAAGAAAATAATATTTAGATCCATCATTTTTTGTGATTTTCCCATCCCATTCTTTAGTATATAAAATCATCTCACGAAGCAGATTATTGACAGAATAAATATTAATTTCATCAAAAAAGCCATTTTCATCTTCTTCTTTCTTAAAATAAAAATTATAGAGATCTACTTTCGGGCTGGTCGAGAAAATATAATGCGGTGTTCCCGCAGGAATCCACATAAAGCACCTTGCCGGAAGATACCAGTGCTTCAGATCAGTAAATACATGCACAATACCACCCTCAGCATATACTAACTGCGCTGAACTGTGATAATGGATTTCCGTTGTAATATTCCCTGTAAGGACATGATAAATATAAAACTCTGCATCATTCTCCTCTACGGCTTTAAAATGGCTGTCATTCATAGCCTAAAGATAAGAAGAATTTTCAGATTGGCGTAAATGAGCAAATATTTTTCTGTTTTCACAAATAGGGTCCTTTATGGATCGTCGTAACTTTGCCGTATCAAAATCATTTTAGCAAAAATCCTTTAATTAATTTATGAATATGACATTTAACGCATGCAGATATCTGCGCATTGCGTTGTGCTTATTATTGAGCAATTTTTTACATTCACAGATGGTAGATTACCGGCACCTCGGCTTACAGCAGGCTATAGAGTCAGGGTTAAAGAACAACAAAAACATACAAATCAGTCATCTGAAACAGGAAATGTCAGCGACCCAAGAGAAAAATCTCAAAATGGAAAAGCTTCCGGACATTGAATTTCATACAAGCTATATGCAGGTGACTAATCTTTATCAGCATCAGGATGGTGTTTTCAATAAAGCTACCCAATACGATGCAATCAACGGAATGTATGATTTTACATTATCCGCTTCTATTCCGGTGTATATGGGTGGAAAAATCAAGAACACAGAAAAGAAAGCCGCTATTGACACTGAAATAGCATCGCTGAGAACCCATCTGGATGAAAGACAACTTAAGATGGAAATCATCACCGCATTTTTACAGATCCATCATTTAAAAGAACAGCAAAGCCTTATCAATGACAAAATGAAAGAGGATTCTGTAAACATCAAACAGGTAAAAGCTCTGAAAGCGAATGGCGTAGTAACAGTGAATGAAGTACTGAGAACTTCTTTGCAGCTCTCTAATCATAAAATGAGCTGGACGGAGCTGGATAATGATATACAGATTGCGGAACATCAGCTGAAAACCCTCCTCTCCCTTCCGGAAGACCAGGAAATGCATGCAGATACGGAAGACCTGATCTCTGACAAAGCAGCAATTCCCTACATTGACGAACTTATGGAAACCGCTTTAAACAAAAATGAATCCGTTGAGATCACCCATAAGAATCTGTCCTTAAAAGAACTGGACCGGAAAATCACCAAAGCAAATTATTTACCCAGGATTACAGCCGGCGGTGAATATTTTCTAAAGTATCCGAATATGATGTTCTTCCCACCGGAACCTTATGCTTATCGTCTGGGAATGATCGGAATGAACCTGACCTATCCTATCGAAAACCTGTATAAAAATAAATACAAAATGCAGGAAGCAAAGGAAAATATTGATCTCGCCAGACTTCAGATCGAAGAAAATGAGGAAAAGATCAGACATAGTGTATATGAAGCTTATAAAAAATTCGAAGAAACTGACCAGAAAGTTAGAATTGCAGAGGAAGCGATCGATCAGGCTAAAGAAAATTACCGTATTGTAAGAACAAAATATGCGAATAAGCTGAGTCTCATCACTGAACTGATCGATGCTGACAATACTTATCTGGAAGCTGAATCCAACCTTATTTCCGTGAAAATCAACAGACAACTAAAATATTACCAACTTCAATATACGATTGGAAACTTATAAAAGCTATGGCACAAAAACAACTGACACAGAAGGAGAAAAGAATCAACAGAACCATTACTTTACTGGCCTGGATCCTGATCATCAGCGGTATCACAGGAATGATAAGTTTTTATCTTTTTTCGAGGAGAAATGTAACCACCAATGATGCTCAGATCGAACAATATATTACACCGGTATCCAGCAAAGTTTCAGGGTTTATCAAAACGATAAAGTTTAATGAAAATCAGTTTGTACATAAAGGTGATACCTTGATCATCATAGACAACAGAGAGTTTGTAAATCAGGTACAGATGGCAGAAGCTAATCTCCATGCCAATGCTGCTACGATCACAACGATTGAAAGTGGTGTAAATACCAAGCAAAGCGATACCAGGATCATTGATGCCAGGATCGCTTCGGCAAAAATTGACATATGGAAAACGGAACAGGATTTCAAAAGGTATCAAAACCTTCTGGCAGAAGATGCTGCTACCGAACAGGAGTTTGAAAATGTAAAGGCATCTTATGAACAGTCAAAAGCTAATCTTTTGGCACTGGAACAGCAGAAAAATGCAGTAAAAGCCGGAGCCAGTGAGCAGCAGACGAAGGTCGCTCCTGTCAAAAGCCAGATTCAGCAAAGTTCCGCCAGCCTGAATAATGCCAGGCTTTTCCTTTCTTATACTATCATTACCGCTCCTTATGATGGCTGGGTAGGTAAAAAAACAATTCAGGAAGGGCAACTGATCAAAGAAGGTCAGGCACTGGTACAGATCGTCAGCAAAGAAAAGTGGATCATTGCCAATTATAAAGAAACACAGCTTGGACAGATCGACCCAACGCAAGAAGTTACCATCACAGCAGATGCTTATCCGGGAATTGAATTTAAAGGGAAGATCCTGTCAGTTTCTCCCGCATCAGGATCACAGTTTTCTTTGGTGAAACCAGATAACGCTACGGGAAATTTCGTAAAGATCGAACAAAGATTTCCTGTAAAAATTATCCTTGACCATACTAAAGAAAGTGAAAAACTGCTTTCCGGAATGAATGTTCTGGTGAGTGCGAAGAAGATCTAGATTTGAGTGTGAGAGTGTTTGAGAGTATTAGAGTACAAAATGATCCCGTTTACTATTATTTTAAAATTATCTTCCGCGAAAAGGCAAAACCGCAAAAAGGTGAAATAGCATTGTAATTTTTTTGCATTATTAAAATTGATCATATCAACTACAGTAATAAATGAAGTATAAGAGAAACCTTATCCCTTTTTAGCGATTTTGCGATTCCTCTCTTTCGCTTTTTTGCCCAGATACAATTAACAATATAAAATAAAAGATATAAAAAGAAGTCTCACACCACTTCAGTGATTTTGCCAACAAAAATTATGCAACACAATACAGTTTATCATAAATGGGTACCACAATGGCTGAAACTGCCGCTTCTTATTCTGGCATTGTTTCCCCATCTGATGTTGTTGTCGCTGTTACATTCCAACAGCGCCTTCACATCTTCCTTTATGGATGTAGATTCAGATGACATCCAATACTTAATGATTTTGATGTATGGGACATTTGTGGTTACCCTTTTAGTTTTACAGCGGTTTATGGCTTATTTCAGTGTAAAATATTATGTTCTGCTGATGGCCTCTATTTCTGTGATCATTCTCTATACTCAGTCTGTCACCAATGATTATCATATTATTTTGGTCGTCAGGTTCCTGGAAGGAATTTTCGGGTTACTGGAAGGCGCTATCTTCCTTCCATTGATCATTGCTGAATTAAAAACAAGACACGCTAAGGTTTTAGCTTATCTGTTTATGTATGCCATTATGCTGACCGGTGGTACAGTAACCACTTCCCTGCTGAAATCAAGCATTGAAGACTATGACTTTCAGCACATGGTCTTAATGATGGTCTATTTTCATGTATTTGTACTGATCATCGGAATAGCGATCTTTAATAAAAACAGGTTCTTTCCTAAAAAACCCCTGTACCAATTGGATATTGCAAGCTGGTTTCTGCTTTGGGTATGCTTACAGGCCGGAGGTTATGCTATTATTTATGGCAAAAGACTGATGTGGTTCGAGTCAGATACGATCATCATGTGCCTGTTCATCTTTCTGCTTTCCGGAGGCTTGTTTATGCTTAAGCAGCGAAACTCCAAAAGACCGCTGTTCCATTTTGAAGTTTTCAGCTCTAAGAATGTGGTGGCCGGGATGGTCCTTTTCTTTATTTTCTATCTGATCCGCTCCGGGCTGAACAACGTATACAGCATCATGGCAACCGTCTGGAAATGGCCGTGGGACTATATTGTAAATATCCAGTACTGGAATGTGGCAGGAACGCTCGCAGGGGTATTCTTATCAGGAATCTGCCTGGTACGGGGAATTTCCTCAAGAATTATTTTCTTTACAGGATTCCTGCTGCTAGCTGTAGATTGTGCCTGGTTTACCTATACCTTTTATCCGGATACGACACTTTCTACAATATGTCCTCCTTTATTGTTACAGGGAGTAGCACAGGGATTATTGTTTACACCGCTTGTTTTCTTCCTGATTTCCCGAACGCCTGAAGAATATGTTTCCAATGCTACGGCTTTGGGAACTACTACCCGCTTCTGGACCACTGCCATCGGATATGCATTAATGCAGAACCTGATGCTTTTTTTAACGTTAAAACATTCTGACACGCTCAGCTTTAATCTTACCGATACCAATCCCGTTTTCTACAGTCAATGGAATCAGCTTTTCGGGGCTCATATATCAAAACTCCCGGTAAATGATTCACTTTCAATGACTGCAGGAGCTTTTAAGGCTAAAATAACCGCTCAATCGATCCTCCTTTCCAATATGGAAGTTTTTACCGGCCTATTCTGGCTGGCTTTAGTTACTGCGCTTCTTTTACTGTTGTATCATCCGGTAAAAATAGCGGTAAGGAATATTATGTAGTATTTTGTGAAGGAAGCTGGAGGATAGAAGAAAGAATAAACTTTGGCCGGTTTATTGTTGCTTGTTTTTTCACCACAATACCACATCAACCCTTACGTTTAATACAAAAGCCAACGCATGGAAATTGAAAAAATTTTACTGAGCCAGAGATCCTTTTTTGAAACACAACAAACGAAAAGTATTGCTTTCCGGAAAATGTATCTTGAAAAGCTCCGGAATCTGATCATCTCCAATGAAAATAGGCTGTATGAAGCTATCCACAAAGACTTTGGAAAATCCAGGTTTGATACATTCACTACAGAGCTCTCTTTTGTCCTGAAGGATATTGATTATTATTTAAAAAACTTAAAATCTCTTGCGAAACCTAAAAAAGTAAGTACCAATCTTGTCAATCAGCTTGGAAGCAGTAAAATTTATCAGGAACCTTTAGGCTGCATATTGGTTATCGGAGCCTGGAATTACCCTTATCAGCTCTCTCTTTCTCCTGTTATTGCTGCCATTGCTGCCGGAAACTGCTGTATTCTGAAGCCCAGTGAAATAGCTGAAAATACAATGAAGGCCATGTCGGATATTATCAATCTCCATTTTCCATCTGAATATGTACATGTATATGAAGGCGGCATCGCTGAAACTACAGAGCTTTTAACATTAAAGTTTGATAAAATATTCTTTACCGGAAGTACAAAAGTTGGAAAGATCGTTTATAAAGCTGCGGCAGAGCACCTGACTCCCGTAGTTCTTGAGCTGGGTGGAAAATCTCCGGCTATCATCACCAAAGATGCCCATCTCGAAACGGCTGCCAAAAGAATAGTATGGGGAAAATTCTTAAATGCCGGACAAACCTGTGTCGCTCCGGATTACTTACTGGTAGAAGAAACGATACAGGAACAATTCCTCGAAATGGTAAGAAAGTATATTAAAGAATTCAGATATGAACCGGACTCAGAACAGTATACGAGAATCATCAACCTTAAAAATTTTCAAAGGCTTACAAAACTTATCGACAGGGAAAAGCTTTATTTCGGAGGGAGTTACAATGAGGAAAACTTATATATTGAGCCTACCATCCTGAATAATGTGGATTGGAAAGACGACATCATGCAGGAAGAAATTTTTGGACCGCTGCTTCCCGTTCTTAGCTTTAAAAATTATAATGCTGCTTTAAACTCGGTTTTAGAACTGGAAAAACCGCTTGCAGCCTATCTTTTCACCAATAACGCAGAAGAAAAAGAGGCATTCACAAGAAAACTTTCTTTTGGCGGCGGATGTATCAATGATACTGTCATGCATTTAAGCAATGATCATCTGCCATTTGGAGGAGTAGGAAATTCAGGAATAGGAAATTATCATGGAAAATATGGGTTTGAAACATTTTCTCATCAGAAATCCGTTCTTGAAAAAGTGACATGGGGCGAACCGAATCTTAAATATCCGCCATATTCAGAGAAAAAATTAAGCTGGGTAAAAAAACTGCTTTAATTATTCCCAAAATGGAGAATTATAAAAAATAATATTGTAGTTTTATTACTGTTAATCAACAAATAAAACATTATGAAAAATTTAAAAAAATTGTCTCGTGAACAGTTAAGAACTGTTTCAGGAAAAGGTTCTTGTGCTGCGACATGCTCTAATGGTTCTTTTGTATATGTTAGTTCATGTACATCGTGTATTGATTATTCAGGTGGAGCAGCGTGTTATAATTCACATGAGCAGAGCATTTATGTTGAAACCTGCTAAGTTTACGCAATAATAAGTCCTATTACAAAATTGTAATAGGACTTATTATTATCAAATAGTACGACTACTTTTTAATTTTCCAAGTTTCAAAAAATCCTTTTACCCTAGATAAATTATAACCATTTCCTTCCTCCAATGGTTTACTATCTTGAACATGAATCATTTTACCACTTGCATTTAAAACAATAAAAACTGGATATCCATATTTTTCTCCAGGCTTTCCGTATTTTGATAGAACTTTTTCATTTTTATTTTCAGGAGAGTCATTCAAATGATAATATAGATAATTTTCATCTACAATTTCCTTTAACTCAGGGGTTGTTTGTACAAGATTATTAAAACGAAGGCACCATCCACACCAGTTTCCGCCGGCCTGGATCATTATATTTTTCCCTTCTTTCTGAGCCTGAGCCACTAATTTATTAATGTCAGCCTGCGCATCTGCTTTTGGATCATAAGGTTTAGGAAGCTTGGCCTTTTCTTCAGCAGCCTTTTTTTTCGCATCCAGCTCTGCATGGTCGGTTTTTACCAAAAGTGCGTTATCATTTGCTCTTCCTTCCTGTGGTTTATTGGTATTCTGTGAGAAACCAAGCACACTCAATCCCAGAAAAGCTACAATCGTTAATTTTTTCATAACATAAAAGTAAAAAAATAATATATATCTCCAGCAAAAATAGAACCATAATTTTATTATCACTAAATTTGCGTGTTTTATGAATTTTCTAATCAAAATATTATTCCTCATCTCAAAGCTTCCGCTGAAAATATTGTACATTTTTTCGGATGTTATCTTTTTCTTAAATTACTATCTGGTAGGTTACAGAAAAGAGGTTATCACTCAAAATCTGAGAAAATCTTTTCCGGAAAAGTCCGATGAAGAGATCAAAAAGATCCGAAAAAAATTCTACCTTAATTTTTCCGATTATCTGGTAGAAACCATAAAATCTTTCAGCATTTCCGAGACGGAATCCAGAGTGAGAATGCAGCACATCAACCAGCATTTGTTTCACGAAGCGAAGGAAGAAGGAAAAAATATAATTTTACTGGCCGGACATGTTTTCAACTGGGAATGGATCAATGCGCTGGCCAGGGTTATTCCTCAGGCTCATTGTCATCCTGTATACCGAAAGGTAAACAGTGATTTCTGGGAAAATCAGATGAAAAAGGTCCGTAATAAATTCGGAAATGAGGCACTGGAAGCCAATGAGGTGATCCTGAATATTTTCCGTTCTAAAAACAACGGTGATTCGGCCTACATGTTTGTAGCTGACCAGACTCCTCACTTTGCCCATGTCACCTACGGATTGGAATTTCTGAATCAACGGACACCTGCTTTTATAGGATATGATAAGCTGGCCACAAGAATGGACCTTGTTTTTATCTATTGTGAAATGAAAAAGGTAAAACGTGGCTATTATCAGGTCAACTATCACAGAATATACCCGGATGGCGAGAAATTCATAGAAAATGAAGTAGTAAGGAAGTTCCATAAGCTATTGGAAAACACGCTGCACAAGCATCCGGACAACTACCTCTGGTCACATAGAAAGTGGAAATACCAGGATTCTATCAAAAATTTTGATGCTGACAAAAAATAGATTTACATGCAGAAAAAACCGGCAATTGTCATCTTAAACTGGAACGGCAGAAACTGGCTTGAGAAATTTCTTCCGGGTGTGGTTCAGTTTTCCCGGAATGCAGACATTTATGTCATCGATAATCTTTCAACAGATGATTCCATCGCCTATTTAAATAAAAATTTTCCTTCAGTAACCGTCATTAAAAATGATAGGAACTATGGGTTTGCAGGTGGCTATAATGAAGGTTTAAAAAAGATTAATAATGAATATTACTGCCTTCTCAATTCTGATGTGGAAGTTACTGAGAACTGGATAGATCCTGTACTGAAAATATTCGAAGTACATCCCGAAATATCAGCAATCCAGCCTAAAATCCTATCCTATCATAATAAGACCCGTTTCGAATTTGCAGGTGCTGCGGGCGGTTTGATCGACAATCTGGGGTATCCGTACTGCAGAGGAAGGGTTTTTGATGATGTGGAAGAGGATAAAGGACAATATGATGATGAAACAGAAATATTCTGGGCATCAGGATGCTGCTTCTTCATCCGTTCAAAGGATTTTTGGGAGCAAAACGGTTTTGACGCAAGATTTTTTGCGCATCAGGAAGAAATTGACCTGTGCTGGAGACTGATCAATTCAGGGAAAAAGATCTTCTATACCGGAAAATCCAGGGTATATCACGTAGGAGGCGGAACTCTGAATAAACAAAGTGCGCAAAAAACATATTTAAACATCAGAAATAACCTTTCCATGATGCTTAAAAATCTTCCTTTTCCTAAATTAGTGTGGTTGATTTTTTTCAGACTTTGCCTGGATGGAGTAGCCGGAATTTATTTTGGATTAAAACAGGGCTTTCCACACCTCTGGGCAGTAGTAAGAGCTCATTTTGGCTTTTACGGACAGCTTCCCGGAACATGGAAGCTTCGTCAGAAAAATCAAAAGAATGAATTCTATCAATCAAAATGGTTGATTTTTAAACACTTTTTAGGTAGCAGGTAACAAAACGAGCAACCTTATTAAACCAAACAACCAGCAACCAGATAAAATAAACCTACAAGAATGGACTTCTGCGCAATAGATTTTGAAACAGCCACTCACGAGAAAAGTTCAGCTTGTGAAATGGGAATCTGTGTGGTACAGGACTCTAAAATTGTAGAAACTAAAACCTGGCTGATCAAACCACCGAGTTTTCCTTATTTCAATAAGTTCAATATTGCGGTGCATGGGATACAGCCGGAGGATGTAAAAGACGCGCCTACTTTTGATGAAATATGGTATGAGGCGCAGGACATGATGTACGGAAGTCTGATGATTGCTCACAATGCTGGTTTTGATGCCTCGGTTTTAAGAGGATGTCTTGAACATTATGGAATGTTTACCCCAAAATTAAATTATCTGTGCAGTATACAGCTCGCTAAAAAATCATGGAATTACCTTCCGAAATATGGTTTAAAGCCTTTGGCAGAATACCATCAGATTAAGTTTAACCATCACAGGGCCGGCGCCGACGCTGAAGTTTGTGCCAAAATATCTCTGCTTGCTTTTGAAAAGCTCTTTCTTACCAGTAATGATGAAGTGAATGAGTTTATGAAAGCAAAAATTAAAAAGCTTTGATTTTTTTATTTAACCACAGATCTTCACAGATTGGCACAGATGATTATGTATACCCTTCCTGCATTCCTGATCTCTTTTTGTTTTAGTTACTCAAAACTTCAGACAGCAGATTGAATTTCGGAATATCGATCTCGAAAGTTTCCTGTGTCTCCATGTTTTTAACCAGGTATTTTCCGCTCATATTGCCAACGCCGGACCGAAGCATTACATTGGAGAAATAGGCGAAATTTTCGTTGGTTCCTATCTCAGGGGTTAAACCGATCACACCGTCTCCTATAATCTCTGTATATCCAAATCCTACATCGAAGATCAGCCATTTTCTTTTCAATACTTTTATAGGAAAGCTTCCGTCATTTTCTATAGTGATACTGTATTTGAAAACATAACGGTTTTCGGATGGATAACTGTTCTTACTATCATATTCAGGTATTACTGAAACTTTGATATTGGAAGTCATTTTTGAAAACATCATTGTAGTATTTCCTTAATAAATACAAAAATCTCGCCTTTTTTAAGGCGAGATTGTATATTTATATTATAATTTTATTAAAACTATAATCCAAGGCCTTTTCTTTCGTCACCTCCCATTAATATTTCAACAGGGTTGTCGATACCTTCTTTTACCGCTACAAGGAATCCTACAGATTCTTTTCCATCGATAATTCTGTGGTCATAAGACATTGCCACATACATCATTGGTCTGATTACCACCTGCCCGTCAACAGCAACCGGTCTCTGGATGATGTTGTGCATTCCAAGGATCGCAGATTGCGGAGGGTTGATGATCGGTGTAGACATCATAGATCCGAAAGTACCACCGTTAGTAATGGTGAAAGTACCACCCGTCATTTCATCAACAGTAATTTTACCGTCTCTTACTTTTGTAGCAAGATCTTTGATGTTTGCTTCAATAGCGCTGAAAGACATGTTTTCTGCATTTCTCAATACAGGAACCATTAATCCTTTAGGTCCTGAAACTGCGATTGAAATATCACAGAAATCATAGTTTACTTTGAAGTCTCCATCGATAGATGCGTTTACATCCGGATACATTTGTAATGCTCTTGTCACTGCTTTGGTAAAGAAAGACATGAAACCAAGTCCAACACCATGCTTTTGAGCGAATTCTTCTTTATATTGTTTTCTTAATCTGAAGATTTCAGACATATCAACCTCGTTGAAAGTAGTCAACATTGCTGTTTCATTCTTCACAGAAACTAATCTCTGAGCGATTTTTCTTCTTAAAACTGAAAGCTTGGTCGTTGTAGTAGATCTTGAACCTGTCGCAGTAAGAGGGCTTCCTCCCAATGCAGGAACTGCAGCTAATTCAGCGTCAGTTTTAGTGATTCTTCCGTCTCTTCCTGATCCTGTAACCTGTCCTGCATCCACTCCTTTTTCATCAAGGATCTTCTTAGCAGCCGGAGACGGAGCTCCTGTCGCGTAAGTTTGTGGAGCAGCAACCGGAGCAGCTGGTTTTGGAGCTTCCTGTTTAGCAGGTTCAGCAGCTTTCGGAGCTTCTTCCTGTTTTGGAGCTTCAGCAGCCGGTGCAGCACCTTCTGGTCTTGCAGCATCCATATCAATTAAACAAACTACCTGACCTACTTGTACCACATCACCTTCTTCTGCTTTCAAAGTGATCACACCACTTTGTTCTGCCGGCAATTCAAGAGTTGCTTTGTCTGAGTCTACTTCAGCGATAGGTTGATCTTTTTCTACATAATCACCATCTTTTACAAGCCAAGTTGCAATTTCAACTTCTGTAATTGATTCGCCCGGTGAAGGAACTTTCATTTCTAAAACTGACATATCGAGTATTTTTTATTTTTTAATTGATTATTATTTTAAATTAAGCTGTAACGGGTCTTTTTGCAGGGGCATCATCTCTGTCGAAAACTCTGTTGATCACTGCATTTTGGTTTTTCTCAAACATTTTGTGGCTACCCGGAGCCGGAGCACCACTCGGTACCGGAGCGACTACCTGGATTCCCGTATCTCTGAAATTTCTCAGGATATAAGACCAAGCTCCCATGTTTTCCGGTTCTTCCTGAGCCCATACAAGCTCTTTTCTGTTTTCATATTTACTGAAGATCGCTTCGATAGCGTCTGTCTGAAGCGGATATAACTGCTCGAATCTTACCAATGCGATATTTTCACAGTTCAGTTCTTCTTTCTTCGTTAATAATTCGAAATACAGTTTACCTGAACAAAGAACTAATTTTTCTACTTTTTTAGGATCTGCAGTAGGATCATCTAACACTGGTTGGAATGCTCCGTTTGCAAAATCTTCCAGCGGAGAAACCACTTTAGGGTGTCTCAATAAAGATTTAGGGCTCATCACGATCAGTGGTTTTCTGAATGCCCACTTCAATTGTCTTCTCAACAAGTGGAAGTAGTTAGCCGGTGAAGTAATATTCGCTACCACCATGTTTTCATTAGCACAAAGGGTAAGGAATCTCTCCAGTCTTGCTGAGGAGTGCTCTGCACCCTGACCTTCTGAACCGTGAGGCAATAACATTACCAATCCGTCCTGAATCTTCCATTTTTCTTCTGCAGCTGCCAGGTACTGGTCAACAATGATCTGAGCACCGTTCACAAAGTCTCCGAACTGAGCTTCCCAGATCGTCAATGTATTGGGAGAAGCCATTGCATATCCGTAATCGAAACCTAGAACTCCATATTCTGAAAGGTGAGAGTTGTATACATCAAATCTGCTTTCAGATACGTGTCTTAACGGAATATATTCTTCTTCTGTATCTTCTGTTTTTACTACGGCATGTCTGTGGGAGAAAGTACCTCTTTCCACATCTTCCCCTGAGATTCTTACATTGTGACCTTCTACAAGAAGCGTAGCATATGCCAGCCACTCTCCTAACGCCCAGTCTAATGAGTTTCCTTCAATAGCTTTGATACGGTTTTCGAAAAGTCTGGTAATTTTATTAATGAACTTTTTATCAGCAGGAAGTGTTGACATTTTAATGGCCAGCTCTTTCAGCTTAGCCAAGTCATATTTTGTATCAACGGGTAATTGAACTGCTCCTCTCTTTCCGATCGGATAATTTACCCAGTCTTCAGCCATGAACACATCCATTACGTTTTTCTCGATCTCTTTGGAAGCATCAAAGTCTTTATCAAGAAGCGCTTTGAAGTCGACTTCCATCTTTTTGATGATATCGTTAGAAATAACGCTGTCGTTGATCAGTTTATCTTTATAGATTTCTCTTGGGTTCGGGTGCTTCGAAATCAACTTATACAGGTTAGGCTGAGTAAATCTTGGTTCATCCCCTTCGTTATGACCGTATTTTCTGTATCCTAAAAGGTCGATGTACACATCTTTTCCGAATTTCGCTCTGAAATCAGCAGCAAAATGCATAGCATGAACCACAGCTTCAGCATCATCGGCATTTACGTGCATTACAGGAGATTCTGTAACTTTTGCAATGTCTGTACAGTAGGTTGAAGATCTTGCGTCAAGGAAATTCGTGGTGAAAGATACCTGGTTGTTTACCACAATATGAACGGTACCTCCTGTTCTGTATCCTTCCAATGTCATCATCTGTGCCACTTCATAAGCAATACCTTGTCCGGCAATGGCTCCGTCTCCATGGATAATGATCGGTAAGATTTTAGAATAATCTTTGTACTTGTCATCTACTTTTGCACGACAGATCCCTTCTACAAGAGCAGCCACGGTTTCAAGGTGAGACGGGTTGGGCGTCAGGTTGATCGCAACTTCCTCTCCCGAAGCTGTTTTTATTTTTTTAGATGATCCCAGGTGATATTTAACGTCACCGGAGAATACATCTTCTTCAAATTCTTTTCCTTCAAATTCTGAGAAGATCTGCTTGTAAGATTTTCCAAAAATATTGGATAATACGTTCAGCCTTCCTCTGTGTGCCATTCCCAGCACCACTTCATCTACTCCTAGCTGAGAAGATCTTGAGATCAGCTGATCCAAAGCCGGGATTAATGTTTCTCCTCCTTCTAATGAGAATCTTTTTTGTCCTACAAATTTGGTATGAAGATAGTTTTCAAAAGCTACCGCCTGGTTTAATTTTAATAAGATCTCTGTTTTTTCATTCGCAGAAAGGCTTGGGTGGTTTTCGTTTACCTGAAGCCATCTTTTGATGAAGTCTTTTTCTTCAACATTGTTGATGTACGTATATTCCACTCCGATAGAATCACAGTAGATGTTTTCAAGATGCTTGATCAGATCTGCTAAGGTAGCAGGCTCTTTCATTCCTGTTTCAACGGCACAGTTGAATTTTGTATTCAAATCTTCTTTGGAAAGACCGAAATTTTCGATATCCAGAGTAGGTGTATAGTGTCTTCTTTCTCTAACCGGGTTTGTTTTTGTGAACAGATGTCCTCTCGTTCTGTAAGCCTCGATAAGGTTTACTACTTTGAATTCTTTTTTGATGTGCTCAGGAACCTCTCCGTTTGATACTGCCTGAGAGATCTGCTGTACTGCCGGAGCAGCGCTGGCCGAAGCCTGAATAAATTGGATGTTATCGTCATCTCCATAGTTCTCTAAAGCAAAATCGAAGCCTTGAAAGAAAGCTTTCCATGATGGTTCTAGGGAATCCGGGAATTTTAAGTACTGTTGGTATAAATCCTCAATTAACTGAGAATGAGCTGCGTTTAGGAATGAAAATCTGTCCATTATTACAGTTTATCTATTTATTAAAATTTATTTGTAGAATTAATCTTCAAATTTAATAAAAAAAACCGAGTTAGAGCAGTCTCAAACCGTTAAAAAAAATTAAGAAAAAAATTATTGAATAAAAATCACTTATATACTGATAATGAGAGCTTCACGTTCACAGGTTGTCCTTCCATCGGACGCTCAATAAAGGTCTGACGGATGTCTCCGAAGCGCATCTCGTCTTTTTTCGCTTTCTGAATCAGCTGCTGGATTGCCTTAATTCGTCCTTCATAGCTTCCTTTGTAGTACATCACGTAGTTTTGAGACGGATTTACGGACCTAAAGTTGAAATTATTGTCAGATACTCCTATTTTCTTGGAAAGCGGAATTCCGAGGAAGTAAGAAACCTCTTTGTCTTTGTAATTATCAGCATCGGTAATCAGCATCGGATATCCGAATTCATCATCTCTTTTCCCAAGGTCCATCGTCACGAAATTATACACTTTGTTGTAATTCATCACGATGTTTTTGTAAAGAGCGTCCTTTTTATTCGAAGTGCTTACATTGATCCCCAGCAACAGTTTGTTTTCTTCATTTTCCACCATCAGACTGTCATATTTGATCGCTGCCATCTGATTGTCTTTTTCGACCTTATTTCCTAAGGAGTTTTTAAGATTGACCATACTTTTGTTGATATTTTCAGCAAAACGGTCTTCGGTCCAGAAGTTTTCAACTCTTCTCCATACAGGAAGCTTCGGGGTATGTACGTACCACGTAATCTTTGTTTTTTCTGCAGAAAGGGGTTTAAATTTGACATCAACCAACGTCGGATTTTCATTTTTATCCTCGAAAAGCTGATATTTTAAGGTCTTATTGGGATTCTCGTATCTGATGAACATTTCGCCATCAGTATCGTTTTTAGGATCTACATAACTGATTGAGCTCCCCTGTCCTTCATAAGGCGTATAATAATCGATATCTATAGACTGTGAACTGGTAAAAAAATTGTTCCATCTTGTAAAATTCTGAAGATTATTAAACTGGGCAAAAACCTTATCCACCGGATAATCGATCTCTTTTTCAATCGTAAAATTTTTGCTCTCATCTACAAAATAATACATGGAAGCAGCATAAGCTCCTCCCAAAAGAATAATAATTACAGTTAATATTTTAAAAATACGCATCGCACAAAAGTAATACAAATAAAAAAAGTGACCAATATGCTGATCACTCTAGTTGTATGTTTAACAATAATTAACCTATTAAGGGCTGGGAACTGGATGAGGGAAGCTGGAAGTTACCATTAGACAGACCATTACTATCAACTCTCTGATAAAAAATGTTCCGACTGACAAGGATAAACCAAACTTCAATCAAGACAAGGCCCCTGACCACTTTCCGGCTTTAATAACTTACCTCTTCCTTCTCTTCATCCAATATGCGTTCCAGGAGGCAGCACTGCTCCTTTTTTCACCACCACAATTCCATCCTGTACAGAATGGGTTCCGTAGTCACCATCCGGAATATGTTTTCCTCCGATGATCTTTACATTGTCTCCGATATAACAGTTTTTATCCAGGATCGCCCTTTCTATATAACAGTATTTTCCGATTCCCATATTAGGACGGCCGCCTCTGTCATTTATTACGATTTCTGTGGTATTCTGGTAGAAATCCGCACCCATCACGTAGGAATTGACAATCGTACTTCCTTTATCGATCCTCGTTCTGTTTCCAATCACGGAATTTTCAATTTTATCCGCCATGATGATGCAGCCGTCTCCGAAAACAGCCTTACTTACGTAGGAACCGTTGATCTTCGATGGTGGCAGCATCCTTGCTCTTGTGTAGATAGGTGATGAAGAGAACAGATTGAACTGCGGAAGATCCAGGCAAAGATCAAGATTTGCCTCGTAAAAAGATTCTATTGTCCCGATATCTGTCCAATAACCTTCATACTGATAGCTTAATGTCTTATACTTTCCGATCGAACTTGGAATGATATCTTTTCCAAAATCATCACCTGCTCCTTCTTCGAACATCTTTTTAAGGATATTCTTTGTGAAAATATAGATTCCCATAGAAGCAAGAAATTCTTTTCCTTTACGTTTGTTTTCATCTGAAACTTCAGATTTTAAGCCTTCCAGCATATCATAATCCGGTTTTTCGTAGAAAGAGGTTATATTTCCGTCATCGTCAGACTTCAGGATTCCAAAGCCGGTCGCATCCTTCGCATTGACCGGGATGGTTGCAATGGTAAGGTCTCCTCCGTTTTCAATATGAAAATTCAGCATCTCCCTGAAATCCATCTGATACAGCTGATCTCCTGACAGGATCAGGATATAGTCGTAATCATATTTCTCAAGGTGTTTCATCGACTGGCGTACCGCATCTGCAGTTCCCTGGTACCAGCTCTCATTTTCCACATTCTGCTCAGCTGCCAGAATATCTACAAAACCTTTGCTGAAAATATCAAAATGATAGGAGTTTTTGATATGAGAATTCAGGGAAGCAGAATTAAACTGTGTCAGCACCAGGATCTTATTCAATCCGGAATTCAGGCAGTTTGAAATAGGAATATCCACCAGTCTGTATTTTCCTGCGATAGGCACAGCCGGTTTTGACCTTGAATACGTTAACGGGAATAATCTTGTTCCTCTGCCGCCTCCCAATACAATAGAGATTACATTTCGGTTCATAAATATCTTGCGTTTTTTTATTTTATTAAGTTCACTTTTCTGTTCTTAGTGTCTACATGCAGTGTGCAACAGTCATTTTTCCTATTATTTTCATCATACCCATATACTTTTACTTCATACACTTCTGAATTATTGAGCTGCTTCACCTCTTTATCCACTCCATTAACCTCTATATTACATTTTTTAATTTGCTCTAAGCATCCCGAAGCTGTATCTTTTCTTCTTTAAAAGAAGGAATACCGCTTCCTTTTCCACAGGAAACTATCCCTGTTGCCAGCCATGCAAAAAGGAAACTTTTCTTCATTTTCAGCTATTATATAAAGCTATGTATTTTTCCGCAGATTTCTCCCATGCAAAATCAAAATTCATATTCGCATGGATAAGATCTTCCATTACTCCTTTTTGATTGTATATTCCCAATGCCCTGTTCATCGCATGTACAATATCATCTACCCCGGGATAAGCGAAATTCAGTCCCGCTCCTCCTGTTGAAATATCTTCTACCGTATCTCTGAGTCCGCCTGTATACCTCACCACCGGAACAGTTCCGTATCTCATAGAATACATCTGATTCAGTCCGCATGGTTCTACTCTTGACGGCATCAGAAGGAAATCCGCAGATGCATAGATCTTATGGGAAAGATGCTCTTTATATCCGAGATCCAAAGCAAAATTGGTATAGGTATAGTCATATTCTTTCAGCTTATTCTCAATATAGGTATTTCCTGAACCCAGGATCATAATATTTAGGGCTCCATAACTTTGCTTGATGCTTCTCCATACCACATCCGGAAGCAGGTCCGCTCCTTTTTCCGTAGCGAATCTTCCAATAAAGGCAAATAAAGGAAGTTCGGGTTTCAAGCCATATTCTTTACACAGCTTTTCCTTATTTTTCTTCTTTTGGGCAACTGCATTTTTTATATTAAAATTAAAATCCAGCATAGGATCGGTTTCAGGGTTCCACACTTCCGTATCAATCCCGTTGATGATTCCGTATGCTTTCCCGAATTCCTGACGTACCAGACTTTCCAGCCCCCGGAAACTTATAAAAAGTTCCTCAAGATACCCTTCGGAAACGGTAGTGAAGGCATGAGAGCATTTGATCATACTGGCCAGTGGATTCATAAGTCCGTTCCAATCCATCAGTCCCCATTTATAAGCATCAAAGGACGGCATATAATTGGCCATATTCCAGCTCATCATTCCCTGATATTCTCCGTTATGAATCGTTCCTATGGTCTTTACTCCCTTCAGAAATTCAAATTCCGGGCAGTGTTCCACCATAAAAGGGACCAATCCGGTGTGGTAATCATGACAATGTAATACATCGGGTCTGATCTCCATAGCGCACATCCAATGCAGAAGCCCGTGCTGAAAGGCTAAAAACTGGAAACTTTCATCCTGGTAACCGTAAGGGTTATCCCTATCCAGTAATCCCGGAATTTTCACCATATACAGCTCAAAACCCAGAACGTCTGTTCTCTCCTTTATAACCTGAACCTGCAGCATATTCGATCCCTGATGAATAAATCCATCAAAAACCACATCAAATTCATGGTCATAAACAAAAGCTTTATTGTACCATGGCATTACCACCCTGGCCTCTACCCCTTTTATTTTGTTCTGATATTTGGGCAGCGCCCCTACCACATCTGCCAGACCACCTACTTTTGCTATAGGGTAACATTCTGTGCTTAAATGATATATCGTCATAATTTTTCGTCAGTGTTAATCAATTATTTCAAATCTTCTTCATAAAACTTAAATCCAAATTTTCAGTCATTGATAAGGCCATTTATAATTTCCTTTGCCTGGTTCTCATCTGAAAGAAATTCATGCTCATCAACCTTTTCGTTAAAAAATGAAGCATTCTATTTTTCAATTCTATGATCAAAAAACAGAGTTCTGTATTAAACTTTGCTTCAGAAACGGGAGACCCAATGACAAAATCCTTAATTTCATCATAGTTTTTCCCTAAAATATCAAACATTGAATCATTTTATGCTATGGTTTAAATTTTATTCTGTGTAATTTATACTTTTTATCTTTTTTCTGTCTCAAAATAATGCCCGCCAAAGGTGACAACTTCACCGTTATTGACTTCTGATGTCCTCTCCATTCTTCATATTTTTCTTCCAGAATCTCAGGCTGCACTCCGCTTCCGCTGTACTGCTGATCATCAGAATTAAAGACAATTTCCCAATGCGTTCCTGCGGCAACCCCTATTTTATAATCTAAAACTTCCGGCGCCAGATTCAGGATTACCATCAGAGTATCATCCCGTTTTTTACCTTTTCTGAGATATACATACACAGAGTTTTCCAGATCGTCTGCTTCTACCCACTCAAAACCGTTTTTATTGAACTGGTTTTCATAAAAGGCAGGTTCTGATCTATACAGGTGATTTAATTGTTTCACAAGCTCCTGCAAGCCTTTATGAACCGGATATTTCAGCAAATGCCAATCCAGGCTCCGGGTAAAGTTCCACTCACTGGTCTGTCCGAATTCATCCCCCATAAAAAGCAGCTTTGCTCCGGGATGGGTATACATATATACATATAAGGTACGCAGATTGGCAAACTTCTGCCATTCGTCACCTTGCATTTTATAGATCAGGCTTGCTTTTCCGTGTACGACTTCATCGTGAGACAGAGGCATCATATAATTTTCATTATACATGTACATGGAAGCAAATGTAAGTTTATGATGATGAAACTTTCTGTTGGCAAAATCTTCTTTAAAATAATCCAGCGTATCATGCATCCATCCCATCATCCACTTCATCCCAAAACCCACTCCTCCATCATGAACAGGTTTTGTCAGCATCGGAAAGTCTGAACTTTCTTCTGCTATGGTCATAATGCTGTTTCCGAATTCTTTATAAACAGCTGTGTTGAACTCCTGCAGAAAAGCTTTGGCTTCAAGATTTACATTTCCGCCATATATATTAGATTCCCATTCACCTTCATTCCTTGAATAATCCAAATGAAGCATTGAGGTGACCGCATCTACACGCAATCCGTCAGCATGGTAACGGTCCAGCCAGAACATGGCATTTGAAATCAGAAAGGATTTAACTTCATTCCTTCCATAGTTGAAAATATGGGATTTCCAGTCTGGATGAAATCCTTTTCTGGGATCTTCATGTTCGTATAAATAGGTGCCATCAAAACGGTGAAGCCCGTTGGCGTCCCCCGGAAAATGAGACGGAACCCAATCCAGGATCACGCCTATTTCATTTTTGTGAAGCTCGTCAATCAGATACATCAGATCCTGCGGCGAACCAAAGCGTGATGTTGCCGCATAAAATCCTGTGATCTGATACCCCCAGCTCGGATCATAAGGATATTCCATCACCGGCATAAATTCTACATGGGTAAAGCCCATTTCTTTTACGTAGGGAACAAGCTTCTCTGCAATATCACGGTAATTTAAAAAACGGTCTGGATTATCTCCTTCCCTCACCCATGAGCCCAGATGCAGTTCGTAAACAGATATAGGAGCTTCAAGGTTGTTTTTTTCCCAGCGGCTGTCCATCCATTCCTGATCATTCCATTCATACCAGGTCGTGGAAACCAATGAAGCCGCCTGGATATTCTGTTCCCAGCTTAAAGCATAAGGATCACTTTTTTCCAGAATCTCACCTCTCGGAGTTTCAATAGCATATTTATATAAGGTGCCCCAGGTCAGTCCTTCAATAAATCCTTCCCAAATCCCGGATTCATCCCATCTTGGAAACAGGATATGATCTTTATGGTTCCAGTTGTTGAAATTTCCTATAACGGAAACTTTTTTTGCATTGGGAGCCCATACTGAAAAATAAATGCCTTTTACCCCATCTTTTTCCGCAGAATGTGCTCCAAATTTCCCATACAGCTTATAATGCCTACCTTCTTTGAAAAGATACACATCATGATCAGTGAAAAGCGTATAGGTTTTAACAGAATTCATCAAGATCGGTTTGTATTTATATTTTTCCTGAAACTACGAAAAATACTGACAACAGCCATTAATTATTCATCAAATAATTGTCAAGTCAGTTTTCTTCTTTCGTCTACTTATCAAATATATCATTTTTTGATTCACATTTTTATGATTTCAAAACAATCTTTTTTATAAATTTAGCAACATAATATTTATTAAACACATATGATGAGGTTTGAACTTTATACAGAAGAAAAAGATGACAGGCCGGTATTTGTCACCGGAAATTTCAACAACTGGAACCCTAAAGACTACAATTATCAACTTAAACAACAGGACCCCTGCAATTATTTTATAGAAATCGATGATCAGATCCTTGCAGACGAAATCGAATATAAATTCACAAAGGGAGGCTGGGAAAACGTCGAGCTGGATAAGTACGGAAACATTACCCCCAACCGAAAAATAAAAAAATCCACAGGAAAAACTTCTGACATTGTAGAAAAATGGAGATTAAACTGGGGACCATTCAAGGAAGAATACTTTCCCATAGCGGAAGTAATTTCAGAAGAGTTCTATATTCCTCAGCTTGACCGATACCGTAAGGTTTGGGCGCTTCTTCCCCACGATTATCATGCTTCAGATAAGCATTATCCCGTTCTCTACCTTCAGGACGCTCAGAATCTCTTCAATGAAGGAAGTGGCTACGGCAACTGGGAAATTGATAAAAAACTGTCTATACTGGCAGAATATGGACGTGGAGACATTATTATCATTGCTATAGAACATGGAAGCGAAGACAGGATCAAAGAATATATCTTCGATAATGACAATATCGCCAACGGCTCCGAAGGAAAAAAGTATATCCGTTTCATTACAGACACTCTGAAACCTTTTGTAGATGAGCATTACCGCACCAAAAAAGACCGTGACAATACGGGAATCGGAGGCAGTTCATTAGGAGCCCTTATCAGCATCTACAGCGGATTCCTTTATCCTGAGGTATACTCCAAGCTATTGATCTTTTCGCCTTCTCTTTGGGTAGAGCCGAACAATAATTTTCCGATGATGAGCTTCAGAGTTCCTTTTAAAATAAAGATCTACTTGTACGGCGGCGTTCAGGAAGGTTCTAAAATGGTAAAGAGAATCCATGTTTTCGAAGAGTACCTGAAAAGGTGGGAAAAGAAAAACCTTTTTGATTTTGAATTCAGAACCAATATCAACCCGGAAGGCACCCATAATGAATTCTACTGGTCACAGGAATTTCCGAGAGCCATAGAATGGCTGTTCTATGACAACACCGAAAATCCTGTCGAAGTAAAACCGCAACAACAAAGCATTAAGAACTAAATTTATGAAATTAATCAATAAAAAAAATACGAACTATACTCAGGTTTTCCATTTATTCACCGAAGAGGAATGGACAAAAACAAGTAAAAATTTCAATACAAATATTTCCACCTTTTTTACAGGTAAAAAGCATGAAGTCTTCGTGAATGCCCATGAAGAAGGTATCACTTATTTTATAGGACTGGGAAAATCTACCTTACAAAATTTCGAGTTCCAACAGGTAGCTGTAAAGTTCTCACAGACTCAAAAGGAAAAGCTGCAGGCAGTACCGACATTGGCCCTGGCAGATTTTATGAATGAAAAACAGCTTGAAGAATTTGTAAAAGGATTACTTCTTGGAACATATAACTATCCTTTTGAAAAAAAGCATCCTTTCTGGGATACGAAATTTGAGCTTCATTTTGAAAATTTAAGCCAGAAAAAATTAGATCACATTACCCAGAGAGCTGAAGCATTAAGCAACGGTCAAATCACCTGCCAGGATTGGCTGAATAAACCTGCCAATCTTAAAAGACCGGACATTTTCAGTACATATCTTAAAAATCTGGCAAAAAAATATGATTTAAAATACACAGCTTTTAACAGGAAAAAATGTGAAGAGCTTGGCTTAGGAGCCTATCTTTCCGTTAATCAGGGAAGTGCCTACGATGCGGCGTTCACTGTTTTGGAATATAAAACCTCCGTAAAAAATGCGAAAACGTATGGTCTGGTCGGAAAATGCATATTGTTTGACACAGGTGGTATATCATTAAAGAATTCAGCCAATCTGCATTATATGAAATCTGATATGGGCGGCGCTACAGCTGTTCTTGGAACTTTAATCTATGCAGCCGAAATGAAGCTTCCGGTCAATATTATAGCCGTTCTGCCCATTACCGACAATGCGATCTCTGAGAAAGCCTTACTTCCCAGCGATGTCATCACTGCATACAATGGAAAAACAATCGAAGTCCTTGATACTGATGCGGAAGGCAGGCTGATCCTGGCAGACGGACTTTCATATCTTTCCAAAAACTACAAAACAGATTATCTTATCGACCTGGCCACTTTGACGGGCAGTTCAGTACGAATGTTCGGAGATACCTGTGGGGCCATGTTCTCCAATAATGAGGAATTGAAAAATAGTCTGATCAAAACCGGAGATCAGACCAACCAAAGGCTTTGGAACCTTCCGTTATGGGACATCTGGAAAGATGATATACAGTCTGATGTTGCGGATCTGAAAAACATTTCGATGAAGCCTGTAGGAGACTGCATCATCGCAGCAAAATTCCTGGAACAATTCATTGAAAACCACCCTAAATGGGCACATCTGGACATAGCTGGAGTAGCCTTCGGAAATGTAAGTTATGCCAAGGAAAAAGCGGCAACCGGTTTTGGGGTTCAATTACTCGTGGATTTAATCGAAAATTATCACTAAAAATTAGTTTTTTACAAAAAATCTCTGTATACTTGATTAGTGAATTTTCAAAAGCGCACAATATTCTGTTTTTTTAACATTAATAAAACAATAAATAATTGCTTTTATTTTTGAAAATTCACTAAAAATTAAAAAACATTATATGGAGAAGAAAACTATTGTGTGTATTTCGTGCTATTACAAGGGCTACGATTTTATGGACGAAATGAAGACGCTCGGTAATAAAATCATCTTGGTAACCTCTGAGAACCTTAAAGAAAAAAACTGGCCCTGGCATGCTATTGATGAGACATTCTATATGCCTGAGCTAAAACCATCCGTATGGAATCTGGAACATCTGATCCAGGGTTTTTCACATCTGATGAAGAGCAGGAAAGTAGATGCTGTAGTAGCGCTTGATGATTATGATGTGGAAAAAGCCGCATTGATCAGAGAAACGTTCCGTATTCCGGGAATGGGACAGACCACCCACCGTTATTTCAGAGATAAACTGGCCATGCGTCAAAAAGCAAAAGATTCGGGAATCAGCGTTCCGGAATTCACAGCTGTTTTTAACGATGATGAGGTCAACAACTTTGTAGACAGAGTTGCTCCTCCATGGGTACTGAAGCCCAGATCAGAAGCATCAGCATCAGGAATAAAAAAAATAACCTCCAAGGAACAGCTTCACGAAGCGTTGGAAACCCTTGGCGAAGAACGGCATCTTTTTTTACTGGAAAGCTTTAAGCCCGGTGATGTTTATCATGTAGACAGCCTTACCTTTAATAAAGAAATTGTATTCACTTCCGCTTCAAAATACCTTGCTCCACCAATGCAGGTCTCTCATGAAGGAGGTGTTTTCAGGTCTAAAACGCTGGGAAGGGATTCGGAGGAGTTTAAAGACCTGGAAGAGATCAATGCCAAAGTACTTTCGAGCTTCGGACTTCTTAACGGAGCCACACACACAGAGTTTATCCGTGGAAAAGAAGACGGAAAATGGTACTTTCTTGAAACCTCCTCCAGAGTTGGCGGGGCTCACATTCCCGACCTGGTGGAAGCATCAAGCGGAATCAATATCTGGCGGGAATGGGCCAAAATTGAAGATGCGCTTCTAAGGGGAGAAGATTACAATATTTCATCTCCTACAAGCTACTATTCAGGACTTATTGTTGCCCTGATCAAGGATAAAGAACCGGATTACAGCAATTTCGAGTCTGAAGAGGTGGTAAAGTTCCTTCCTATAGATTACCATGTCGGAATTGTTTATAAATCCAGCGATGCAGCTATTGTACAGGACAGATTAGACAGTGCTGCTGAAAAAATACACTCAGAAATGCTGAATATCCTGCCTCCCAAAAGCAGTAAACTAAGCAGTTAAACACAATCATTAAAGTAAAGAAAATTTCAATGCCTCATATAGAACATACGGATTATTATTCAAATATACTGGGAATAAGCCTTAAAGTAGAAGTAACAGGACATTACGGCCATCCTATCATCATGTTTCCTACTTCCCAGGGACAATATACCCAAAATCACGATTTTCATCTCAATGGAAGCATCAACTGGTTCATAGAACAGGGAAAAGTAAAGCTTTATAATATTCAGACCATTGACAGCTGGAGCTTTTATGATGAAAAAATATCTCCTCAACAAAGGATAAAGAACTATGAACGGTATGTGCAGTTCCTGATCCAGGAATTTGTTCCTTATATTCAGAAACTTCATAAAACACATCGTGTAGCGGTTGCCGGGGCGAGCTTCGGAGGGTACCATGCTGCCAATTTTGCGTTTAGATTTCCGGATGTAGTTTCTCATCTGTTCTGTCTTTCCGGTGCATTCAGCATAAGGAATTTCATGGATGGGTATTCCGATAATCTGGTGTATTTCAACTGTCCAAGGGAGTTTGTAAGGAACGATGAGGCCTGGAAATACAAACATATGCATATTGTGCTGAGCACTTCAGATCAGGATATATGCAAAGATAAAAATATTGAAATGGCTGAAATTTTAAGGATAAAAGGCATTGATTTCTGGTATGATGAAAGAAAATGGATCGGACATGACTGGCCTTTATGGAGAATGGTGTTTCCTACATTTATAGGAACATATTTCTCTTAACCTATAATTTTTAAATCAAAAAAATATAAAATTAACCGCAAAAGTTTTAAAAGGCTTTAGATCACTTAGAATAAAAGGTCTTCAAAAAAATTTAAGTGCTCTTATTTGCAGTTTATAAAATAGCTTAAGTGTTTAAAATAAAGATTTTTAAATTGTAAAAGAAAATCAATGTTTTAACGCTTAAGTTTTTAAAAACTCCGGAGGAATCCGGGGTTCTGTTGAAGATAAAATAGAACTATACACCCATTTTAAAAACAAAAATTATGACAAAAAAAGTAGGAATTCTATTCGGTATGGAAGATACATTTCCCTGGGCATTTATAGAAAAAGTAAATGAACTGGGCAGCGGAGATATCATAGCTGAGCCGGTGACCATCGATAAGCTGGAACAGGGTGCAGACTATGGATACGCGGTGATCATCGACAGAATTTCGCAAGACGTTCCCTTTTACAGAGCTTACCTGAAAAACGCAGCACTTAACGGCACTTATGTGATCAATAATCCGTTCTGGTGGAGTGCTGATGAAAAGTTTTTCAACAACGCCCTGATGTCTAAGCTCGGCATTCCGCTTCCCAAGACCGTTTTGCTTCCGTCACACGAAAGACCTGACAACACTTCGGAAACCTCATTCAGGAACCTCAAATTTCCGCATGACTGGGAATACATCTTTAATTATGTTGGCTTTCCTGCCTACATGAAACCCCATGATGGCGGTGGATGGAAAAATGTATACAGGGTAGAGAATCCTGATGATCTCTGGAACAAACTGAGTGAAACAGAACAGCTGGTGATGATGGTACAGGAAGAGATTATTTTTGACGATTATTACAGGGTTTACTGCCTGGGAAGAAAATATGTTCACATTATGCCTTATGAGCCGAGAAACCCACATCATTTGAGATATGCCACAACGCATCAGACTCAAGGTGAAGAACTCGAAAAGCTACTGAAGACCATTCATGATTATACAATTAAAATGAACGAGGCACTGGGGTATGATTTCAATACCGTGGAATTCGCAGTAAGAGACGGTATTCCTTACGCCATCGATTTCTGCAATCCTGCTCCGGATGCGGACAGAAATTCTGTAGGAGAAGAAAACTTCGCATGGATCATAGAGCATGCTGCAAAATTAGCGATTGAAAAAGCTAAAGAATATGTTCCGGGGAAACCTAATATCACCTGGGGAACCTTTGTGAAAGATTCAATAAAATAAACCATTGAAAAAGAAATAAAAAACACAAGAAAAATGCATCAGTTTACTATTGGAATTGAAGAAGAGTATCAGATCATCGATGTCGAAAGCAGAGATCTGGTCTCTCACGTTTCGAAAATCATTGAAGGTGGCAAAGCGGTTTTAAGTGAAAATTTAAAGCACGAAATGCACGAATCCATGATCGAAATGGAAACGGGGATCTGCCAGAATATTCAGGAAGCCAGAGCAGAATTAACAAATTTAAGAAGGCATCTGATCAATACTGCCCATGAACAGGGGCTTCGTGTTTCCGGAGGAGGCACCCACCCTTTTTCGCACTGGTCAGAAAACAATATTACACAAGGGGAAAGATACATCAAAATTGTTGATGACATGGGAGATGTAGCCCGTGAAAACCTTATTTTCGGACTTCACGTTCACATCGGGATTCCCAATCGTGAAGAAGGGGTAAGAATTCAGAATGTGATGCGTTACTTCCTGCCACACGTCTATGCACTTTCCACCAATTCACCTTTCTGGATCGGGAGATATACCGGTTTCAAGTCTTACAGACAGGAAATTTTTGTAAAGTTCCCAAGAACCGGAATTCCGAGTTATTTTAATTCTCTTGCGGAATTTGACAGCTATGTTGACCTTCTGGTAAAAACCGGAACCATTGATAATGCCAAGAAAATCTGGTGGGATTTACGTGTTCACCCATTCTACCCTACGATCGAATTCCGGATCTGTGATATGCCTTTAAGGATTGACGAAACGGTCTGTCTTGCCGCTATTATGCAGAGTCTGGTAGCTAAAATTTATAAACTTCACCAGCAGAACCTCAGCTTCAGAAGCTACAGAAGGCTGCTGCTGAACGAAAATAAATGGCGTGCTTCCAAAAGCGGTATCGAAGCTCACCTGATCGACTTTGGTAAAGAAGAGTCTGTTCCTTATCCTCATCTATTAAAAGAACTTTTAGAGTTTATTGATGATGTCGTAGACGATTTAGGATGCCGGCAGGAGGTTGAATACGCATGGAAAATTCTGGAAAACGGAACCGGTGCCGACCGACAGCTTCAGATCTTTAAGGAAACAGGTGATCTGACGAAAGTTGTAGATTATATGATCTCTGAAACGGAGTACGGTATCACACACGGAGAACCCGCTTCATAATATTTTTGGTAACTTTGCAAAAAATATGATGTAATGAAAGATATTCGAATTGCTCTGTTGGATATGAACAACAACCATGTCAATCAAGGCTTTAGAAACATTAAGGAGATTTCTGAAGCATTTCAGCAGAACTCTGAAGAAAATGTAATCATCAAGACATTTGATGTGAGGTTTAAGGATGAAATGCCGGAGATTGGAGATTTTGATATTTTTATTTCTTCAGGCGGACCCGGTACTCCACACAGAGAAGGTTTTGCATGGGAAGACCGATTTTCCAATTTTTTAGATGCCGTTTTTGAACATAACCGATACAGTGATGATAAAAAATATCTCTTCCTGATCTGCCACTCATTCCAATTGGCAAGCATTCACTGGAAGCTGGGTAATATCTGCAAAAGAAAGTCTTATTCTTTCGGAGTAATGCCTGTTCACAAAACCAGGGAAGGCAAAGACGAATTTTTATTCAAAAACCTTCAGGATCCATTCTATGCAGTGGATTCCAGGGCTTACCAATTTATTGAGCCGGATCACGAACGCTTTGAAGAGCTGGGAATGACAGTTATGGCTATTGAAAAATTCCGTCCTCATATCAATCTGGAAAGAGCCGTAATGGCTGTTCGTTTTTCGGATGAAATATTCGGGACCCAGTTTCATCCTGAAGCCAGCCCTGAAGCACTGATCGAAAACCTGAAAGATGAAAAGAACCGGGAAGCGATGATCGAAAATTTCGGTATGGAAAAATACCTTGAAACCATGGACAGAATTGATGATGAAGATAAGATCATCCTGACCAGAAACCAGATCTTACCGAGATTCCTTCAGTTTGCAAAAAAAAACATTTTGAAAGAAGTTGAATCTTTAGCTTAATAAAGTCAGGAAGCTGGAAGAAGGGGGCTGGGAGTTACTATTCGTTAATAGACTTCTATACACCTTTTTAATTAAGATCAGGTATGATTGATTGATCTTATATTAATTTATTAATTATTCGGATCTCAAGAACTTCCCTCTTCCTGCTTCCAGCTTCATATCTATAAAAATCGGACAAAAATGTTCGATTTTTTTAACACCACAAAGAAAAAAAATATGATCCCAAAATACAGAAAACAGTTTAACCAGGAATTTTCACAAGAAAAATATCAGCAGCTTAAAGATATTTTAAAGCAAAAAGGAGGTATAGAACCTACTTTCAGGATTTCGGAAAGTCCGTTATTTCTTACCAAAGAATTTGAGGGCAAACTTCTTGACGCCAGTGAAAGTATTATCAGCCAGATCAAAGCACTTCCGGCTGAAACTCTTCAAAAAGCCGTTCCTGATAACTGCAGGGTTCCCAATGATACGGACCAGCCCCATTTTTTCACCATAGATTTCGGGATCTGTAAAAGTGAGAATGGGACGATCGAGCCTCAACTGATCGAACTTCAGGCTTTTCCTTCACTTTATGCCTTTCAGAAGACCTTTGAAGATACCTTGTGTGAAGTCTATCCTTTTCTTTCGGAGATCCGGAACACAATGCCTCAGGAAAGCTTTGAAAAGTACCTAAAGGAATTGATCGTTGGTGATGAAAATCCTGAGAATGTCATTCTTCTTGAAATTTTCCCCGAAAAACAGAAAACGGCTATTGATTTCGCCCTAACGGAGCGTTTATTAGGCATAAAAACAGTATGTCTGACCAAAGTAAAAAAGAAAGACAAAAAGTTATATTATGAAAATAACGGGAAACTTACGGAGATCAAAAGAATCTACAACCGGGTGATATTTGATGAGCTGGACAGAATCCCGGATCTTACCACTGAATTTGATTTTCGTGAAGAGGTTGATGTGAAGTGGATCACTCACCCCAACTGGTTCTTTAAAATCTCAAAGTTCCTTTTACCACTACTGAAGCATCAGTTCGTTCCTAAAAGTTACTTCCTGCATGAATTTCCTGAAAACGAAAATCTTGAAAATTTTGTATTAAAGCCTTTATTCTCATTTGCCGGAAGCGGGGTTAACCTGAATCCTACCAAGGAAATTACAGATGCTATTGAAGATAAAGAAAACTATATCCTGCAAAGAAAAGTAACCTATGAACCGGTCTTTGAAGACATCAACGGAGAGTTTTCCAAAGCAGAGATCCGTTTATTATATATCTGGAGAGAAAATGATGACCAGCCTATTCTGCTGGAAAACCTTGGAAGAATGACAAAAGCCTCTATGGTGAATGTAGACTTTAATAAGAAAGATGCGATATGGATCGGAAGTTCCAATGCTTTTTTTGCAGAAAAGTAATTGTAATTATTTATTTTAGGTATGGATAGAAAAGCGTTTATTCAAAAATCATTCATGAAGCTTTATTATATCTAATAACCTACTCTTAAATCATGAAAAAAATCTTTCTTCTACTGGCATTTTCAAGTTTCTTTTTTAAAGCAAATGCACAGGAAAAAATATCGTCAAAGGAAACCATCGGAAGATTTGAGGATAAAAAAAACAATTATATAGGAAAAAAAGTTAAAGAACTATTAAAAGATTTAAAATTGGATATTCAACTGGTTACTTTTGGAGGAGGTACACCTGAAACCAATAATTTTATTACAATAAGGTTTATTGATGATATCAGAAATTCTGATAAAAATGCAAAATCAGCCAAAATAACACTTTTCATTAAGGAACATGACAGTGCCACTAACAAGTTATTCCAAGGCACTTCAGGTCTCAAAAAAAGAATTAAGAGAGACCATATAAAATTTAAGACCAATGAAGACTTATTAAGAGAGTATGAAAATCTTACTATAATAGAAATTTATGCTAATTCTGATAAAAACTAAATTTTAACATTTTCAATATCTGTAGTTAAAAGTATCGGCGGAACCAAAGGTACTGGTACGCTTGAAATCAAATGAAAACCCTTGAAATGAGTTTTGTGTAATAACGGCTCTTTTCAGGGGTTTTTCTGTTTTTAGCATATAACTATTTTTCTGTTAAAATTTAAGATTCTTTCATTGAATTCTGTAAATGTTGGAATTCGGTTGACACAAAATCCAACACTTAATTTTCAACTCTGGCTCGTAATATATGAAATGTAATTTATTTAACCAAATTTTAACATGTGACAATTTGTCCGATTATGAAAAATTTCGTATCTTTGCACCCCTCAAAAAACTTGAGGTAGTACTACTATTTAAAATCATTTAATTTATGCTAAAGACAAAATTTTTTGTCAGACACAAGTCTGGCGAAGGCGTAACGCCTATTTATGTAAGAGTAACAAACGGAAGAGCGTTTGACTTTAAAACTCCAACAAAAGAAACCTGTATTGCTTCCCATTGGGATGTTGATAATGGCATGATGAAAGAGAGATTTTTCATTGAGCAAAAAGGTAAATTAGTTGAGAAAAGAGACGGAGCAACGAGAGCATTGATACTACATAGTAAAGAAATCAATGCAAGGCTTCAAGAGTTAGAAAAGAAGATTGAAAAATCTTTTAAAGAATCAGAAGGAGTTGAATTTAACTTAGAATGGCTTAAAAATATTATCAATCCGCCCGTTGTCAAAGAAAATACTATCCCCGATGATTTTGTTGCTTATTGTGATGTTTTCACCGAACAAAAGAAACATAGTGTGAGCGAAGAGTATTTAGGTAAAATCAACCGCACAAGGGATATGGTAGCAGAATTTTTAAAGTATTCTAAAAGGAAAAGCTTGAAATTCAATGAATTGAATCAACAATTTGCTTCCGATTTTGGAACTTATATGATTGAAATAAGAAAGTATGCTAAAAATTACGTCTCAAATACTTTAAAATTTATCAGAATTGTTGCTAATCATGCTGAAAGAAACGGCATTAAGTTAAATCCTCAAATAAAATTGGTTAAATCGAAATTAGAAAAAACAATATTTCAAATTTTGACACCTGAAGAATTGGAAGTGATTGATAATCATGTCTTTGAAAATGAAGACTTTGACAACGTAAGAGATTGGCTACTTATTTCTTGCTACACAGGTCAAAGAATATCTGATTTTATGAGATTTGAATTGGATATGTTCAGTAAATCGAAAAATAAGGATGGAAAAGAATTTTACTTCTTAAACTTCACTCAAGATAAGACGGAAGAAATTCTTCAATTGCCAGTTCATCCAAAGGTTTTAAAAATTCTTGATAAGAGAGGTTTTGAATTTCCTAAAAAGTATTACACTGACAAGTATAACAAATTAGTAAAGAAAGTTTGTAGGGAAATTGGAGTTGAAGATAAATGTTTCGGTGGCGTTCAAAAAGAAGGAAGAAAGGCTTTTGATACATACTCAAAACATGAGCTTATTACAAGCCATATCGGGAGAAGGAGTTTTGCAAGTAACAATTACGGCAAAATACCAACCCCTTTGCTAATGAAGGCAACAGGACACAAGAGTGAAGCTATGTTTTTAAGGTACATCGGAAAAGTAGACAACCAACAATCACACGCACTCGCCAGTTATTTTTATGATTAATCAACTATTAAATAATAAGACAGAATGAATAAACTATTAGAAAACCCGCTTTTAAAGCATGATTTAATGTCAATTGACAAGTTTGTATGTAAGTGCGGAAATCTCGGATTTTTGCACCCTAAAATGAGCTTACAAATGATATTTTTTGACTGTAACGAAGAAACAGAAATTTTGGAACAAGAATATGACGGGAATAATCCTTTTCATGTGTACTTTGTCAATTATAATAAGGTGCTTCCAATTTTTGACTTCGGAATGTTCTATAATGCAACTGCACAAATATTTTCGGATTTGTCGCACGGTTTCAGAAAAGAACTTAGAAATTATTTACTAACTATTAACGATTTAACCACAAAAAGACAAACTGCCTATGAAATAAAACTACATTTTATTAATATTGGTGAGATTTTATCTTCACTTGAAAACCTTAACCCAATCCAAAAAGAAGTAGTAGACTATTTTACAACTCAATACAATAAAGAAATTGAGCATTTGGATAAGTTATGTGTACAATATTCTGAATCGTTTTCAGGCGATTCTGGCGTGTCAAATGATGAAATACTACAATCTGTCATTGAAAGGATTTTAGCTGAAATAATGGCTGATTTGACGGCTAAAATCAGCTCTTTGGAAGAAAGATTATTACCTGAACTTTTATCAATCAAAGAAGCTACTGATTTCTTAGGGGTGGGTGAAACTACTTTTTGGAGAATGAGAAAAGCGGGGTTGATTCCAGAGTATATGCTTGGAGCACAAACCTACTTTAAACCACATGAGATTGTAAACTGTCTCGTAAGAACGAATTAATCTATCTGTAAAGTAGGATTTTTTCCGTCCTACTGCCCCCAACACCTAAAATTTTATTGAATGATCTCAAGCATTAGTGAAGGCTTATGTTAGCTACTGCTTTTGCTTGAAGTCTATTTTATTAACCATCCTTATTTCTACTAAAGATTTGAGGATTAATGCTATATGATTTAATGAAACAAACAGTAAATAAAAATGAATTAATGGTTTTATTACCATTGTCACTCGATTATTCCCTTATAGAAAATGAGGGGAGCGAAAGAATTAAAGATTTTGATATGAACCGCATTAAGTTTATTATCGGGCGTATTATTTATAGCTCCGTTGTATTTGTAAAAGCCACAGAAACAGAAAAGTATAACCACCATAGCATAATTAATAGTGATACTTGGATTAAACATATCGGAAAAAATTATTTAGAATACATTCAACTTTTGATAGATTTAAAATATATCAACCGAAAACCGTATTACGCTGGAAAAGAAAGTTTTGGATATGGATTTTTAAAGCCTTTGCGTTTTTCAAGAGTGTTTGCGGAAGTTATTCAAATAAAAAATGCCGATGATTTAAAGTCTACCACCACAAAAACAAGCTATGTGAAAAAGTATGAAAAGCCTTTAATTGACTTTTTCGATAATACGAAATTTTCAATTGATACCAACCTAGCCGAAAATGATGTTTTTGAAGCCTATTTTATGGAGGGTAAATATCCAATCAAAATTTCACATGGTGAGCCAGATAAAGAGGGATTAGCAACTTATACCTATTATCTTATGGCTATGAAAAACATGGTGAAATTCATGAATGGGATTTACAGTTTTTCAAGAGGTAGTAGTAAAGTTGGGAAAGGTTACAAAACAGTGGGGAGGTTTTACAATCCATTTGCAAGATTGAATAAAGAGATCAGGAAACATATGTTTTATGACAATAAAAAAATCCACGAAATTGATGTTAAGAATAGTATTCCATATTTCTTATCTAATTATCTATCTAGCGTTAGATATAGGGTAAGTAAGAAGCGAGTAGATAGAATAAAAGATAGTTTCCATATATATATGAATTCTGAATCTTTCAAAACCCTCATGGATACTGAGGTTGAGGACTTCAAAAAATTATGCGTGTCTGGTGGGGTGTATGATGTGTTTATTGATAGACTTATGGAAATATACGGTGAAGAATGGGCGAAAACCTACAAAAGATTATTTTTAGTGGACTACACCAACTGTTATGAGAAGAACAGGGAGTTAACGAAGAAATTATTATTGTCTATGTTTTTTGCTAAAAACTCTCAATATGAAAAGGTTCAACAAGTTTTTGCCGAGCGTTATCCTATAATTTATGACTTCCTAAAAACCAAAAAGAAACAAGGCTACAAAAAGATTAGCAAACAACTTTTTGAAATGGAAGGATTTATGATTGTGGATGTGTTGGCAAAAGAATTAATCAAAGAATACAGGCGTGAAATTCCAGTTTTTACAATTCATGATAGTATAGCAACTACAAGTGACCATGTAGAAGCCGTAAAGAGCCGATTTAACGAAGTGTTTTACAGAAACTATGGTAATGTGCCAACTTTGTCAATATCATAAAAAAACAGGCTTGTTTTGAGCCTGTTTTTAAATTAAGCAATTTTATCAACTATTTTCTTCAACAAACTTTTTAAAATCCTGTAAAAATTTGATAAACTCATCGTGATTCAAATCCAAATCTTGTTTTTTAGATTTCTCTCCCGCCCTTTGTTTCATTAGGTCTACAAAGAAAACTCCATATTTATTGCTTCGGAAGAAAACATCCTCGTTTTGCCAGTCAAAGGATTCATCAGAATCTTTGTTTTTGCTTTGTTCCACACCGTCAATTAAACTTTGAATTTTTTGTGGTGTCCAATTCCAGCTCCCAAAGTGGTTTATAGTACTTTCTTCACTCTGAATAGAGTGTAAGATTGTGTCTCCCCACATATCTTTTTTAAATGTATATTTCATTTTGTATAATATTTTTATTTTATAACAGTGGATATGCATTCATAATATTTCCTGCATCATCAACCTCAATTAATATGTCAAACCTACCTGAAGAGTCCCTAAACTTATATTGTTTAAATTTTTTGCCTAATGAGGCTGGATTCACTCCTTGTCCTTTAGCTACGGTATTTTCATATACATATGCAATTTCCTCCTGTATTCTTTTAACATCCCAATTTTTTGGAAACATAGAAGATTCTGCATTTTTCACTAAATAGCCATCTTTGTATTTTATACTGATTTTAGCCTTGAAAGGAACATCATCTGCCAATTGTGCCATAGAATAAACTCCTTCAGGGTCTAATATCTTCTCTAAGTCTATTGCTCCGTTTAAGATTCCCGACCCTCTGTGTCCCCCTTGGGAAACTAAGACTTCATCTGTGTATTTGAAACCCGAAGGCAGGTTTTTTATAAAAAGTTCAGTATTAAACTCTCCTTCAAGATGGTTGAAAAAACCTTTGTCAAATTTACTGAACCATTTTCCGAAAGCCAATTTACGTAATCCTTCTACATCATCTGTCAATTCATAAAATTTTTTCTTCAGGTAGTTCGCAAAATTTCCATTCTTTACTGCTTCTACTAACTCTAAAAATTCCTTCTTTAACCATTTCCAAAGGTCTGCTAATGAACTACCTACTTTCTTTCCTAAATTTTTAGAAAAGTTTATCGCTTTTCCTAATTTTGCTGATTTTTGAGATACTCTACTAATTTTACCCGCAGCTTGTGCTATCTTTTCAGATATTTTTCCAGCAAGAGATGCACCCCCTGTAAAATAGGCGATAATAGCATCCAAAATAAGTTCAAAAGCAATAGCACCTACAAAGTATGCCCAAAAATAGTCATTAAGTTCTGAAAATTTCTTTTTCAACACGTCAGTAAATTGTGAAATTTCTTTCCAGATTTTACCTTTGCTAAAAATATTTTTAATTCCGCTAAGAAACTCTTTTGAGCTTTCAGCAACTAAATCTACAAAATCTTCAATGAATTCTAACTTTTCCTGATGTTTTGTAAGTTCTAAAGGGCTTAATTTCTCCATGTTTAAAAAAGGGAGATTATCGGTAATCATGGCTAATAACATAATTACTGTTTGAGCCAATGAGATAAGACCGTTAAGTAAGCCACATAAGAAAGCATTGATTTTTGCAACTTCCTGATTAATTTTTTCTCCTATAAAAGCCCCAATCCCAGAAATGACATCTAAAACATCCTTAAAGAATGATTTGAGTTTATTATATACATTTTTAATGCTTTCAGGGATATTATCTTCTATCAAATTCTTTAAATAGAAGACTACAGCAAAGAAAATATCGTCCGCTATTGTTGGGGTTGCTTTAACAACAGTTGAAACTATTGCCAGGGAAATTTCATCAAAATAATCTACAAAATCTTTGAGCTTGTTAAATCCTTCACTTGCTATTTCAGAAGCATTCTGCATAGTTTTGTATTCTCTCGCAGAAATAGGAACAGGAATGATGGGCTTATATTTTGCTTCTTGTTTTTGAAATCCGCTTGTACTTACTTTATTTTGATAAGTACTGTACATCGGTAATACAAAATACTTCTCGTAATCATAATTTTCTTCCGTGAATTTCCAACTTTCAACAGTTTCAACACCTCCTCTAAGCCAATCAGCCAATTGATTATTTAAAGAAAATACCTTTTTAAAGGCTTCATTCAATTTGGTTTGTTCTGCAATTTCCAAATAGATTGCACCCTTTAAAAGAGTTTCATTTATCTTTTTATCATCTGCAAGCTCTCTAACAAGATTGTCAAACCCACTTACTGTTATTGATTCTGTTGGAGTTACATACGTGGTATTTTGATTATTACTATAAATTCTATTAAAAAAGTTTTTGGCATCTTTTCCCATTTTTACCCGACAGGCAGTACCAAAAAAGTTACTTTTTTTAGGGTCATCTTCTTCATAGAAAACTTTAAATTGTTTCTCTTCTACCCCCTCTTTTTCGTATCTATCAAACACTTCAACACCACTCTTACATAGTATGAAAGTATATTTTATGCGATCTGTTTCTTTAGTTTCGGGGATTTTATCGAAATCTTCGGGAGGAACAACAAATGTTTCAAAAAACACACTGTTTTTTCCATAAGGACTGTCAAGGTTTCTACTCAAGACATAATCTAATCTTTGCATCATAATAGTGAATTTTAATTATTATGAGCCAAATGTAAGTGCCTATAACGTCAAAACCTGTCGCATTACAAACAGGTTTTGAACTATTTAACATTTTTCTTTCTCAAAATGCTTTTTCAGCGCATTAATACCGAGTTTTAAACCTCGCATGAGATAATAAGCACAACCAATATATAGAATGAGGTATGCGAGTAGCGTCAAAGTAAATGATACATGATCCCAAATGCTGTATTGCTTAAATTCAAACGGTGGTATACAGCTCCCTTGAAACTGCAATGTCATTTTGCTACATCAAATGGATTTTCACTGTTTTTCATAAATACCGAGCCCATTCTCTTGTATTTCATAGGTTTACCGTTTGCGCATAATTCATAAATCCCATTTCCTTTTTGTTCTGAAATGCGTAAAAACACAATATCGCTTTCGTTGCAGTCATTGTCTATTGCAACGTGTTTTCTAAGGTCAGAAATAGTTGCATCTACTTTTTTCAAAAAGGATTGGATTTTCTTATCAGGAGCTGGCTCTACGTAATTTGGGGGGAGATCACATTTTTTGTCTTTTTGTGTTTCCTGTGCGAAATAAAATGTTGGTAAAGCCAATACAAGGGTAAATAGTAATTTTTTCATTTTGTTACTCTTTTATAAATTCTGTAATACTGTTTCCGTTATCAAAGTTGAGTTTTGTTGCTGTCACTTTCTTGAATTTGAAAGTTTGAGAAACACCACCATTAGCAAGAGTGAAAGTAAATTCCGTATCGCTTGATGTCTGAGAATATCCTCCACTATCAGCGATATACTTATAGCTCTGTGAATAGCCACCCATCGACATAACAATATCTCCGTTTGAGAATGTGTAAGATTGGTAAGCCGTGCCTCCTAAATAGCTCGTCCATTTTCCGATAATCCATGCAGGTGGATTGATTTTATTATTGTTTACGGTTGTGGGGGTGGTCGTCTCTTCGTCATTATCGGGCGATGAACACGAAAATAATGGCAATACTGCCAACGAAAGTGTAAAAATCAATTTTTTCATAATGATATATTTTATTTGATAAATTCTTCTCTTTGTTTTGATGCTTCTGCGTAACTATCGAATACAAGAATCTTTCTTTTCCTGATATTCATTCCTGCGGGAACAGCACCGTCCTTGTATAATGTTTTCTCGAACTCGTCCATTTTTTTGTACTTAGCATCTTCGCTTACGTCTGTCATTTCAATAACATCACTTCCGATACTTTGATAGCGTGACATATTCTCTTTAGTTAGTACAGAATCACTATTTGGTGCTATTATTGCCCATATAATTGCGTATTTGGGCTTTATTGGAGCTGTTGATACAGTGTCTTGAATAATAGTTGTAGAATCATTAAGAACAGGTGTAGAAACCTGATAAGTGGTGTCGGTGCTAATGGAATCAATATTGCTATAAACATCATCCCAATTGTTTCGTTTTTTACAGCTAACTACTACGCAAACAGTCATTAATAAGTAAATCTTTTTCATAATGACTTATTTTTCAGATAATAATGCGATAATTCCAATGAGAATAAAATGTCCAATGTAGGAGAGAATCCCCCAAAGAATCATAAAGCCGATTGCTCCGACAAAAGATTTCGGTTCAACCCAGTTCCACGAGAGAACTCCCGAACCAATAATAATGACTGCGTAAAGAATAAATGCTAATACGGGTAAGCATCCGCCTTCATTTGTGTTGCTCATATCTTATAAATTTTATTTGATTTTAGGCAACAAAAAAAGCAAGTGGGTTCTCACATGCTTTCTGTTCTGAAGGCTCGGCAAAGCCTGTACCACATAAAAACAGGATAACCACTTGCCATAGGTATGACAAGTGTGTTAAACTGTTTGTATTTTGTGGTTCTTATAAATTTTGCCGATTCACAGAACAAAAGACAAACGTTATTACACTTTTCTTTTTTTGTTTAAATATTGGCACAAAAGTACAAATTTTGTGCCTTTTAATTGTTAGTTATATTTCCAAATACCATAATTGGTCAATTATAAAATTGAGCAATAATACCGTCGATTAAATCATCATAAGTCATTATTTCAAGATTAGGATATTCACTAATAATTTCACGCCATTCATCTTGTTCAAAATCCCATCTTCTACCTACAACAAGAATTCTTTTGGGATTATGGATTTTGAAATTGTAATGACTTTCGAACCACCTTCTGTTATTAGGGTCTTCAAAGTAGGTTTTATATACTCTTGTTTGTGATATATAAGATTGAATTTCAGCAGAAAATGTTTCTCTATTATGTTTTCCTGTTATTGAGTTTCCTTTTAAAAAGGGTAGCTTAAATTCAACAATATTGCCATATCCATTAACTTGTTCAATTAAAAAATCTGGCTTGATTGGATTTCGTTTTTCACTTTGCCATTCACATACTTTTTGTGGATGAATACTTTTCGCTAAAAATGCCATTGATAAGATAAACTTGTTTTTATCTTGTTCTAAAAATTTAGTTATTTCAACCTCTGTTGTGTTTTTATTACTAATTAATTCTATAAATCTGTTTATTTGCGGAAGTTTAACATATTTAAAATCATCATCATCAGGTAAAGGATAATTATAATTTGCATCTGCTTCTATCAGATTTTTCAGATAACTAATATTAAACTGTAGAGAATCATATTCCGTGTTGGTATTATCAAAGAAAAGAGGGATGCATTCTAACCACTTGATATGTCTGGTCTTTAATCCGTTTTCGTCAGCATCAAAGAAAAAAGAATTAATATATCTTGCATATTTACCTTCGGGAATTTCAAAATTTGTAGCATTAAAAGTCAATATGGAATTTTGAGCCATAAAATTCCAATTTAATTCAATTAATTTATCAAACCCCTTATTAGTAGGTATTATTAAATCTTCACTGTATGGAGGAAGATAAAAAGATTTGTTAAAAGTTCCATCATAGCTAAAACCAATGATTTTTTCTAAAAAATTCCCTTCATCAATAGAATAATCTCTGATTTCAACTTCAAGACTGAAGTTTGGTTTTAGTTCTGTTATTCTTTCTGAGCCACAATATTCAATTGCAATATGTTTTTGACCAAAATAAAAAATGATTTTTTCAGGTCTAAGTATAAGTCCAGGAAAGGTTGTAATTAAATTTGGGTTTAATTGTAGATATTCATAGAGGGGAGTCCAATAAATTTCACCAAGTTTATTCATTAGCAAATTGGCTACTTCATTGTAACTATGTATTTTTTTAGTCATAAATTTACTCTGTATTTTTGATTGAGTAGATGTGAGAATCTCTCCATTCAATTAATCATAGAAGTTTCTATTCATAAATTCATTTGCTCTCCTAATAGATTCTTGTCTTATCCTTTCTTGTTCACTTGCATAATTAATTTTAACGTCTTTAGGTGTTTTTATAATGTCTAAAGATTTTAATCTGTATTCAACACTTTGTTTGCTCGTTCCAAAATGATTAGACAAATAGTCTATGTAGGTGTGGAAATCCTTTCTATTTTGTTCTTGATGGTCAATATAAATTGTACCTTGATTTCTACTGACTCCCATTCTTCTTTGCACCTCTATTAATCTTGCTAATATTGAAGTGTGAGGCATTAAAATTGCCGAAGCAAAGCTGTTAGCTTGCCATTCAATCCAATTCTTATCATTCTTCAATTCATATTGCTGAGTAAAGATGTTATGTACTGAATCTTTAAAATTATTGTAAACCGTTTGATTCATTTTAAGATTTCTGTGTAAAATAAAATGTGCAATTTCATGCGCCAGAGTGAATGGGAAACGCTCTGTACCAACTATTGTGTAATCTATTAAGATTTTATTGCTTTGCGAATCAAAATAGCCTAACAGTTTTGTTCCGTCATTATTTAAAAGGTTGACATAATCTACTTTGAGCTGATATTTCTTTTCTAAATAATTAGTTAATTGTTTTAAATCTAATTTATATGCACCCGCCAAGATAGAACTATCAAATTCATTCAAAAATGTGTTTGCTATATTTTGTATTTGTTGTGCTGAAAATTGCTTTAGTCCTTCTATTTTTTTCGGAAGTAGCGCATTTTCAATGGTTTTTCTGATTTTCTCATCCAATTCAATATCTTTTTCATTTTGATTCTTCAGATTATCAGTTCTATGTAAAAGGATATTGTAATCATTATCATTTACTTCAATCAGCATCATACCGTAAGATTTAACCGTTTCTAATGCACCGCTTTGTAGGCGATTATTAGAAACAAAAACTCCTTTTACTGCAAAGCCTTCAATTTGATTTATGTATTCTGCAAATGTTGCGACATCACTAACAGGTACTGCACTCGTATAGTTTTTACATTCTATTAAATACAATAAGGTGGGATTCTTTGCCTTTGGCGGAGTGACTTCGATAGCTAAATCAAAAATAATATCAGCTTTCCTTCTAAAAGAATAATAAGGTTTCTTTCGGTAAATTTTACAATATTTTGGTATAAGTCCTAAGTCATTATTTTTTAATGCTTGTTCAATAATGTTGTAAGATTTGTCTTCAAATTCATCTCCGAGCTTTACGGTATTCATGCAATATGGTTTTTGCAAATGTAAATACATTAAATTTTACTTCAAAATTGGGTTATTTGCAGTATATATCTCGGAAGAGTACCCATATTAGTCTTAGGAGGAGGGGTAAGGCGAGTTTTTGGTAGTACCCCCACCTCTTTACAACCGAGTAATAGTTTTTTGGACGATCTAAAAACCTTAGCACTTTTTTTGAACATTTTTAGACTGTAACCCAAAGTTAGAACAGGTTTGAGAGAATTTCGTACAGGTTTAAAATACTTCTTCTGTTTCATTCAAAAGCACCCTAAAATTTACACATTTGGCATAATTTTCGAGTGATAAAAATCAACAAAAAACCCCGTCAATACTAGGAATATTGAACGGGGAGGTGTAAAAAATTCTAACACTAATTAAAACTTATCTACAATGGCAAAGTTAACAAATTGTCTTGATACTTTCAGTATCTATGTCGGAACGTACAAAAAGTACAATGAAGGGTCAATCTATGGTGAATGGTTAAACCTTTCGGATTATTCAAATTATGACGAGCTTTTACAGGCTATGCAGGATCTTCACCAAGACGAAGACGACCCCGAATTTATGATTCAGGATTATGAATGTTCGGAGTTTTTTATCAAACAAAAGCTAATCAGCGAATGTCATCTTTCAGTAAATATTTATGAAATAGCCGAAGAGATTAATAATTCAGATTGTGATTTTGAGGTTATAGAAGCCTATGCAGAGTGCATGAGTTATTATCATGAGGACATAAGCGACCTATTAGACAACCTTTCAGATTCTTATTATGGTGAGTATGATTCAGATGAGGATTTTGCCCAGACTACTTTAGAACAGGAGGGTTCAATTCCTGAGAACATGCCCTCTTACATCTGTATTGATTGGGAAGCAACCGCCAGACATTTGATGTACGATTATATGAGTTCTAACGGATATTATTTCAGAAACTAATTACAATACTAATTTTTGCACCTTGCTTAAATGCAGGGTGCTTTATAACATTTACAATTATGAAAGCACGATATATAAGAGTTTCAACAGGAGCGCAAAACACAGCAAGACAGGAGGAACGCCAAGCAAAGGGCGAAAAGGTTTTTATTGATGTGGTAAGTGGTTCTTCTCCGTTTAAGGATAGAACTCAGGGAAAAGAGCTTATAAAAGCTATTGAAGAGGGAGAAATAAATTACGTCTCGGTAAGTTCTATTGACAGGCTAGGAAGGAATCTTTACGACATTCTTACTACTCTGGAATTTTTCAAAAAAAAGGGCGTTATTCTTAAAGTAGATAATCTCGGAATAGAAAGTCTCATTAAAGGTAAAGAAAATCAGGCATTCAAACTTATTATTTCTGTTATGGCTAATATTGCCGAAATGGAGCGAGAAGCCATTTTAGAACGTCAACGTGAAGGAATTGCACTTGCAAAGGCTAAGGGCATCTATAAAGGCCGAGAAAAAGGTTCTACGGAGAGTATAGAAGACTTTTTATTGAAGTATAAGGAAGTAATAAAGAGCCTAAAGAAAGGAAATTCAATTAGAGATACGGCTAAAATTTGTAATGTTAGCATTGGGACTGTTCAGAAAGTGAAAAATAATATCTGATGTGACAAGGGTAGACCACTCAAAGAAAATATAATTCTCACTATCGACACATCTAAAAGTAGCTGAAAAGCTACCATTTTAAGCAAGATTAAAATATAGTACCTTTAAAATTCTATATGTTTAAAATGGTACTTTGTAAATGAGAAAGAAGTGAAAAAAAGATGTTTTGAAGTGGGGTAAATTCTTTGTGCCATAATTAATCTATATGAATATTTTTGTCGTTTCGGGCATAGTATTTGTATCTTTGCAGTAGAGTTCTTTGAAAGAGGGTTTGAAATTTGAATGTCGGTAAAATGTTGGAATTTTTCCAAACAAAAAAATCGCAATCTATCATTAATAGGGAGATTACGATTTTAAACGGCAGAACCAAAGGTTCCGCCGATACTTTTATGATTATTTATCTTTATACATTCTTATCATCTTCCAGTAGCTCCCTTGTCTGGTATTCCTGAACAAGATCAATCGCATTGGAAATCACATCGCTCAAAGCTGTGATGAAGGTTCCTTCTTCAGCCATTCCCATGGCATGTTTCAGGGCTTCAATCTCTTTCGGGATAATCTCGTAGCTCACATCCTTTCCTGATGCCTGCATTCCTTCAATAATCAATCCATTGATCTCATCTTCGGTTCTGCCACGAAGGTGTTTTTCATTTCGAATAATAATATGGTCAAACATTCTTCCTGCTATTTTTCCGCATTCTCTGATATCATGATCTCTTCTGTCACCTACACCGGAAATAATACCAATTTTCTTGGTAGACTCAATATTTTTCAAATAATCTTCAATCGCTTCGTAACCTGCCGGGTTATGGGCAAAGTCAATCAATACTTTAAAGTTTTTAAACTTAAACACATTCAGCCTTCCCGGAGTCAGTTGTGCACTCGGAATGAAAGTTCTTAAAGAATTAGAGATATCTTCAATTCCGAATCCCTGAAGATAAGTTGCCAAACTGGCCGCCAGCACATTTTCAATCATAAATCTGGCTTTCCCTTCCATGGTAATCGGGAAATCCTTTGCTTTACCGATCCGGATTTTCCAATCTCCTTTTTTAATGGTAACAAAGCCTTCCTCATACACGCAGGTGATCTTTCCTTCTTTAGCAAATTTTACAATGTGAGGATTATTTTCATCCATACTGAAGATCGCTACATTGCAGTCAAGATCATTCACAATTCTCATGGAATATTCATTATCAGCGTTCAGTACGCTCCATCCATTTTTCTTCACACTGTCCAGCACCACTCTCTTTACTTTGGTAAGATCCTTTAAACTGTGAATGTCATTCATTCCCAGGTGATCTTCCTCAATATTGGTCAAAACCCCGATATCACATTGCGAAAAGCCCAGTCCTGAACGAAGGATTCCTCCCCTTGCTGTTTCAAGAACGGCAAATTCCACGGTAGGATCTTTCAATATAAACTCTGCGGAAAGCGGTCCTGTCGTATCTCCTTTTGACAGCATGGTATTTTGGATATAAATACCATCTGAAGTAGTGAACCCTACCCTATAGCCGTTGCTTTTAACGATATGCGAAATCAGTCTGGTTGTCGTTGTCTTTCCGTTGGTGCCTGTAACCGCAATAATCGGGATAGTAAAAGGCTTTCCCGGTGGGTACAGCATATCTACCACGGGTGCGGCAACATTTCTTGGAAGCCCCTCGCTGGGAGCAAGATGCATCCTGAATCCCGGCGCAGCATTTACTTCAATGATAGCACCGCCACTTTCTTTTAAAGGCTGTGTCAAATTCTCCGCCATAATATCAATACCACAGACATCCAACCCGATGATTTTAGAGATTCTCTCTGCCATGGTGATGTTTTCCGGATGTACCATATCGGTTACATCTATAGAAGTTCCTCCGGTTGAAAGATTGGCTGTTGATTTCAGATACACCACTTCTCCCTTTTGCGGAACTGTTTCAAGGGTATACTGAAGCTTTTCAAGCAATTCCAGAGTATCTTTATCCACTTCAATCTCAGTCAGGACATTTTCATGGCCATATCCTCTTCTCGGATCCTTATTTTCTTTTTCAATAAGCTGCTGAAGGCTAAGCTCACCATCTCCCACAACATGAGCAGGAACTCTTCTTGCTGCCGCAACCATTTTATTATCGATCACCAATACACGGAAATCATATCCTGTAATATACTTTTCAACGATCACTTTTCTGGAATATTTCTGCGCATGTTCCAGTCCCGTCTGAGCAGATTCCCAATCATTGACATTAATAGAAGATCCTTTTCCGTGATTCCCGTCCAAAGGCTTCAAAACAATAGGATAACCTATTTTCCTGATCACATTATTTAGCCCTTCCTCATCTACGACAAGGTCTCCGATCGGAACAGGAATGGCTGCATCATGAAGCATCTTTTTGGTCAGCTCCTTATTGCAGGCAATATCTACAGCAATAGAGCTCGTCTTGCCTGTAATCGTAGCCTGAAAACGCTGCTGATTGACACCATAACCAAGCTGTACCAGAGAATTGGTCCCCAATCTGATCCACGGTATTTTTCTGGAAACGGCTTCTTCTACAATACTTCCCGTAGAAGGACCAAGACGAACACGTTCCCTGATCTCTTTCAGCTTATGGATGCATGCATTTAAATCATAATCTTTTCCTTCTATCAATGCTTCCGCAATCTTTACAGCTTCTTCTGCTGCATAGATTCCCACATTTTCTTCAAGGTAATTGAATACCACATTATACACTCCCGGAGTTTTTGTTTCACGGGTTCTTCCAAACCCCACATCCATCCCTGCCAGGGTCTGGATTTCTAAAGCAATATGCTCAATGACATGTCCCATCCAGGTTCCTGTTTCCACCCTGTGGAAAAATCCTCCTTCCACTCCTTCGGAGCAGCGGTGGGTAATCAATGAAGGTATTAATTTTTCAATCCTCTCCCTGAATCCTTCAATTTTATTGGTTGGATAATTCTCCATTTCTTCGAGGTCCAACCTCATCTGTATCAGCTTCTTTCTTCTGATGCTCCAGATATTAGGACCACGTAGTGCCTGAATCTTTTCGATTTTCATAGTCTATTGGCATTTTAACAGTTAACAATAACTCCTTTTATAACCAAAGATAATGCAAAACCCTAAACAAAACCATACCTCATTTAAAGATTTATTAAAAAAATATTAATTTTTATTCACATTTTTAAATCATTAAAAATCAGTGAAAGATGGCATTAATTTCGCCGAATAATGTGAATTATTTTTTAATTTTGCAGTATGATGAAACCTGTTGGAAAATTAATAGTTATCGGAGGGGCTGTCAATAAAGGAAGCTTTGCAGAAACCGATTATGATCAGAATATTGAAAAAAATCTTAATTTTTTTGAGCGTGGGATCTTACGAAAGATCATCAACGAATCAAAGTATAAGGAAAATTCGGTTATTGAAATCGTAACAACGGCCTCCCAAATTCCTCAGATCGTAGGTTCCGAATATAAAAAAGCATTTGAATTTTTAGGGGCTAAAAATGTGAATGTAATTGATATTCACAATCGTGAAGAAGCTAATTCTGATGCCATGGTAGCAAGGGCCAGTGCCGCGGACGTGGTGATGTTCACCGGAGGAGATCAATTGAGGCTGACATCCATTCTTGGTGGTACGAGGTTTCATGATACGATCCTGCTAAAATACCAGGAGCAGGACTTTATTTATTCCGGAACTTCCGCAGGAGCCGCTGCTGCTTCTGAGAATATGATCTATCAGGGGAGCAGTTCTGAAGCTTTATTAAAAGGAGAGATCAAAACAACACAAGGATTAGGCCTAATAGATAACGTTATCATCGACACGCATTTTGTACAGCGAGGCAGAATCGGGCGTCTTTTCCAGGCTGTAGTCAATAATCCGAGAACTTTGGGAATCGGATTGGGAGAAGATACAGGGCTTTTTATTCATAATGATGTGATGACTGCTGTGGGCTCCGGTCTTGTAATTCTTGTAGACGGAAGATTCATTAAGGATACCAATCTTACCAATATCAATCTTGGAGAACCGATCTCTATTGATAATTTAACGGTTCATGTAATGTCTATGAATGATCACTATGATCTTACAACCAAAATACTTACCATAGAAAATTCACAGTTTAATCCTATACCTCAGGATAAGTAGTTTTTTGTTACTGTTTAGCGGTTGTAAAATTGCCATTGATTATAATATAAAAACGGGACATACGCTCCGTTTTTTTTATTCAATTTTAGAAAAATTTACCCAGAGTTTATCAACTTCTTTAATCTTTAATCTTTAATCTTTAATCTATTATTTATAAATTAACTTCGTAAAAATATTTATCAACAATCATCTTATATATTTATATGAAAATCATCATCCACGGAGGTTTCTTCTCTGAAAGTGACCAAAGCCATGAAATAAAGACAGCAAAGCAAGACTCTTTAAAGGAAATTGCTGAAAAAGCATTTAATTATCTTCAGACTCATTCAGCTTTTGATACTGTAGCGTATGCGGTTTCCCTTTTGGAAGACGACCCACTGTACAACGCCGGAATCGGCTCACAGATTCAAAGTGATGGTGTCATCCGTATGAGTGCCGCCATTATGAATGGGGAAACCCAGAAATTAAGCGGTGTCATCAATATTCAGGATGTGAAGAATCCTATTTTTGTTGCAAAAGATCTTATTGGTGAAGACGACAGGGTTTTAGGCGGACAGGGTGCGAAAAAATATGCTACAGAGCACGGATTTGAGAATTTTTCTACCGAAATTCCACAGAGAAGAAAGGAATATGAAGCCAAGCTTGCTAACGGAGGAAAAGGAACCGTAGGCTGTGTAGCGATCGATAAAGATGGTAAGCTGGCTGTTGCCACTTCCACCGGAGGAAAAGGTTTTGAAATTCCGGGAAGGATTTCTGATTCTGCCACAGTGGCAGGAAATTATGCCAATGCTTTCTGTGCTGTAAGCTGTACCGGTGTGGGAGAAGATATTGTAAGTAATGCTACTGCAGCCAAGATCGTAACAAGAGTTACAGACGGTATGAGTCTGGAAGAGGCTTTTAATAAAACGTTTGATGAGCTTAAAACCATTGACGGATTCGCCGGAGCCATTGCTGTCGATAAAGATGGGAATGTATACCATCAGGATTCCTATCCTACTATGGTCTTCGCCAGTTTTGACGGTAAAAATTTTGAGGTCTTTTCTTAAATTTAACATTTTTTTATAAGTCCGTTTAATTTTTTGGCACGTATTTTACATAAGTACTAATAACAAATTTTAATATTAATACTTAAAAAAATAGAAATCATGGGAAACAAGACAAAAGGCTTATTAGCTTTATTAGGATTAGGTGCTTTAGCTTATTGGAAATATAAAAACTCAAGTCCTGAGGAGCAACAGGCTGTAAAGGATAAGCTCAATACAGCAAAAGACAATCTTAACAAATGGGGAAATGACATTAAAAATAAAGCCAACGACGTAGCTTCCCAGGTTCAGAATAAAGCAGAGGAAGTTAAGACAAAGGCTGAAGATTCTTTAAGCTAGAAACAAACAGATAGTTTTTTTTAACATTCATATATAGAAGAAAGTCATCGTGATCATTCATTACGATGACTTTTTATTTTAGGTTTCGCCAGGATTTTAATTTTATTTCTGTGCAACCAAAGCATATACAACCGGAATCTTATTTCCAAATTGAGGAATCCGCCATTTTCCTTTTTCAAATTCTTCTACGTGTCTGAAACATGGATATGGCGACCAGTCAAATTCCCGGAAGGTTTCAAGCTTCATATTCTTTTTAATAAGACTGCCAAGTACTTCTGATAAAGCATGATTCCACATCACATATTCCTGCACAATAGGTGCAGACTGATCTGCATAGGTTCCTTCATACGTTTCCACGATCGGCTTTTCATTGAAATAATTATAGGTTACTTTCGTAAAATCATCGTCAAACATCCAAATGACAGGATGAAATTCTGCCATGATAAACCGTCCCTCCGGTTTTAAAAAATGACTGATCACTCCTGCCCATTTTTCAAGATCAGGAAGCCACCCTATCGTTCCGTAGCTTGTATAGACAATATCAAATTTCTGATTCAGAACATCCGGCAGGCTATACACATCAGAACAGATAAATTCAGTATCTGTACCACATTTCCGGGCCAGCTCTTCTGCTGCTTCGATCGCTTTATCTGAAAGATCGATTCCGGTCACTTTTGCTCCCATCCTCGATAGCGAAATGGAATCCTGCCCGAAATGACATTGCAGATGCAGAATACTTTTCCCTTTTATATCGCCCAGGAGGTCAAGCTCTATTGAGTTAAGCGAGCTTCTTCCTTTTAAAAACTCATCTACAAAGTAGAAATCAGATTTCAGATGAGGTTCTACTTTGGCATTCCATGAATTTTTATTGATTTCTAAGTAATTTTCCATCGTTTAAAATACTATGAGTTTGTAATACTATCCTAACTGTTCCAGAAGCTTCTTTTTCTGTTGTGCAAATTCCGCATCGGTTAAGATCCCGTTTTCCCTCAGTTTTCCTAATTTTTCCAGCTGCTCAAAAATTTCTTCTGAAGATACTTTTTTACTGGCATTATCGATTTTTTGTTTTGAGAATTCTTTCTGAGGATTATTATAGATCGCTTTTATTGTGCCATAGAACTTTTCAGCATCCTCTTTATCCATATAGCATTCAAACTCCACCACTCTTTCATCCAGATGCAGTTTAATGATTGGGGATCTCGGGTCTGTGACAAAACTTACAGACCTTATGGTTTCGTTAGGATAATCGTTGATTTTTGCTGCTCCAAACATTGATTTTGAAACTGAAATCATTCTTTTGGGGGTTGCCACCAGTACTCCGGCAGCCAATGTATTGACAAACTGGGCATCTGTAATCGCGATTATTGGTTCATCCTCGGAAATAATATAAGGAAGTTCTTTGATCTCCCCTCTGGTAAAAACAGAAAGACTGGCATTCAGTTTTTTCAGTTCATATTTTATTTTTTGCTGCCTCCTTTTGTAAATTTCTTTTGAAATATGATGCGATCCTGATTCTATAGCTACCGGGAGATTCTGTTCTGTAATTATCAATGCCTGAACCGGTTCTGTTTTTCTGATATTCAATATTTCATTAATATCATCAACACTGAATTCATTAAGGTTGTACAGCAATTCCTCATTGATATTGCTTGCCTTGTTCAGACATTTATTGCATAAAACATTGCCGTCTGAAAGTTTATTGGCTCCCAAAAGTGTATCCATAGATGTTAATTCCGCTTTACACAATGCACAATTATTACTCATTTCTTCTTCTTTTATAATTTATCCAACAGCTTTTTTTTCTGTTCTGTAAACTCTTCATCTGTCAAAATCCCGTTCTCTCTGAGTTTACCTAATCTTTCCAACTGTTCAAGAATAGCTCCGGAATCTTCTTTATTGGTACCGTATACGTTTTCCTGTACCAAATCCGGAATCGTTTGTGAAAATGCCTGCAATGGTGTTGAATTCTGTCTGAATTCACTTTCAGAATAATTTATACTTTTGTTTTTGACATTGGAGAATGCTCTTCCGTCATTTTTATTATGCAGCTTAAACTGTACTGTACCTCCATAGGTATTGATTTTCAGAATTGAATATAAAAGGTTTTCAATATGATCGATAGAAGAAATATGATTAAGAGCAAACTCATTCTTTACCACTCCACCCAAAAACTTTTTATCAATAAAGGCAACCCTTCTCTGGGTTGAAAATATAATTCCTTCTCTGTTACTTTGAAGGTCTATTCCCTCTGCAATGGCCAACAATCTTTCATCTCTGTCCAAAACATTGGGTAATTCCTTAACTTCTTCATTAGCAAGCACACTCAGTCTTGCATTAAGAGCTACAATCTGATCCTTGATTTCATCCAATCTGGTAGGCCCTTCGTATTCATAATGACTATCTCCTGGAAGTTGAGATCCTCCCGGATTCTGGCTGGCATCAATCTTACTTTTCAAAATCATTCCTGTAATCTCTGCAAAATAAAACTGATCAAGATTATTGATAAGATCTCTGTTGATACTAATAGCCTTCGTAAAGCATCCGGCACACAAATAACCTCCATCAGCAAGCTTATTTTTACCTAAGAGCATATCTGTTGCTGTCAGTGGTGTTCCGCACAATGCGCAAATAGTGTTCATTTGGTTTTTATGTTTAAAAGTTTTAAATGAATACAGAATATGTTTTTACTGTATTTAATAGCATTGATCCAAATTACAAATTCTGAATCGATTTTAGAAGTTAAAAATATTTAAATCTTATTATCTATCAAATAAATCAACCACAAAAAGTATTTTGTGGTTGATTTTATATTTTTAACTGAATTAACAGTTTCTGCTGCATTACTATCCTAAGAACTCTTCCAGGGAAACCGTTTTCTGTTCTCCAGCCTCAAGGTTTTTGAAAGTAACGGTGTTATTTTTAATTTCTTCTTCACCCAGGAAAACTAGATTTTTAATCCCTTTCTTTTCTGCGTAAGTAAACTGTTTATTAATCTTTGCATTTTCAGGGTATAATTCTGCTGAAATTCCTTTTGCTCTTAGCTGCATGATCAGCTTTAAAGCATCTGTTGTTTCTTCACCTCCAAAATTGGCAAATAAATATTCTATTTTGGCAGAAGCCTCTTCAGGGAATAGATTAAGTTCTTCCATTACCAGATAGATCCTATCCAAGCCGAATGAAATCCCTATTCCCGGAATATTTTTAACACCGAATACTTCCGTAAGATTATCATATCTACCACCTCCACCGATAGACCCCATCACCACTTCATCAGCCTTTACTTCGAAAATAGCTCCGGTATAATAATCTAAGCCCCTGGCTAAAGTAATATTGAATACAAGGTTTTGTATATCAACACCCAGATTCAGGGATTGCGTAAGAACAAATTCAAGTTCTTCCACTCCTTTCAGTCCGATTTCGTTGCCGGTAAATTTTTCTTTCAGCTGTAGTAGATTTTCTAATGCATCATCAGATTGCTCAAACAAGAAATCAAGCTTATCGATAGACTCCTGAGAGATTTCTCTTTCCAATAGTTCTTTAACAACACCGTCTTTTCCGATCTTATCCAGCTTATCCAAAGCTACAGTGAAATCAATCAGTTTATCAGTAATCCCCGCATATTCTGCCAATCCGGAAAGAATTTTTCTGTTGTTCATATGAATGGTTACAGGAACCTTCAGATCAGCGAATGATTTTAAATACAGCTGAACCAATTCTACTTCCTGCAACAGACTTTCGCTTCCTACTACATCTGCATCACACTGATAAAACTCTCTAAATCTCCCTTTCTGAGGTCTGTCTGCTCTCCAAACCGGCTGGATCTGATAACGTTTGAATGGAAATGTCAGTTTTCCATGATTCATAGCTACAAATCTTGCAAAAGGTACGGTAAGGTCATAACGAAGGGCTTTGTCGGAGATCTGCGAAGTAAGCTTCTGATGGTTTTTATTTTCCCAGTCTTCCTGATTCACCTTTGAAGTGTAATCCCCTGAATTTAAAATCTTAAAGATCAAACGATCTCCTTCTTCTCCGTATTTCCCTGTCAACGTAGAAAGATTTTCAAAGCTTGGCGTTTCCAATGGCTGAAACCCGAATAATTCAAAATTATTCTGTAGAATATTGATGATATATTTTCTTCTGGAAACTTCCTGTGCCGTAAAATCTCTCGTTCCTTTTGCTAAGCTTGGCTTCATTTTTTGTATGTCATTTTGATATACGCAAAAGTACGGAATTGCAGGGAATTTTACACAGCATAAAAAACCGGGGAAATATTCTTCCCCCGGTTTTTTGTCAGATAATCATTTATTCTGAAAAATCAGACACTTTCAAGGATCTCCAGGATCTCTTCTCCATAATTTTCAATCTTATGTTTTCCGAATCCTTTGATCTCAAGCAGCTCTTCTTTTTTAGCAGGTTTGTACTTGGCTACAGACATCAGTTCCTTATTACTCGCTATAAAGTAAGTTGGAAGATTTTGTTCTCTGGCTTTCTCTGATCTCCAAAGCTTCAGGGCATTCAGAATCTTTTCTTCATCAGAATTCAGAGGATCGTTTTCTGCAGAGTACTTCACCGGTTTTGGCTCTTTCACTGTGTTTTTAACTACTTTTAAGTCATCAAAATACAATATGACAGACCAATAGCGTTCTTCACTCACGAAAGCGGTTTCCACTTTCATGATCTCATTGGCTTCCAGGAAATCATCCAGCATTTTCTGATCTTTGTACAGGAATTCTTCGGGAAGCCTGATTTTAAAAACTTTCACTTTCATCATTTGCGTTTTTAGAATTATTTTCCTCCCAGTAGCAGGATCTCATCTACACGGATTTCCGTGATATATCTTTTCACGCCGTCTTTATCGTCATACGATCTGTACGTAAGCTTTCCTTCAATGGCAATTTCCTTTCCTTTGGGAACGTATTTCTCAAAAATTTCCGCTACCCTTCCGAATGCAATCAGATTGTGCCATTGTGTTTCTTCCACTTTCTCTCCTTTAGCATTCGTGTAATGATCGCTTGTAGCTAATGATACACTTGCTTTTACATTTCCGTTTTCGAAGTTTACCATTTCAACTTCTTTTCCTGTGTAACCAATTAATGTTACTTTGTTTCTTAGTGACATAACGTTTAGATTTTAAAGATTAATAATTCAGATAAGAGACGTTCACTGCTTTCTCAAATCTCTGTTGCAAAGTTTGCGATGTCACCGCACATCAGTCGGTTATAAATTATTTAAATTCATTTGTATTCGTTTGTTGTCGGATAATCTTTAAGGAACAAATTATACTTTTTCACATTCAATAATACTTTTTGACTCTATACCAATAGAAATCAGACGATTAAACTGCAATCCGGCTTTCTCTATCAGGAATTTAAACTCATTCAAAGTTCTTTCTCTTCCTGTTATACAAGCCATCATAACAATATCTAAAAGTTTGGATATGTGTGGCGTATTTTGAGAATCATCCGGAATTACAGCATCTATGATCAATAATTTTGAGCCTTTAGACATCGCCTCATGACATGCTTTTAAAATTTGGATGCATTCCTCATCATTCCAGTCGTGGATGATCCATTTCATCGTGTACAGATCAGCTCCTTCCGGAAGCTTATCAAAAAAACTACCGGTTGCTACAGAACATCTTTCTTTCAAATTTTCAGGAATAAGCTGAATAGTCTTTTCAATAACATGGGATTCATCGAAAATGATCCCTGAGCTGTCAGGAGCTGAATCCAACATAGCATACATCATTATACCGTTTCCTCCACCTACATCCACAATAGTTTTGAAAGGACTAAAATCATAAGTATCAATAATTGCTTTCAAATCCATATTAGACAAACCTGTCATTCCTCTTCCAAAATTAGCTGCCAGTTCCGGATATTTTTTATAATATTCCCAAAGATTCATACCATGTACATGCTCAAAAGGAACTTTTCCCGTCTGAACACCATAGGTAAGCTCCATAAAGCCTGGAAAATGTTCGTTTAAATTAGCCAGTACAAAATCTTTTACAGTACCGGGAACTCCAGTGAGTAAGGTTGCTCCCAAATTATTCAGCGCGAAGGTCTTATGATCCAGCTCTTCAAAAACACCTATGCTGCTCAGCGCTCTCATGATCCGATACAGCTGCTTTTCGAGTGAACCAGTTGCTACTGCTAATGAATCAATCGTTTTTGGTCCATCGGCCAATTGATCTGCAATATTCAGCTCCGCGGCTGTCTTCACACAGCCTGCAATCCACATTCCGCCCAATATTTCAAACATCTTTAAAGTTGATTCGGGCTTAATTTGTAGTTTTTCCATACTAATAGTTTTTTGATCGGTTATTTTGCTTTAGTTAAAAATTTAATACATTTATCATAATTAAGTGAAATAATTTAATAATAAAAATACTTAAAGTTTTTGAAATTAACCAACTTTTGTCAATAGGGTGACTCAATTGCTTTGGAGTATGATCTAAACAGGCTTATCATTCTTCAATGATTGCCTTTTTGTTTCTTTTAAAATACTTATATCTCTTAATCCTATCCATTTACAAACGGATAATTACGTATATTTGTCAAAATTCATCTATGAAAAGGGACATCAATATTTTTGAGTTTCCTCTCAATTTGGGACTTACAAAGAAAGAGCATGAGATCGAGCCCGGAGTCCGAAAACTGCCGGATTGGCTCAGGAAATTCGGTTTCCATACAAGAATTGATCCTAACAACATTTTCAGACTCGATGCCCCGGAATACACAATGGATTTTGACGAGGAATCAAAGGTCAGAAATGCAGAGCCTATTATTGAGTATGCTAAAAAGCAGTCTGAAATCATCCTGAACAGCTATGAGAAGAATTCCTTTAATATCTTTCTGGGAGGCGACTGCAGTATCCTGATAGGAACTGCCCTTGCTTTGAGAAAGCTGGGAAACTTCGGACTTTTTTATCTCGACGGGCATACTGATTTTATTCCACCGGAGCTTTCCGAAACCGGAGGTGCTGCAGGAATGGATCTTGCTATCATAACCGGAACAGGTCATGAAAAATTTACGGATATTGACAATCTGAAACCTTATTTTTCAGAAGACAATATTTTCTGCTGTGGAAATGCAGAAACAGATGATGATGAATATGTGAGCCAGATCATCAATTCCGGAATTCATTATTTTGATCTTGAAAGTCTCAGGAAAAATGGTTTCAGGAAAACAGCTGACGATTTCCTGACGATGGTGGATGAAAAAAAGCTGGACGGCTTTTTTATCCATTTTGACGTAGATGTATTGAAGGATGAAGTCATGCCTGCCGTTGACAGCAGAATGGAAGATGGAATCAGCTATGCTGATCTCCAGGAAATGCTGGAGCCATTAATTGAAAAGCCTCAATGCTTTGGAATACAAATCACTATTCTCGATCCTGATTATGATGAAAATGGGACTTATACCCAACCTTTTGTAGAAAATTTGACTCGGATTATAAAAAAATAAAGAAGACTAAATGAAGAAGACGATAAAAAGAACGTTCAGGGTCTCAAAATATGTGATCTATAAAGAAACGCTGGTTGATTACAAAGAGCATTTCTGGTCATTTTTAGGTGCATTTTTCGGGATCGGGATTATTGCATTCATCCAGTCCCATTCTCTGACGGAAACAGAAAATATATTTCTGATCGGTTCTTTTGGAGCGTCAAGTGTTCTTATCTATGGAGCTATTCAAAGTCCTCTTGCCCAGCCCCGGAATCTGGTCGGGGGTCATGTGCTCTCAGCACTGGTTGGGGTTACTGTCTATCAGATCGTTCCGGATATCATCTGGCTTTCTGCCCCATTAGCGGTAGCTTTTTCCATTGTTTTGATGCAATATACGAAAACCCTTCATCCACCCGGGGGTGCAACTGCTCTGATTGCGGTAAGCTCCACCGGAAAAATCCCGGAATTAGGGTATTGGTACGTTATCTCCCCTGTCCTCTCAGGGTGTATTATCCTGCTGCTTGTGGCATTGTTCTTTAATAATATAACATCCAACAGAAGCTATCCCTCCCACAGCAGGTTTAAAAGACTGTTAAGAAAAAGACACACTCAACACACAAAATGAAAAAATAATGAACTGCCTTGAATGTGGCGAAAAAATCATCGGAAGGTCTGATAAAAAATTCTGTAATGATGCCTGCCGGAACGCCTATAACAATAAACAGAATAAGGACTCAACCAATCTGATGCGGAATATCAATAATAAACTCCGCAAAAACTACAGAATTCTTGTCGAGATCAATACTGACGGTAAAACCAAAGTAGCCAGATCCAAGCTGGATAACTTAGGTTTTGATTTCGATTACTTCACCAATCTAAAGGTTTATAAAAATGGTTCTGAATACAAGTTCATCTATGACTATGGCTATAAACTCCTGGAGGATGATTTCGTCCTGATTGTAAGAAACCAGCTGTAATCTGCTCTACACCATATCAAATATATTATTATGAAAGAAATTGTTCTGATCACCGGTGCTAACGGTATGATTGCCCGGGAACTGGCAAAAAAAATAGAAAAGGAATATGAAGTAAGGTTCCTGACCCGGAAAAAAGAAAAGGCCAACGAATATGAATGGGATGTCAGAAATGGAGTGATTGATGAAAGAGCGCTGGAGAATGTCTCTCATATCATTCATCTGGCAGGTGCCAATATCTCAGAAAAGCGCTGGACAACGGAAAGAAAAAAAGAACTGATCTCCAGCCGGGTGGATTCGGCTGCACTACTTCGAAATGCTTTAAAGAAAAATAAGATCAAACTTAAATCTTTTATTTCCGCTTCCGGAATTAATTTTTACGGTACAGAAACCACCGAAAAGATCTATACGGAAAATGATCAGCCGGGAAATGATTTTCTGAGTGAAGTGGTCGTATTATGGGAAAGGGCCGCTGATGATTTTAAGGAACAAAATCTTGCTGAAAGAATCGTTAAAGTAAGAACCGCTGTTGTTCTTTCTGAAAAGGACGGCGCATTGAAAAAGATGGTTCCACCCATTCGGTATTATATAGGCTCTCCTTTGGGAAGTGGCAAACAATATATGCCCTGGATCCATATTGAGGATATCTGCACGCTCTATGCATTTGCTTTAAAAAATGATGCTATTGAAGGCTCTTATAATGCTGTATCTCCACAACATGTCACCAATAAAGATCTGACAAAAGAGATTGCAGGGGTATTGAACAAGCCTTTACTGATGCCTAATGTTCCGGGATTCGTCTTAAAACTGATCTTTGGTGAGCTGGCCAGTGCCATATTGGAAGGCTCAAGGGCAGCTTCACAAAAAATTCAGGATGCCGGCTTCAGATTTAAGTTTCCGGATCTAAAGAATGCCTTACAAGATTTATTAAAAACTCAGTAACAGCAACAAAAACAATTATAAAAGATTATACAGCAATATGCAAAATCCTAATATTAAAATTTTAAAAACAGAAATTTTATCTGATAACTGGTATACTTTAAACAAAGTCACCTATACTGTTCTAAAAAAGGACGGAACTTCAGAGACCCAAAGCAGAGAAGCCTATGACAGAGGAAACGGAGCCGCGATTCTTCTTTACAACACCTCTTCAAACACGGTTATACTGACAAGGCAGTTCCGTTTACCTACCTATATCAATGGAAATACCACCGGAATGCTTATTGAAGCATGTGCTGGTCTTTTGGATAATGACAACCCTGAAGAATGTATAAAGAGAGAAACGGAAGAAGAAACAGGCTATAAAATTTCCCGGGTTGAAAAAATATTTGAAGCCTATATGTCTCCTGGTTCTGTAACGGAAATCCTTCATTTTTTCATTGCTGAGTATTCCCCTGAAATGAAAATCACCGATGGCGGCGGACTGGAAGAGGAAGGTGAAAATATAGAAGTCCTGGAATTATCTTTTGAGGAAAGTCTTAAAATGATTGATACGGGAGAGATCAAAGATGCAAAAACGATTATGCTGTTGCAGCATTTACGGATTAAAGGGATTTTGTAATTTTTGTATTCATGCAAAATATATGCTGCATTAACGATTTTATTTTTTATATTTAGGTCATGGCCGAGATACAAATAGCTATAGCCATCAGATGCCAGATTTACATTCTAACTCATAACTAATTACATGCTTCAGGATCATATTACCATTCAGGACCGACATAAAGACTTCATCAAAAAGATCAGTGAGACAGGAACTGTCTTTGCTTTAAGGGACGAAAAAGGGTATGCCACCTCCTATTCTAATGATTTAGAATATGAAGATGGTGAACCGGTGCAGATCATTTGTTTCTGGTCAGATGCGGCAAGAGCAAAATCCTGCGTAGAAAAAGAATGGAATCATTATGAAGTATCTCCTATTTCCCTCAATGAGTTTTTAGAAAACTGGTGTTTAGGAATGAACAGTGACGGACTGATCGCCGGGACTAATTTTGACAGTAATCTGTTCGGCTATGAAGCAGAGCCTCTGGAATTGATCCTTGACATTATTCAGGAGCTTAAAAATACAGGAAAACCGCTGGAGCTGAGAAAGTTTGAAAGTATAAACGATATGGAAAACCAGATCAGGGAAGTTTTGGAAAAAGAAAACCTCTGACAGGCTTACATCTTACTGATCAGAAAAATAACCAATCAGCAGATGACAAAATCCAGGTTCTCAAAAACCTGTAAGGCTTGATCTCTATTCTATTATAATTTTCAAAATGAACAGATTTTAATTCGTTTACAAGCTAATAATCATCATACAACACATTGAATTTTATCAAAAATTTAAACCAAAATAAAAGCACAAATTAAAATCATTATCAAATCGATAAAATAATTACATAAAATTGGCGTAATTCTTTAATTTTCAAATTTAAAGCCTTAATTTTGGAGCGAAATTCAGAAAATTCAGATTCTTTCAACAACTATGTGCATGAAAAAAATGATGATCGGGCTTTGTTCAGCTCTATCTGTTATTGTTTGGGGGCAAAAAAATCCTTCAAAAGTAAGTAATCTTACTCCCTACAGCTATCAGACATTCAATTGTGACAACAAAGGATATTTTGATGCTACCAAATATGAAAAAGAAGAAATAGACGGCGTTAATAAACTTTTATATAAATTCAACGGGGTTCACTTTGATACCCGTCCTATCTTTAAATTATCCAGTCTTGAAGAAGTGCGCCAAAATAAAGAGGCTCATTTGGAAGATCTGGAAAAACAATACCAGGAAAGGAAAAAAGAGCTCTATAGCCTTAAGGTAATCGATCTTCCTGTCTGGAAAAAGCTGTACGAAAATGCCATTTATACGTTTGAAAATGAATATGAACTGAATAAGGAAGAGATCCTCGCTTTTTCTGATCCTTCCACACTGAAAAACAGCAAATTCTATGCAACCTGTAAAGAGTCCATTGATGCCATCTCCTCTCCTGACCGCGAAAAAATGTTTGCTTCATGGAAAGCCTATACCGAACTTAAAAGTAAAAACAACGCTGATCCGCAAGGGGTAATGACCCGGTTCAACGCAAAGATGAATGATCCCCAGAGAGAAGATTATGCTTTGATCGATATGATCGGACTCAGCTTTCACAACTGTGCCAACAGCAGCTTCAGACAGAAACGTGAAGATGAAGGAACAGCTTATAAGGATTTTGACAGAATATTTACGAAGCTGAAAAGAAATTGTGATACTCCATAGATTATTAATTAAAAGATTAAGGAATTCTGAGATTTAGAGATTATAGTGGCAGTACCTGGTTGGGTACTGTTTTTTTATTAAAGAAATAAAATCCATCAAAATGACTACTGAAGAGTTTGTAAGAAATTTTTATTTAGAGAAACAAAATATTCTTACTTCAAGTTTTAATAGCCTGCAAGAGTATAGAACTCAGGTTTCAATAAAAATTGAACAATTGAATCTGGATGGAATTCAGACTGAAAAGCTAAAGGATATAATTTCTGATCTTTTGACAGATACCTTTTACACTATTCTTCTTGGTCTGGATGGCTCTGCAGGCATGGGAAATTCACAAGAGAGTTTCAAAATTTATGATGAGCAAGGACATTTAATTTCAGAAGGTGGAGATCTGGAAAGTTATGCTTATGAATATTTCCATGAAAATAAAAACATCAGCACCAAATAAATTAATAATGAATAAGTTATGATTTATCAGATTTAATTCCCTAATTTTGCACCCCGAAAAAAGGATTCAATTATGAATTGCCAAACCAGTATTGTGGAAACAGATACCGATAAAGAAAGCGATTGCATATGACCTTAAAAAATCAATAAATATCCACATATGAAAAGACTTGGTGAGCACAGAAAGCTTCTTGGGGTAGATAAAAATGTTACTTTAAAAGAACTGAAAACCATTTACAGGAATACAATGAAAGATACGCATCCTGATAAATTTATCAATGACGAAGCCGGTAAACTGGACGCAGAAGAAAAAAGCAAATCTGTGATCGAGGCCTATCACTTTTTAGTGAGCATCAATCCGGAAACGCAGGAAAAGTATAAAGAAGAATATACGGAAACAATTACCAAATCAAACATTCAGGATTTCTATCTTGAAAAATCAGTTCTGACTGTTCAGCATCTGAATGGAAAAACTTATGAATATATTGGAGTTCCAAGAAATACCTATATTAAAATGGTCAATTCCGACTCTCCAAGCCGTTTTGCAAGAAGGCATATCTATGGAAGTTTTGTCTATAGAAAGGCAGGTGAGGTGATGGCAGATTAATTTTCCATATAAAAATAAGCGAAGACTTCCGGTTCACTCCGGAAGTCTTTTTTATTGCCAATAAAAAAGTAAAAAATTATTTCCGAAGGTTTCTGAGTTTTGAGTACCCAAAATTTTTCAGAAATAACTTTTCAACTTATAAAGTTTGTGAGATACTACTGTTTAAGATTCAGCCAGATGGATTTTCATTATTTTTGAAATACCTTTTTATGAGTTCCATCTTCATATTCGAGAATGATTATCTGATTCTTGGTATCAGGAGATATTTTCTGCCCTACCATATCATATGCATTCTTTATTTTTTTGTTTTTGCTGTTTCCCAAATTCTCATGTGTTGATAATGTTGACATAGAAGTAGTGGCTACCATGTCGCCTAAAAAATATGGAGGTCCCCAAAAAAGATGAGTTAAACTTTCAGCAAATGTACTGATATTGAATTTTAGCAATTTGATTTCATTTTGTGAAATTATGGTACCTACAAGTTCATTGGTAGCTCCAAGAAAACACAAATTACGGATTCCCTCATCAATTTCTGTAAAGGTATTTGAAAGTACATTGGAACTGACCAGATCACCAGTGGATAATTGATAAGATTCTATAGTAAACACAATATTTCCTGAAACCATACTCTGTTTCGTAACATATAATTTCTGGTTGACCGACACAATACTGTCATAAGTTCCTGAAGGCAAATTGAATGACGTTTCAGTCCCTGTTACGATATTATATTTAACAATTTTATTATTGACCAAAAGGACAAGCTCACTAGTTTCCTGGCAAAAAACAAAATCGGAAGCCCCATTAAGGGAAGGAGTTGTATAAAAATATTCAGAAATAAGATTTCCTGTTACTTTATCAAATTCACATACAGAAACAATATTGGACGAATTTTCCTTGATGGCGAATAATCTTTCATCAGCAATTGCAATATTTACATACACCCCACTGCTATTGGCTGGCCAGGGAAGTTGTAATGTAGAAAACATATCAGTCCCAACATTATACTTCCCCAATACATTCACCCCTGAATTAAGGGTAAAAATCGTATTAGAAAGAGGATCGAATGACGCACTGCCAATATTTGAGCTACCATTACTGAACAAATATGTTGATGACATTTGTGCTCCGCTGCTATTATCCAGTTTATTCATATAATCGTAGATGACATTATTAGAATAACTTGACATTGTACAATATAAGTTCTGCGCACCAATGTTAGTGCAATACAATAAAGATAATAAAATTAATTTTTTCATTTGTGTTTATATTTTTTTTACAATAATTTTTATAGGTCCTTCAATTTTTCTTTTAACATTTTTGGGGTTACATCTGCAAAAATGCAAAAAAACAAGTATGAATTAAAATATTTTACGTTTGTTTTTCAAAATTCACCTAACAAAGTATCCAAAGTAAAAACCTTGGAAAGTAAATATATACTAAAAAAACTATTGGAAGCCATCAAGAATTATAAATAAAAAGCGCCTCAGATTTTCTGAGGCGCTTTAGGTTAATTAAAGGTTGTCATTTAATCTAAGTGCTTAGGAGTATATCCGTCCTCACTTAGTTCTCTGTGTACATAGTCCGCTTTCATTTCAGCTTCATAGTCTACTTTATTATCTTTCCCCATTCTTCTTAGAATGGAATCAAATAGAGAGTACACTACCGGTACGATGATCAATGTAAGGAATAGAGACGATGTTAAACCACCGATAACTACCCATGCAAGACCTTTGTTCATTTCCGCTCCTGCTCCACTTGCCAATGCGATCGGTAACATACCGAAGATCATCGCAATTGTTGTCATCAGGATCGGACGAAGACGTGCGTGATTAGCTTGAATCAATGCATCGTGAGTGTTTGCCCCTGCTGCTTTTCTTGCATTCGTAAAGTCAACGATAAGGATCGCATTCTTCGCTACAAGACCAATCAACATGATCATACCCAGCATCGTGAAGATGTTCAATGAATTTGCTGTTAAGGCAAGGATCACCATTACCCCGATCATCGCCAATGGAATGGAGAACAATACCACAAACGGATAAACGAAACTGTCATACAACGAAACCATTACCAGATATACCAATACAATAGCCGCTAATAACGCAATTCCTAACGTACCGAAACCTTCTTGCTGGTTTTCCATATCACCACTCCAGATGTAATCTACACCTACAGGTTTCTTCTCGCTATTCATAAACTGGTTTGCCCACTCATTCGCTACGTCACCTACCGGTCTACCTACTGCTTTCGCTCTTACTTTTACGGAAGGGGATTTATCTCTACGCTCAAGTAAACTAGGTCCTGAACCCATTTTCACATCCGCAAACTGACTTAGACGAACCTGCTGCCCCTGAGGGTTTGTAAACATAAGGTTCTTCACATCATCAATAGATTGTCTGTTGACATCTCCAAAACGGATATTGATATCATATTCATATTCTCCGGCTCTGAATTTTCCATCTGTATTACCGTTAAATGCTGTCTGCATTGTCTGTCCTACACTTGAAAGATTCAAGCCTAAAGAAGCCATTTTATCTCTGTCGATCGTCACCTGTACTTCCGGGTTACCGGAATCGGTTGATAATTCAGCATCTACTGCTCCGGGAACCTTTTTCAATAATTCCAGGATTCTTGTTGCTTCTTTTACCGCGGTAGCGTTATCAGGAGCAGTCACTACCATTTCGATCGGAGCATTTTCCGCACCCATGATACCGATTGGAGCTGTTTTAAATTCAACACCTGTGAATTTCTCCTCTAATGCTCTTTTTACTTTTGCCGCTTTGATGTTGGTGCTTTCAGAACGTTCAGACTTATCCGTTAAATTTACCTGAACTTCAGACTGGTATGTCGTTGCCTGAGCTCCTCCAAAACCTGTTGACTGCTGTCCAACCGTTGTAATAAGGTCTACAACATCTTTATCATTTCTTAAAAACTTCTCAACGTCTAATGTCAGTTGGTTTGTTTTTTCAACAGTGGCATCTTTTGACAGCTCCATCTGTACTAAGAACTGACCACGGTCAATCGGCGGGAAGAACTCTCCTCCAATGAAACCGAATGCCACCAGCATGAATGAACTGATCAAAACGATGAACGTAATGACCACTGTTGAAACTCTTCTCAATGTCGTTTTCAGACACCATTCAAGAATTCCTGTGATCCAGTGTGTAAATCTATCAATTAGGCCTTCGAACCAAAGGATAAATTTCTCAAACCAGTTTTTACCTGTTAAATGCTCCAGTTTACCAAATCTTGATGATAACCAAGGGATGATGGTAAATGAGGCCAGCAATGATAATAAGGTCGCGATAACTACCGTGACACAGAACTGAGCCAAAATGTTCGCTACAAGACCCGAACTCATCGCAATCGGTAAGAATACCACCACAATTACCAACGTAATCGCAGCAACCGTAAACCCGATTTCTGAAGCTCCGTCATAAGCCGCTCTGATCTTGCTTTTCCCCATCTCCATGTGACGGTAAATGTTTTCCAGTACAACGATCGCATCATCCACCAGAATACCTACCACCAGCGACAGGCCTAGTAAACTCATAAGATTCAGAGTATACCCCATCAGGTTCATACCAATGAATGCTGCTACCAATGAAGCCGGGATAGAAACCATTACGATAAACGCGTTTCTGATACTGTGAAGGAATAATAACATCACAATAGCCACGAGAATAATCGCTAAGAATAAGTCAAAAATAACGTGGTTGGCTGATTCAAGGGTAAATTCTGTGGTATCATTTACAATTTTTACTTTTACACCCTGAACTTTATAAGCTTCTTCTACTGTTGCAATTGTTTTCTGAACACTTTCAGATACCGCTACAGCGTTCGCATCAGATTGCTTTTTAACCTGCATCAGGATCGTTGGGAACTGATTGAATCTCGCTACTTTTTCAACATCTTTCTGAGAGTCAAAAACGGTCGCGATATCAGATAAACGTACCTGAGCTCCATTTCTATTGGAAACGACAAGATTGTTCATTTCCTCTATTGATTTATATTTTCCTGATAATCTGATGGTAGATTTTGCCGTTCTGGTCTTCAGGCTACCAGTAGGGAAGTCAAGATTCGAGGAAAGAATTGCCTGTTGTACATCACCTATTGAAAGTCCGTACCCCTGCAGCTTTTTCTCATCCAGATTCACCTGGATCTCTCTTTCCTGTCCACCTACAAGATCAACCTGTGCCACACCGTTTACACGGGAGAAAATAGGCTCGATCTTTTTATCCAATAAGTCATAAAGGTCCTTACTGTTCAGCTTATCAGACGAAATACTCATCGTGATAATGGGCAAATCATCCAAAGAGAATTTATTCAGTGACGGTGCCTTTACATCATCCGGAAGGTCTGCCAGGATAGCGTTTACCTTTCTCTGAGCATCATTCAAAGCATAGTCCACATCGGCTCCGTCGTTCAGCTGAACCATGATTACCGATAAGCTTTCGTATGAAGAAGATTCTACTTTTTTTACGTTTTCCAAAGAACCTACGGCATCCTCGATCTTCCGGGTCACGGAAGTTTCCACCTCTGCCGGTGAAGCTCCCGGATATACCGTAGAAATAGTTACCATATTGGTTTCAAACTTCGGAATCAATTCGTATCCCATGAGCGTATAACTCAGGATACCTCCCAACGTCAGAATTGTAAATAATACAATTACCAGCGATGGTCTTTTAATCGATATTTCTGCTAACTTCATAAATCTTCTACTTTATAATGTTCACTTTAGATCCGTTGTCCAGATTGATCTGTCCGCTGGTTACTACCTGCTCTCCTCCATTCAATCCGCTTAATACCTGAACTTTATCTCCGTAAACTTTTCCAATGGTTACTTTGATCAATTTGGCAACACCGTTCTGAACAACAAATAATTGTCCTGAACTTACCCCGTTTACAAACGCTTCCGCAGGAACTGTCAGCATATTCTGAGTTTCCGCACCATTATTTGTACTGAATTTAGCAGTGGCGTACATCCCTGCTTTTAAGTTTCCTCTGTTCTGAACTTCTATCTCAACAGGGAAATTCAAAGAGGCATCACTCTTAGGAGCAATAAATGTAATTCTACCTACGAAAGAGTCTTCCGGTAAAACATTCACTTTAATAGGAACTTCCTGACCTAACTGAATTTTTCCGATCTGGCTTTCATCTACTAATACTGAAAGCTTCAGGCTGTTGATATTGACGATTTCAAAAAGTGCCGTTCCCGGAGAAACCACTGTTCCCGGCTCAACCATCTTTTTGTTGATCGTTCCGCTGATCCCTGCACGGATGCTTGTATCATTTACTTTAACGCCCTGAGCTTTAACAGCTGCCTGAGCATTTTTAAGCTGAAGTCTTGAATTGTCCAATTGTTGCTTGGTAACTCCTCCTGTTTTGTATGCGTTTTCGTAACGTTGGTTATCAATGATAGCATTCTGTAAGTTATTCTGAGCCTGCGTAACGTCAACTTCGATAGCGTCTCTTTTGATGGTTGCCAAAATCTGCCCTGCCCCAACTCTTGAACCTTCTTTTACCAAAACATTTACAATACGTCCTGAGATTTCAGCAGACTGATTCATCTCCTGCTTAGGAATGAAAGTTCCGTTGGCCAGGTAATCGGTATCAATATTTTCTCTTGTAACGGTTACAATATTTACGTTGATCTTATCTACCTGCTTGGCAACCTCCTTTACTTCCTGAGTCTGTTTTTCTTTGTTACCGGCAATCTTGTAAGCGGCTAAACCTACGAGTATAGCAGCTACGATGATATATATTAAAGTTTTTTTCATTTTAGTTTATTATAAGTTTTGTAGTGTGTTTAGTTCGCCCTTCGCTTTTATCAGCTTGATCTCTGCCTGTTTGTAATCCAACAATGCATTAGAATAATTCTGTTTTGCCTGTGTTAAAGCATTTTCAGAATCCAGCACTTCCGTAAGCGTTGCTAATCCATACTGATAGTTTGACTGGGTATTTTTCTGAACTCTTTCCGCAAGGTCAACATTATCTTTCATACTCTGGATATTGATAATTGCATTTTCCATATTGGTAATTGCGTTTTTATAATCCAGATCCAGACTCAGCTGTGTCTTTTGAATATCCTGATCTATATCCTGAATATCAATTTCTGCCTGCTGAATTCTAGCTTTTGTAGCTCCACCTGTGAAAATAGGAATATTCACATTCAATCCAATGGCTGAATAGTCACTCCAGAGTACACCATTATTAAGTCCGTTGGTTAAAGGAAATTTTTTCCCCATACCTGCCCAACCGTAGCTTGCCGTAAGGTTAACGGTAGGATAAAGATAGGCTTCCGTAGCTTTTTTGTTAAACTGAAGAAGTTCTCTGTTTTTATTCAGAACTCTGATCTCTGTACGGTTATCAAGATTTACATTACTTGCTATCAATTCCGGTTTTGGCTCAATCGTTTTTTCTTCAAGCTCGATATCTGTCGCGATAGGAACTCCCATATAAAACTTCAATGCATTTTTTGAAAGCTCAACAGAGTTGATTAGCTGCTGCTTGTTTGAACCGATATTAGTAAGCTGTACATTGGTACGATCCAAATCTATTGATTTTGCAAGACCATTATCCACCAGGCTTTTAATCACATTCCTTACTTTTTCAGTATTGGCATAGCTGGCCGTTACTGTTTTAAGGTTTTCCTCCTGTACAAACACCTGATAATAAGCTGTTGCTACATTTTCAATGATCTGTTCATTCGTCAATTCAGCATTCAGTATGTAAAATTCTCTGGTAGATTTTGCGGCTTTAAGTCCTGTAAAAACTCTTTGGTCAAACAGAGCCTGCTGAAGCTGAACAACGGCACTTGAACTCCAAGGTTGTCCTAGCTGGGCTTTGATTCTTTCGCCTCCAAATTCCAATAAAGATTCCTGAATAACTGGATTGTATGTAAGTCCGGCAGTAGCACTGATCTGAGGAAGGGCACCGGCTCTTGCTTCATCAATCTTATATTCGGCTTTTTTTACCTGTAAAGCAGCCTTCTTGGCTTCTGCTTTATTCTGAAGTGCCTGTTTGATCGCTTCCTGCAGAGAAACCTGCTGCTGGGCAGACACTGATGAAAAGCCGAAAATCATAAATGCTGCAGCTATCCCAATTTTTAGCTTTTTAGCAGTTATACGTTTTCTTTTCATAATTTTATACTTCGTTTATTTTTTTATTTAGCTTTAGTCATTATTTATTTCTAACTGACGAATCACTCTAAGAAATACTTTAGTTTTTTTTAATTTTTAAATAACATATTGATAATGATCTCCTTTCTTTCCGAAATAATCTTATCATATTCTTCATCGCTGATCAGCAGATTCTCCATAAACAAAGGTCTGATGGCACTCGGAAAAACCAGCAGTGAAACCATGTTCAGAATAAACTGAACCGGAGCCATTTTTTCAATATTTCCCAATTGCATTTCTTTTTCGATATCTTTGTAGAGATCTTTAAGAACGTCTTCTTCAATTTCCCTCTGCTGGCAGGTTCCTTTATTGATCTGTGAGACAATATAAGTTTCCAGGTAAGGATACTGAAGGCTTGTAGAAAGGCTGCTTTCTATGAATTTACTGATCTTCTCCTTGAAAGGGAGATCAGAGTTCTGAATGATCTTTGATTTTTCCTGCTCTACCCTTTGAGCTTCATCGAAGATGATCTGGATGAGCTTATCTCTTGAACGGAAATAGTAATTAATAAGCGTTCTGTTCACTCCTGCTTCATCTGCGATCTCCTGCGTAGTAGCATCAAATTTTCCTTTCACAAAGAACAAATTCTTCGCTGTTTCCTTGATCAATTCCTGTGTTTGGTCTTTTTTTGCTTGATTTGACATTTTTGTTAAACAAATTTGTGCAAATTTATAGCAAAAAATATTTTTGACAAAATTGTTAAACAAAAATATTAAACAGAAATATTATGATATGCATCATGTTTTGAGATAATTTTTTGAATCATTACAATTAAAAGTAACTGCTTAAACTAAAGCAAAAGCCTGGTTTAGCCCTGTGAAAAAATGATGTTGTTTTTGATCCGGGAATATAAAAAAGTAGCTCCAGTATTAACTGAAGCTACACAAAATCGTTTAGTGAATAAATTTTTAAATATTTACAAAAGTACTTTTTATAAAACAGTACCTCTTTTTTATAATAATTTGATCTTATCTTCAAAAATGTCGATGATCTTATCTTTATAAAGTCCTCCGATCGCCTTCTTGAAGTTTTTCTTGCTCATTTGAAGCTCATCTTTGATCTCCTCGGGAGAAGACTTATCCGATACATACAGAAGTCCGTAATTCTCTTCCAGCTTATCTAATATTTTTTGTTTGAATTCATCTATATTTTCAAAACCTTCCGGTTGTAAAGAGACATCTATTTTACCGTCTTCCCGGATCGTTTTGATATATCCTTTTTCTTCTGATAACGGATAGAGTTTTTTGAAAACATCAGAAGTGTATATCAAACCAATATACTGCTTATTGATCACCACGTTCCAGCCCAGTTCGCTTTCATTCATCATGATCAGGTCTACTTTATCACCTTTCTTGAGCGGAAGATCCTGATATTGCGGATTTCTCTTGAACTTTGTAGTTCCCGTGATCAGCTCCATGTCCTCATCTACATAGATATAGACCAGGTATCTTTTACCTTCTACAATTTTAGTTTTCTGCTGCTTATAAGGAATAAATAAGTCTTTAATAATCCCCCAATCCATAAAAGCCCCGCTTGGAAGGCTTTGTACACAGCTCATTACGGCAAATTCACCTACTTCTGCCAACGGAATTTCAGTGGTTGCCTTCAATTTATCGTCATCCTGATACACAAAAACCTCAATCTCTTCGCCTGTTTCTTTTTCTTCCTGAATGAAAATTTTAGGCAGAAAAGCTTTCTCACCGGATTCGTCTACGAGGATCCATCCTGAATTGATTTTTTCTGAAATTTGTAAAGTCTGAGTTTTTCCGAGTTGCATTGATGATAAAATTAGCTTACAAAGGTACGGAAATTTGAAGATTTTAAATTGTTCAATGTCTTTAAGAATTATTTTATTTTTCAATAAGCCATTAAACCAGTACATTTGAATAAAGTATTTTACCTATGAAAAAGTATTTTATTCTTGTATTTTTTCTTTTAAATCTGGTTTCCAATGCACAACTATTAGATAAAACAGCAATTAATGTTGCTTACCGCTATACTGGAAGAAACGTTCTGCAGGTTGGTCTGGAATTCAGATTGGGAGAAACGAATGATAAATCTGTAATTCTTGGTCCCTCTGTTCTTTATGCGAGAATCAACCAGAAGGATAAATTTATTCCGGAGGCCAATATTAATTTTATTCATAATGGAGCGCTGTTTGGTATATCTGGAAATCAATATTCGCTGGAGCCGAGAATCGGTATTTCATTATTCAATACTATCTTTCTCAATACCGGATATGCTTTTCCAATCCAGAGAGAAAAATATTTTAAAGGGATAACTTTCGGAATACAGATCAATATTGCACCCAATGGCTCAAAATTTTATGACAGGATGAAAATGATGTGATGAAAAGCAGAGACTGCTTTACAACTGAATTCAGTTGTATTGGAGAAAAGCCATCTATTTACCATAAAGAGACCGGCTCGAAATGAGCCGGTCTCTGTAAAAAATATTGTAAGTTCAGTTCCCATTAAGCCTATCAGAAGTTTATGCTTCGTGTATAGCAAGATTCGCCTGATCCCAATTACTTTTGTTCCCAGAATTATAGCTCCTACTTAATGCTACCCACTGACTGGTTGTATAATCGAGAATGATTTCCTGTTCCCTGTTCCTAAATTGACAGAAACAGATTGATCATTCAGGATTCTTATTTCATTTTTATTTTTCATAGATTTTAGAACCTCTGGTACTAACAGGAACTTAGCTTACTTTATTCTTTATTCTTTAATAACTTTTTTAGAAACAACCTCTTTACCTGTTTTTACTTCAATGATGTATATTCCTTTAGTATAAGCAGACAGGTCTACCTGCTCCTGATCATTATTAATAGTTCCGCTTTGCAGCTTCTTCCCCGTAAAGTCATACACATTAAATACGGATTTAGCAGGCGCTTTTACTATTTTTACAAAGTCTTTAGTGATTGCCGGAACAACGGCTAAATTACTATTTAAGCTTTTTGCTTCCTTCGTTCCCAGAAAATCATTATAACCGGTTATTAAAATTGAATATTTCTGAGGAGCAGGGGCTCCGGTATCGTTCACCAAAGTTCCTTTGTTGCTGACTTCAATTCTATAAGTTCTGCCGGCTGCAGGAGTATTAATGACTACCTGTTCAACATTATCTACTGTATTATCACCTTTTGTAGCCGGGGTAAGCGGGCTACCGGCATTAAGTTTCCATGGCATATAAACAGTATTGTCTTCATTATCTATAATTCTCAAATCCAGGTCATTGATCAATTTGGAACTTCTGTTATTATAAGCCTCTGAATCTGTAGCTGGCATATTTGTATAGGCAGGATCGATCCATGAGATCGTAACTTTTAAAGGCTCACTTCCTGATGCTGTTACCGTTTTTGTATAAGGAGTTCCATTAGTCAGTGTCTCATCATTAAATATAACGGTATTATTAGATTTGCCTACAAGCAGCTCAGCTCCTTTTTTCGCATCAATTAATCCCCATCCGTACCATGGATCAGGTCCGATGTTACCTGCTTCAAGAGCGGAATGAATCATGAGCGTTTTCGCAGAAGCGGCATTGAATTCCGCTCCATTAAAAAGCTGCTTGCTGATCTGTGTCCACAGCCCTATAATTCCGGTAACAATAGGGGCAGAATAAGACGTTCCGCTTCCGTATTCATACGATTGTTGATTGCCATTTCTTACACTTGCCGATACAACATCAGTTCCTGTGGCAGTAATATCCGGCTTAATGCCTCCATCATCTCTTGGCCCGGCGCTGCTATAGCTGGAATGTACCACATCTGCCGCCACCACATATCTTCCATCATTGGCAGTAATGATATCGTTTGATCCTACAACAATAATATTTTTCGCTAAAGATCCGGTACCTATGCAGTCATAACCATTAGAACAGTTTTTTGGAGGAAGGATATCTGTGGCTGCGAAAAATAACCATGGAGAGTTTGCAGCTCCTACCGGCAAGTTTTCATCGAAATTAGGATTAGGATACAATTTATAATCATTTGCCCCTGGTTCATCACCAAAAGAATTTCCGGAAGACTTAACAATGATATAAGAAGGGTTAGTATACACGATCTTATCATAGTCTCGATCGTTATCCAGATAAGTACCCTCTAAAGTTCTTGATGTCCCTGGGCTTATAAAATCCCCTTTCCAGTACCATGCTCCATTTTGGGGATTCTGCTCCCAGCCCATAGTAATTCCATAAGAATGATTGGAGATTTTAGGCTGCGACGCCACTATTTTTTGAAAAAGGGTATTTGGGGTAGAATTTCCGGGTAATGTAGTCTCATTAAATGAATAGGAATCCATTGTAGAATTTTTAGCGACCCCCTGAAGGTTAAGGTTATTAAACTGAGCTACAACAACCCCTGTATTAGTACTCCACGATCCGCTGAAATTGTAGGGTTTGGCTCCTATAAAGCCGGCAACAGCTGTTGAATGAAAATGATAGGCCACACTGTCCGCATTTTCCTTATTGATAATCCGGTTAGGCAGGTTATCGAACAGCTGATGTGTTTCCAGCACTCTGCCTCCATCAAAAATAGTATATTTTATATTTTCTCCGTTGAATGAGCCCGATAATCCATTTATCTGCCCGTTCTGCAGATAATCTGCATTGGAATTTTTAGGTTGTCTGGAATCATGGGAACTGTAAAAAAGCGGCATCCCGGATGGTGTAAAACCTGCCAGGCTACTTCTTTCTCTCATAAAACCCGATAAAATATTTTGTAAGGGTTCGGAGCTTTTATCAATCGCCTTTTGTTTTCCTGCATAAGCTTCATATCTTTTGTGGTTTGCCTGTCTCTGGCTTTCAAATTCTCTCAATAATACTTCATTGGTCTTCTGAGCACTGACCAATGAGATGATCAAAGTGCTGATCGGGATAAAAATTTTATTCATATTACTCTATAATGTTATAATGTATTTTTCGCTTCACAGATATTTTTTATATCTGCTTTAGAAATACCAGACGTAGCCGCATTTACAGCAAGTTTTTGAAATGGGCTACCCCTGATGTTTTTGGATAGAACCTACTTTATATTTCCATTTATATCTGCAGGATATTTTATTTACAAATCCCTACCTGATCTAATTCATTTTTTGTTATCGAGCAAAAAAAGTATCCAAGTAATTCTTATTTAACGCTATATTGAATGTGTTTTTTTAGATTTCGTTAAATAATATTACCCGTTAAATCAAGACAGATTCATCATTCTGATGATATTATGCTTAATTTAAAATCTTTATTTTCCTTTTAAAATTAAATTTCAATACAGATATACTGATCCTGATGACAATGTTTTGAAATATTACATTCAAGACCTATTCATATCAACCGTATTATGTAAACAGGTTTTCCTTTTACTATACTCCTGATCATCCATGGTTATCAAAGTCTTTGGTTCTTAAAAGAGAGTGATTACAAAACAGATATAAAATAAGATTACATCCGGAAATAAAAACCCAACACTATTGGTTCTGATTATTCAAACATGAATTCTGATGTGATTCACAAATATTCATCATACTTTGAATTAATATTAACACAAATATAGAATGGAAGAGTGCATTAAAAGTGTAGAACGATGTTCAAAAAATACATCTAAAAGCTCATTCTTTTCTGATTCTGTTTTGGGGTGACTCCATATCTGGCTTTATACGCCTGGATGAAACTGGATAGGTTTTCATATCCTACATCAAAATAAATTTCTGATGCATTCTTTCTTTCCTGGTTCAACAAAAAGTAGGCATGTTCCAGTCTTTTATTCAGAAACCATTTAATGGGTGGTTCTGAATAGTGCTTTTCAAATTCTCTTTTGAAAGTAGAGACACTCATTCCGCATAAAAAAGCGAGCTCATTCAGTGTCAATTTATTGAGCTTATTGTTTTCAACGGTCTGAATAAACTTCCGGGAGGCATTGCTTGTGTTGCAGATCAATAATGAAAGGAAACCTGTACCATACAATCCTATAATGTAATGCATAATCTCTTCAAATTTCAGCTCAAGCATTTTCTGCCGTATTGTTTCAGGAAGATTTGAAATATCTCTTAAGCTGTTCATAAAATGTTTAATAAACACATCATCACGGAATGAAAAAGCAGCATCAAATTTCGCAGGCTCATTTATTTCCAACTTGTGTTTTCTGATAAATCCCAACAACAGATCATTGGAAAAAAACATAACGACACTTTTGTGCTTATTTATATCCGACAGCTTCTCTGTCATCAGGCAATTCCCTAGTTTCATCATGATGGATCCGGAATTGTTGATAGAAATCGTTGAATTACTAAAAAAAACCTTTTTCGAACCCTTTACCAGAAAAGTGATGGCATGTTTATTCAGAACGCTGTGCTGCTTAGAAATTTTTTTATAATTATCATAATCAAAAATCTCTATACAATCTGAATCACTGCTATTGAATTTGTCTGAGTAATTTATTGCTTCCATTATATAAACAGCGGACATTAAAATTTCTGTTAGGCCTATAGAAATACTTACAATATATATGCGGCCTAAACAAATATTGATTAATATCAAATTTACGTGCAAATTATTTCGTTAGTCTAATACTTTTCTTACAATACATTATACTTTTTTAACATAAAACACTACAAACCAATACATTAAATCAAGCATAAAAGTTAAAAAAATATCAGAAAAAACATTAAATAGAAAAAATAAAAATCACTTTAAAGAACAATAGGTTTATTATATTAATTAATAATGTAGTATAATGCGAAAAACATAAAAAAAGCGTTTTTTTATAATCTGTATACAGGCAAAGAAAAAGAGAGACCGTTTTGTGTGGTCTCTCTTTATTGTATTAATAAGTATATCTTCAATCAGATATTACATATGAATAGGTCTCTTCGCCGTAGCATCCAATGCAGCTTCTTTGATCGCTTCCGCATAGGTTGGGTGAGCGTGAGAACTTCTTGCAATATCTTCAGCACTTGCACGGAATTCCATGGCAATCACTCCTTCTGCAATAAGGTCAGCAGCTCTGGCTCCTACGATGTGCATTCCTAAAACCTCATCAGTCTTTTCGTCTGCAATGATCTTAACAAGACCGTCAGTATCGCCACTTGCACGGCTTCTCCCTAATGCTCTCATTGGGAAAGAACCTACTTTATAAGCGACTCCTTCTTCTTTCAGCTGCTCTTCAGTTTTACCTACTCCGGCCACTTCAGGCCATGTATAAACAACACCAGGAATTAAGTTATAGTTGATATGCGGTTTTTGCCCTGCCAATGTTTCAGCAACGAAAACGCCTTCCTCTTCAGCCTTGTGAGCAAGCATCGCCCCTTTGATCACGTCTCCGATCGCATAGATATTGGCAACATTGGTCTGAAGATGGTCGTTTACTTTTACTCTTCCTCGTTCATCAAGTTCCACTCCTGCTTTTTCAAGAGCAAGACCGTCTGTATAAGGTCTTCTTCCTACAGAAACCAAACAGTAATCTCCTTCTACTACTACCTCTTCTCCTTTTTTATCTTTAGCGGTGATCTTTACAGTATCTCCGTTCCTTTCTACAGCAGAAACCGCTGTTGAAAGCATAAATTTCATTCCTTGTTTTTTAAGAACCTTAGTCAATTCTTTACTTAAGGCGCCATCCATTCCAGGGATGATCTTATCCATAAATTCAACTACAGTTACCTGAGCTCCTAATCTTAAGTATACAGAACCTAATTCAAGACCGATAACTCCTCCTCCGATTACAACCAGATGCTTAGGAATTTCTTTAAGGTTTAAAGCTTCTGTAGAAGTGATCACTCTTTCTTTATCTAAAGAGATGAAAGGCAAAGTAGATGGCTTAGAACCTGTTGCAATGATTGTATATTTGGATTCTATAGTTTCAGAAGAACCGTCATTTTTAGTGATCTTGATCTGGGTAGCAGATTCAAAGCTTCCCAATCCTTCAAAAACAGTGATTTTGTTTTTGTCCATCAAAAAGTTGATCCCTTTAGTGGTCTGATCTACAACTTCGTTTTTACGTTCGATCATTCTGGCAATATCAGCTTGCGGTTCATTGATGATAATTCCATGACCTGCAAAATTGTGTTTTGCATTTTCGAAATGCTCAGAGCTGTCAAGAAGCGCTTTTGACGGAATACATCCAACGTTAAGACAAGTTCCGCCTAAAGTTGAATATTTTTCAATAATTGCTGTTTTGAAACCTAACTGTGCTGCACGGATCGCAGCTACATAACCACCAGGACCGGAACCTATTACGGTAACATCGAATTGACTCATGTTATTGTATGAATTTGTTTATTATTATCTATCTTAATTCTCACAAATTTACATATAAATTACCAAGCACCAAAGTGAGTTTTATCAATTTTAAAATCAAAAAATTTTAAATACACGAAAGCTGCTATAAATCTACTCTTGCCTGCCCGCTTCCTATAGTTCCGGAACTTTCGAAATAAGAACCTCCAAAGATATACCAATCGAGACGCTCAATATACTGAATGGCATTTTCCGGAGTGATTTCCAGAAGATCTTCTTCTGAAACAATCCCTCTATACCATCTTCCTGATTTAGAGAATGATTCATATTCTACGAAATAATGTAACCATTTTTGTCCGCATCCTGTACATTCTTCTATGCTGACTTCTCCATATCTGCCATTAGTCATATCTATTCCCAACCTTGTTTTTGTAAAACCCTGATAATAAAAAGGGGGGGTATTGCAGGTACATCCTATTCTGTCAATCATATTCATATTAACTTAATCTTATTATATAAAAATAACCTGAATTCGGGATAAGGCACTTTGTTTGAAAATAAGATTTGGAAGCTGGAGGCTGGAAGAAGGAAGTTATTGAGGTTTGAAAACAGCTGAAGATCAATTTCATTCTTGTTTTAAGAAGTACTTCATCAAGTTTTATGATAACTATCAGAAATTATTTGTCCAATATTAACTTCCAGCTTCCCTCTTCCAGCTTCCTGACTTAAACCTTTGTTTCTTATCCCGAACTCAGGTTAAAAATAATAAAAAACATCTGATTCTGATCTATGAAATGATGATGATTTTATGACATTACTTTCTTTATCCGGAGATAAATTTTAATATTAAAAAAGATCATGACCAGCGTCATAAACAGAGAGGGAAGAATCTGACTGTAAGGTTTAAAATCCGGCAAAATAGTGCCTATAAAAGCAGACAGAAGCGCTCCCATCGCACTTATCATTTTACTGGAATGCTCATAGCGCCACAAATTACCATACCGGGATACCGGAATAACATAACGAAAAACATCATAGGAAACTACTATGAGCAAATATCCTACTCCTGAATAAATAACCACCGGATTCCAATAAAAGCCAATGAATTTAAGATAATATATAAATACCAATGCTATTGTCAAGGCTGCCAGCATAGCTAACAGATCTTTCATGTAAAAACGGTTTGACTTTTCCTTTAAAATTCTGAAGCCGGAATAGGTATTGTAAGCCGCCAGAACCGTAATCAGGAGAAGGAACAGGTTCCTCTTAAATACAATCACTCCGAAAGCGCCTGTCACGACAACAATGGTCATACAATATATAAAAAAGTACCCTAATTTTCTGTGCAGAGATGTTCCTTTTGTTTTTAACAGGATCAGAAATCCGACAATAAGTGCAAGGGTTCCACTGATGACATGCACAATAATGTTACTTAAATGAAGAGGCATATCCATACTTTTTTGATGGCAAAAATCCCATAAAAGAATGGTCCGATCGTCCTAAATGATCGGTTAGGACTTTTTTTCAGCGGATCCGGACCTTTTATATTCAGAGGGAGTCATTCCGGTTTCTTCCTTAAAAATCTTGTTGAAAGTTGATTTGGAGTTAAAGCCTGACTCAAATGCAATTCCTAAAATGGATAATTTATCAAATTCGGGATTTTTCAGTTTTTTCTTTACCTCCTCTACTCTGTAAGTGTTTACAAATCTGTAAAAGTTCGTATTAAGCCCCTGATTAATAGCCTGTGAAAGATGGTGTGTAGACCTATCCATTAGTAAAGATAATTTCTGCAGACTCAGGTCTTCATTCAAATAAGGCCGGTTGGTTTCCATGAATTCCAATAGCTGATGAGACATTTCCTGTAACCTGCTGTCATTTTGAGCAATTTCTTTTTCCGTATTTTCATTTACCGTTGAACTATTGAGGAATACAGGTTGATTAAAAACAATACTCTGCCGTAAACTAAAGAACACTATACACCATACATATCCGCTCTGTACAGCTGCGACAATTTGAAATATTTCACCCGCAGGAATCACATCAGTTCTCGTTCCTAAGGCAATCATAAAGAAAACACCGGTAAAAAGTATAATCAGGGAAAGTATAATATACTTCAGCCAGTTAAGATTAATTTTTTCGAGCGCCGAATAGTATTCAGGAAGCATTTTCTGATATTTCCTTAAAGCCAGAAAGCATAAAACAATATAAACGACCGGCACCACTGCCATTGGAAATGTCATCAGATCCAAAACACCATTCCGATTTTCTTCAATACAATAAGGAATGCTGTTTTTAAATCCTATCTGACTATAAAAGGCTGAAATACCAATAAAAAGTAAACTGTAAAAAATATAGAACAAAGAATGCCTGATCAAATAGCCTGAACGAAACTCTATATTAAAAGTAATCGAAATTACATACAGATAAAGCATTCCCATACTAAGCACAGGAAGTGCAAAGCCAAAAGACTGAAATTTTTCAGGGAGTAAAAATGGAAATAAATAGTACACCAGGTTTGCGGCACAAACCAACAGCCAAATAATCAGGTAATAATCAGAAGAAACATTTTTCTTTTTGGAAAGCAGCAGGGCAATACACATAAGTGCAACAACAATCCCCGAAAAAGAAAGATTCTCCCATATCATGTCTTATCATTAAGTAATCGTTCTGAATACTGAAATTCCTTCAATCCAGCCTGTAGCTATGGCAGTAACATTAGCGTTCATCTTTTTGATATAGCCGTTCCGTTTCAGTTCTTCAAACTTATTCATATTATTTTGTAAGGTCCAACAGCACTTTCTCATATTTATCCAAAATAATATTTTTTGAAAATCTGGATCTGATGGAATTTCTGATAGCTTCCCTATCATAATTTGCCTGAAGAACATGCATGATCTTTTGTGAAAAATCCTCATAATTTTCAATATTGGAGATTTCACCATTCACATCCTGCTGAATGATCTCATTAATTCCTCCGGGACAGTTATTGGCCAAAGAATAAGTTCCACAAGCTCCGGCCTCTAAAAGCACATTGGGAAAACCTTCATACCTTGAAGAAAGAATGAACAGGTCAGCATATTTCAGAAACTGATAGGGATTTTCCTGTCTGCCATGGAAGATAACATTTTTCAACCCTAAAAACCCCTTCATCTGAAGCAGCACCTCTTTGTCCTTTCCGTCTCCCAGAATGTGAAGCAGGATATTTTCATTTTTAAGCCTTGAAAAAACTTTCAGCAGGTTATCAAATCCTTTTCTGGCAGATAAGTTACCAATAGCCACCACATTTTTATAGTTGTACTTGAAGCATTCCGGCCTGATAGAAACCGCCAGTTTATCATCAATAAAATCGAAATCGACAGGATTGTTGATCTTGACAATTTTCTTTTTCTTGATATTAAAATTATCGACCAGATCTTTCATCATATCATCACTCTGCGCAATAATCCGCTGATAGTTGTTATAAAAATTATAAAAGAACTTGATCTCCCTTCTGGTAACATGCTGAGTAACCACATTGGTTTCTCTGGCAATGAATTTCGTCCTTGGAAAAAGCTTTATAAATAATGATAAGTAAGCATTGACCTCACCAAATCCGGAAAATACAATATCGGGTTTTCTTCTGTAGATTTCCCCTAAAATAGGTTTCAGTGAGTGCCTGATCCTTTCGGTATTGATGTCAATAATTTCTACGTCTTTTTTCAGAAAATCGAGATATCCGCCCTGTTTACGTAACAGCAAAATCTTAGGCTCAAACCGATCTCGGGAAAGATGGTTCGCAATAGTAGTAACAATTCTTTCTGCTCCTCCGGTTTCCAGGTCCGGCAGAATAAATATGACAGATATTTTTTTCATCAGTTAAAGTTACTAAAAAGTTTTATTACGAATCAAATATTCCTTTGTCATTGAGAGCAAAAAATGAAGGTTTTCAAACCTTATTCATAAAGCTATTTCTCCTTTAAAATGGAACTTTCCTGTTGGAAGCACAAAGGCGTAAGGAAGTTTGTCAGCTTAAAGTTTTAAAACGTAATGATTTTATCTTCGATAAACTGGTAACGGACAAGTATATAATTCATAAAAAAGAGCCTTATAAAAAGGCCCCTTCTTTATTTATTTTTAATATATTTTTTAGTTCGCCACGTCGCTGATAAATTTGATTCTCAACATTCTTACCTCTTCATCGGACAATTCATCACCAAATTCATCCAGCAATACCTTCATACTGTCACTTTCAGATTCGTTCATGAATTCCATAAAGCCGTCTACAATATCTTCATCAAAATTGTCTTCAATATAATAATCGATATTGAGCTTTGTTCCCTGGTAAACAATCCTTTCCATTTCTTTCAAAAGTTCATCCATAGAAAGGTTTTTAGCTCTGGCTATATCTTCAAGGTCAATCTTTTTATCAGTGCTCTGGATAATGAAAACCTTGTGGCTCGATTTGTTCGCCACCTGCTTCAATACCATATCCTGAGTACGTTCTATATTGTTATCCTCAACGTATGTTTTGATGTAGTCAGCAAATTCCTTCCCATATTTTTTAGCTTTTCCTTCCCCTACTCCATAAATTTTAGTGATCTCATCCACAGTGATCGGATACTGAACCGTCATATCTTCCAGACTGGGATCCATAAACACTGTATATGGCGGGATTCCATGCTTTTTGGCTACTTTTTTTCTTAGCTCTTTTAAAAGGTTAAATAAATTCTGGTCCAGACCGCCGCCAGCCTGCTGCTGTACCTGATCACTGTCTGCTTTGGCCTGCGTAAGATCAAATTCTCTGTCTTCTGCTATTAAAAACAAATCTTGAGATTCACCACTCAGAACACTTTTACCCTTCTCCGTAATCTTCAAAACGCCATACGTTTCAATATCTTTCTGTAAAAAATTCTGAACGGTTGCCTGTCTCAGGATCGTTTTCCAGTAATTATCTTTTTCTTCCTTCCCAAATCCGAAATGAGCGCTTTGCTCAAGCTTATAAGATTTCGTTACCGCAGTTTCTTTTCCTACAATGACAGAGATCAGGTCCTTAGCCTTGAATTTTTCTCCTGTATCATTGATCAGTTCCAGAGCCTTTTTTAAGTCGGTCGTCGCGTCTTTTAACTTCGGAGGATTGGATGAATTATCACACATCTTCGCCCCGTCTCCGTTCACCGGATCAAAATTTTCTCCAAAATAATATAAGATATACTGCCTTCTGCTCATTGAAGTTTCAGCATAGCCTACGACTTCATTTAAAAGCTGTAAGCCTATCTCTCTTTCAGAAACGGGTTTTTGTGCCAGAAATTTCTCTAATTTCTCAATATCTTTAGGATCGTAGAATGCGAGGCAATGGCCTTCTCCGCCATCTCTTCCTGCCCTTCCCGTCTCCTGGTAGTAACTTTCCAGCGATTTTGGAAAATCATAATGGATCACAAACCGGACGTCCGGCTTATCAATTCCCATCCCAAAGGCAATTGTAGCAACGATCACATCCACTTCCTCCATCAGAAACTTGTCCTGATTGGCCACTCTTACTTTCTGATCAAGACCGGCATGGTAAGGAAGCGCATTGATTCCGTTGACCTGCAAAAGCTGGGCAAATTCTTCAACTTTTCTCCGGCTCAGGCAATATACGATCCCTGATTTTCCTTTATGCTGATTGATAAATTTAACGATTTCCTTGTCTACATTGATCTTCGGACATACTTCATAATATAGATTGGGACGGTTGAAACTCTCTTTGAATACCATGGCATTCGTCATTCCCAAAGTTTTCTGGATATCATCCTGAACTTTAGGCGTTGCAGTTGCCGTTAAAGCGATTACCGGTACGTCAGCGATCTTATCTATGATCTGTTTCAGATTTCTGTATTCCGGTCTGAAATCATGTCCCCATTCAGAAATACAGTGTGCTTCATCAATAGCAAAGAAAGAAATCTTTACTTCTTTCAAAAAGTCCAGATAATCATCTTTGATCAATGATTCAGGAGCTACATACAGAAGCTTGGTCTTGCCGCTTTTAATGTCGTCAAAGACCTGTTTGGTCTGCGTCTTATTCAATGATGAATTCAGTACATGTGCTACCCCATCATCAGATGAAAGGCCATTCACCGCATCTACCTGATTCTTCATCAACGCTATTAAGGGCGAAACGACTATAGCCGTACCTTCCGAAATAAGTGCCGGAAGCTGATAACATAATGATTTTCCACCTCCGGTAGGCATCAATACAAATATATCCTTCCCGTTTAATAGGTTGTCTATGATCTGTTCCTGCTGTCCCTTGAATGTAGAAAATCCAAAATACTTTTTCAATTCGCCTGATAAATTGGCTTTTTTTGCGCTCATCTAATTTTCTATTGCTAAATTTGCATCTAACCCAAAGTTATAAAAATTCTGCTTAAAATAAAAGCGAACGAATTTATAAAAAATAAAATTTATATTAAATATTCTTTTTAAAATATAACGTTTTTTAAGAACTTTTTTGTATGCCTTATCTTCATAAAATGGATAGAACCAACATTATATCAATTGCTAAAAGTACTTTAGAAATAGAAATTTCTGAACTTGAAAAATTAAAAAACAGAATTGATGACCAATTTGCCCGGGCTGTAGAGATCATCCATTCAGCAAAAGGGAAACTGATCGTAGTAGGAATAGGAAAATCGGCCCATGTTGGCAACAAGATCGTAGCGACATTAAATTCTACAGGTACACCATCACAGTTTTTACATGCCTCTGAAGCCATTCATGGAGATCTGGGAGTGATCCAGAAGCAGGATGTGGTTCTGTGCATCTCCAATTCCGGGAATTCTCCTGAGATCACGAACCTTGTTCCTTATTTGAAAGATTATTCTTCCGCTCTGATCGGAATGACAGGAAATAAGACCAGTAAACTGGCTGAATTCTCCGAAATTATCCTGGACACTCATGTAGATGTGGAAGCTTGTCCCAACAAATTGGCACCTACGAGCTCTACAACCATCCAGATGGCGCTGGGAGATGCTTTGGCAGTAGCTTTAATGGAGCTTAATGATTTTAAAGCGAATGATTTTGCCAAGTTCCATCCGGGAGGAAGTTTAGGAAAAAACCTGACCTCTAAAGTGGAACAGTTCCTTTCTTCACAAAAGCCTCAGGTTACAGAAGACGCTTCCATAAGAGATGTTATTATCTCTATCAGTGCTTCAAGCCATGGAATCACAGTCGTTACCAATGACGATCAGATCGTTGGGGTTATCACAGACGGAGATTTGAGAAGAATGCTGATGAAAGGAGAAGATATCAGCAAAGTTCTTGCTAAAGATATTATGTCTGCCCATCCGAGAACCATTGAGAAAGAAGCGCTTGCCAAACAGGCGATGAAGATCCTGAAAGAAAATAATATCGGACAGCTTGTAGTGACTGAAAACGGAAAATACTTCGGAATCATCGATCTTCATAAGCTGCTGGACGAAGGAATCAACTAATATCTTCATTAGTAACTTTCTGAAAATACATGTCCGGAATAATAAACGGGACTGCAGCAGAACTCTTAACAGAAATGGACGTTAAGGAAAGAGAATGTGACTTCAGTTTATACAGACCGAAATAATTTTAAATTCTAAAGGTCGGGCTTTTAATCAAATATTTCATAAATTTGTGCCTTTAAAAATATATTCTGTGAGTGATGGTAAAGACATGTCCTTTCTGGGGCATATTGGTGAATTAAGAGGACATCTTATCCGCTCGATTATTGCGATTATAATTGCTGCTTTTGCGGTTGGCCTCAATATCAACTGGATCATGGACCATATCTTTTTTGGTCCCACAAGAAATGATTTTCCTACTTTCAGGCTTGTTAATCACTTTTCGAGAATGATTTTAGGAGAAGACAGTATTCACCTTCCAAAGGATTTTCCTGTTCGTGTACAAAGGCTGTATCAGCAGTTCAATGTCATGATGGCTGTTTCTATTTTTGGAGGAATGGTGGCAGCATTTCCTTACATCGTATGGGAGCTGTGGCGATTTATCAGTCCTGCTTTACATCCGAGAGAAAAAAAGAATTCCATTTATATTATCAATGCCGTGTGGATGCTTTTTATGACAGGGGTCTTATGTGGTTACTTTTTAATTCTTCCATTTGCAGTCAATTTCGGGGTGATCTTTAAAATTTCAGACATTATCGTGCCACTTTATGATTTAAGCGACTATACAACTCTATTTTTGCAGGTGGTCCTGGGAATGGGTGTCATTTTCCTTTTTCCTATTCTGATCTATTTCCTTACCAGTATCGGGATTCTTACCCCTACATTTATGAAAACATATCGCCGTCATGCGATCGTTCTGATCATGGTAGTAGCTGCCATCATCACTCCCGCAGATGTTTTAAGCATGCTTATGGCTGCATTCCCTCTGCTTATCCTGTATGAGTTCAGTATTATGATGTGTACTTTCACCTATAAAAAGGTACAGAAAAGCAATAGCAATCTTCCCGCTGCGCAGTAAAGGAAGTTTTTATAATAAAGAATAGATATTTTTATAAAGTCTTTTTTTGACAGAACTAAATATAGTGCTAATCTTCCAACGGAGATTAGCATTTTTTGTATGCCCAACTTATCGATTTTCTTACTGCTGGAATAAGGAACAATCCTCGAATAATAACTTTACAATTTAATATAAAATATAGAATTAGGAATAATTAGTATAATTTATTTAAAAAAACAATAATAAAAGTACTATATTTATATCCATCAATACATTTATTCAAATCAATATGAAAAAGAGAATTATTTTTGTCTGTGCATTAGCCTTAGGCTTAACGGGTTTACAGGCCCAACGTTGGGAGCCGGTATCTGAAAAGGTCACTCCCATAAGAAAAGAAGTTAAGGTTCTATATGCCTACAAGTTTGACCTTGCTTCATTGAGAGATCAACTGAAAAATGCTCCGGAAGCAGGAAAAGGAGGAAATCCTGTAGTAGTTTCCTTACCTACGACAGACGGCAGAGTTGAACGGTTTTCTGTTTACAGTTCGCCGGTAGTAGAAAAATCTATGGCAGACCGTTATGAACTGGGCGCATACGCTGGTATCGGATTGGATAATCCTAACAAACAGATCAGATTCAGTACGGCTCCTAATGACTTTCAGTCTATGCTTTTTGATGCCAATACCGGAAAGTTTGAATTCATTGAGCCTGTAAATAAGGAGAAAGATATCTATGGAGTCTTTTTTAAATCCAACAAATCACATGAGGATCCGTTTGAATGTAGAACTTCAGAGCCTGAAAGCTCAAAGAAGGAAATGAGTAAGCTGTTACAGTCAAAAAACATACTGAATGGCTTAGGAAGTTTTCATAAAAATAATGAGCAAAAATACAGAACCTACAGAATTGCGATCTCTGTAAACGGGGAATACACCCAACTTGCAGGTGGTGTTCCACAGGCTGCCGCCCGTATCAACGCTACGATGAACCGTGTAAATGGTGTATTTGAGAAGGACTTCGGTATTCATATGATTGTTCAGGATTTACCACAACTTATATTTACTAATCCTGCCACTGATCCGTATTCAAATGTTATAACCAATCCAAATGGTACCTATAGCGCACCAAACTCATGGAATCTTCAGCTTCAGCAAACACTTACCAATACGGCAGGTGTAGGTAACGCAGCTTATGATATAGGGCATTTCTTTGGCCACAGAGGAGGTGGCGGAAGTGCCGGGGACGTAGGGAACGTATGCAGAAATCCTGTTAACAATAGTGATGCTACCTCAAAAGGAGCAGGAATTACTTCTCCTGCCACACCGGATGAGCCGTTCGGAGATAACTATGATATAGATTTTGTAGCCCATGAAATAGGACACCAGTTTGGCGCGGCTCACACCATGTCTATTGCCCTTCACGGTGCTCATATGGAACCTGGTTCAGGGTCTACCATCATGGGATATGCCGGAATCACCAACTATAATGTTCAGATGCATTCTGATGCTTATTTTCATACCAAGAACATTGAAGAAGTAGGTGTATATACCAATTCTCAGGACTGTGGTATCATTACTCAGGTCGCCAATACGCCTCCTGTAATACAGCCAATGGCCAGTAAAATAATTCCGAAAGGAACGGCTTTTGTCCTAACGGCTTCTGCAACAGATGCTCAAAATGATCCAATGACCTATACCTGGGAACAGTATGATCTGACCGCTTCCGCCTTCGGACCGGTGAGCGCAACCCGAAATAACGGGGCTAATTTCAGATCAATAATGCCTACAACATCTCCAACACGTTATTTCCCTAAATTATCAAACGTTATTAACGGTACTCTTACCAGTACCGCAGATTGGGAAACCGTAGCCAATGTACCCAGAACCATGAACTTTAAGGTAACCGTGAGAGATAATAATCCGAATGTTAACCAACAGCAAACTCAAAGCGGTTTGATGCAGGTCGACATAGGAAATGAAGGACCTTTTAAGCTAACTTCAACTACAGTTTATAATAATACACCGGGAGCAATTACATGGGATGTGGTAAATACCAATAACGCTCCTTATAATGTACAGAATGTCAAAATAGATTATACAACAGATAATGGGGCCACATGGACGGTAATCACTCCTTCTACTCCCAATGACGGAGCTGAGCCCTATTCATTTACTTCACTGGCAACCAACTCTGCAGTAAAAATAAGAGTAAGTGCTATTGATAACGTATTTTACGCCATAGGAAATGCTACTGTTTCCGCATCTGCGGATGCCTGTACTACAGCAGCTCCGACAGGAATTACAGTAACAGGAATTACAAGAACTTCCGCAACTGTAAAATGGACAGCCCTTCAGGGAGCTACCTATTCTTTAATGTACAGAAAAACAGGTACAGCAACCTGGACTACAGTTCCTGTATCAACAAATGCTTACAACATTTCCGGACTTACTGAATCTACTCAATATGAAGTGCAGATCGCTAATGTCTGCGGAGCAACAACAGGAAGTTATTCGGCTTCAACAAATTTCACGACTCTTTCATTTGCCAAGTGTAATATTACGGGAACAAATTCAGCTGATGAATATATCTCCAATGTTACCGTAACTCCGGTAGGAATGAGTCCTGTTTCAAACAGCAGCAGCAATACTCCTTATACTGATTATACTTCTGATCCTTCGAAATTGATTACTCTTGCGCTGGGCTCTTCAGGAAATTCAATCAGCATCACCAAAGCTTGGACGAGTCCAAGCCAATATAACGATGGAGTAACCGCATGGATTGATTTCAACAGAGATGGAGTCTTTTCTTCTTCTGAAGTTATCTATACTGGTCCCCCTAACATTATCACTCCTGTTTCCGGAACCTTCTCGGTACCTGCAGATGCCTATACAGGAGGAAATGTTATCATGAGGGTTGCATTAGGCTATGATGTCCAGCCAAACAGCGGATGCAGCAGTCTGCAATATGGTGAAGTTGAGGATTATCCAGTACTGATCCAGCAGCAACTTTCTACTAATGATGTAGTAAAAGATAAAGCATCGATTCAAATCTATCCTAATCCGGTAAGTGATGTATTAAATGTAACTCAGGTTTCATCCAAAGCACTGTTTACAATTACCAATATGGCAGGACAGAAAGTGATGAGCGGTCAGATTACAGATAATAAGATCTCTGTTTCAAGGCTAAGCACAGGAGCTTATATTATTTCAATTGAAGATAAAGGAACAACTTCAAATCTGAAATTCATCAAAAAATAAAACATTAGAATTTATTTAAAGCCCGGTTATTTTGCCGGGCTTTTTTATATCTCTTAATAATCAGTGACCATTTTTTATTTTCAGCGGGCAGGCTGTTAATTTAATTTTATATTTTTGAAAAGATTATTAATATAGTTTAAAAATGAAAAAGCTATCATATACACTTTTATTTGCATCGGGGCTCGTTTTCGGACAGTTTTTTGAGCAGGATAAGGTTTTCACCAAACAGGATACTTTAAAAGGTTCCAACACTTCATACCGGAATTTTTGGGATGTCAAGAAATATGATCTTTCCGTGGAACCTGATTTCGGAAAGAAAAGCATTAAAGGAAGCAATACAATAAGCTTTGAGATTATTAAAGATGTCACCAATCCTATATTCCAGATCGATTTGCAGCAGCCTATGAAAGCAGATAAGGTGACAGGTAGTTTTCCTATTGCAAGCTATAAACAGGATGGCGATTTTATCTTTGTAACGGCACATAAAAAGTTCAAAAAAGGAGAAAAATACACCATTGATGTCACCTATTCCGGAAATCCTACAATTGCTAAAAATGCGCCTTGGGATAGCGGCTGGGTCTTTACTGAAGATGAAAAAGGAAATCCCTGGATGAGTGTTGCCGATGAAGGAATCGGCGCTTCTATCTGGCTTCCGACCAAAGATATATGGAGCGATGAGCCGGATAATGGCATTGTCATGAAAATCATCACGCCCAATGATCTGGTAGGAGTAGGAAACGGAAGGCTTATCAACAAAAAAACGGAGGGCAGCAAAACCGCTTATACCTGGGAAGTCAAAAATCCGATCAACGCCTATTCCATCATTCCTAATATTGGTAAATATGTGAATTTTAAAGATACTTTTGATGGCGAAAAGGGAAAACTGGATCTGGATTACTGGGTGCTTGATTATAATCTCGAGAAGGCTAAAAAACAGTTTCAGCAGGTAAAACCTATGCTTTCGGCGTTTGAATACTGGTTTGGCCCTTATCCGTTCTATGAAGATTCATACAAGCTTGTTGATTCCCCATATCTGGGCATGGAGCATCAGAGTAACGTTGCTTATGGAAACGGTTATCAGAACGGCTACCGTGGAATGGATCTTTCCAAAACAGGAATCGGTCTTAACTGGGATTATATCATCATCCATGAAAGCGGCCACGAATGGTTTGCCAATAATATCACCGCAAAAGATCAGGCAGACATGTGGATTCATGAAAGCTTTACCATGTACTCCGAAGTTCTTTTCACAGAAAAATATATGGATAAAAAGTCCGCAGACCTCTATGCTGTAGGGATCAGACACAAAATTCAGAATGATGTCCCCATTATCGGAAAATACGGGGTAAGAAATGAAGGCAGCGGAGATATGTACCCCAAAGGAGCCAGCATGCTTCATACGATAAGACAGGTCATCAATAATGATGAAAAATTCAGACAGATTTTAAGAGGACTTGGTAAAGATTTTTATCATCAGACCGTTACGACCCAGCAGATTGAAGATTATATATCCTCAAAATCAGGAATCGATTTTTCAAGTGTTTTTGACCAGTATCTGAGAACCACAAAGATTCCTACTCTTGAATATTCTCAAAATGGCAATACTTTGAAATTCCGGTATACAGACGTAGTAAAAAATCTTAAACTGCCTGTCATTATCAACGGTGACCAAACGATCACTCCAGGTGAAAACTGGCAGACTGTAACGCTTAAAAAAAATACTCCGGTTGAATGGAACCAGAACTATTATATCAACTATAAGAACGTTCAATAATAAAACAGTAAAGGACAAATTCGCAGTCAGCAAATTTGTCCTTTACTGTTTTATTTCAAGTTTTTAAGAAAAGTTTAATATTTTTTTCGTAACAAAATGAGAAAAAAAGCAACTATTTAACTATAAGATTTAAACCTAATGAGAAAAATTGCAATTAGCTTGGGACTTTTTGCTGCTTTTTTAGCGAATGCACAGTCCATCAAAACAACCATTGACCTTGTCAATGTAAAAGACGATAAGGTTGCCGTTACTATGGAGTTTCCGAAAATGAAATCCGGTGACATCAAATTTCATTTTCCGAAAACAGTTCCCGGTACTTATTCCGTAGATGATTACGGAAGATTCATAGAGGGAATCAAATTCTATGATAACAAAGGAAAAGAGCTTACTTATACCAAAGTAAATGATAATACCTATTCACTGAAGAATGCCCAGAACCTGAGCAAGATCTCTTATCTGGTGAATGACAGTTTTGATGAGGAAATGGATACATCAAAACATAAAGCAGTGTTTTCTCCGTCAGGGACAGATATTGAACAGGGAAAAGTCTATATGATCAATACTCACGGATTCATTGGGTATATTGATAATATGCAGGATGTTCCTTATCAGCTGATCATCCAGAAGCCTGCTGATTTCTATGGTACGACAGCTTTGGTTGATCAGGATAAATCCGAATCTACGGATACCTATACCCTAGCCAATTATGCTAAAGTGACCGATTCGCCATTAATGTATACAAAGCCTGATTACATTACCTTCAATGCAGGAGGAATGGAGCTTGTGCTTGGAGTATATTCCCCGACAGGAAAATATAAAGCGGCAGACTTTAAAGATAATCTTGAAAAAATGGTTATTGCCCAGAAGAAATTCTTAGGGGATATGAATACCAATAAAAAGTATGCGATCATGCTCTACCTTGCAGGAGGAGACGGACCCAGAATCAAAGGATTTGGAGCATTAGAGCATCATGAGTCTACCAGCGTGGTCCTTCCCGAAGGCATGCCGAAAGAAGCTATTGACAATACAATTACGGATGTAGTTTCCCACGAGTTTTTCCATACCGTAAATCCTTTGAAGACCCATTCTGAAGAAATTCATTATTTCGATTATGCCAACCCTAAAATGTCCCAGCATCTGTGGATGTATGAAGGAGGAACGGAGTATTTCGCCAATTTATTCCAGATCCAGGAAGGTCTTATCGATAAAGAGCATTTCCTTCAAAGAATTGGTGAGAAAATTGCCAACTCCAAGAACTATGACGATACCATGCCGTTTACAGTAATGAGTAAAAACGTACTGCAGGAACCTTATAAGGACCAGTACAGAAATGTTTATGAAAAAGGAGCGCTTCTGGCCATGTGTCTTGATATTGAGCTGAGAAAACTTTCCAAAGGAGAAATGGGATATCGTGATATGATCAGAAAGCTTTCTCAAAGGTTCGGTGAAAACAAGCCTTTCAAAGATGATAAGCTGATCGATGAGCTGGTTACCGTAACCGGATACCCTCAGGTAAAAGACTTTTACAATAAATATATTGCCGGAAATCAGCCTACTCCTTACGCTGAATATCTCAATATGGTAGGAATAGATATACAGAAGCAGGAAAGCAATCCTATTTTCTGGTTTATCAAAGATCCTAACCAGACCGGTTTTGATGAGAAGAACAACGCGTTTGCTTTTGATGAAAATTCAGCCCTTTCGCCTTTCGCAAAAAGCATTGGGTTTAAAATCACCGACCAGGTACTTGCTTTGGATGGGAAAAATGTAGACATTAAAAAAATACAGGATTTTATTAGTTATACCCACACCATTAAGGATGGACAGGAAGTAACGGTAACGATCTTAAGAGACAATGCCGGAAAGAAAGAAAAAATGAACCTGAAAGGAAAAGCAATCCTTGATAAAATAACATTGGAAACGCCTGTATTTAAGGCCAGCCCAAGTCCGGAAGAATTGAAGCTGCAAACCCAGTGGCTCACTGGTAAAAAATAAAATTGAAAAAAAGAGGCTGTTCTATAAAGTTCAGCCTTTTTTATGCCTATTTTTCAGCACTAATGCAAATGTTTGTTCGTTAGTAATGCCATAAAAATAAAAACCTTATAGGTTTTAGAAACCTATAAGGTTTAAACTATTTCTGTTTCATTATAAAATAAAGAGAAAGTCAATATAGATTTTTAGATTGTATCAAACTACAGTCGGAAAACTTCAGTTTTTTGCTCACGAATGGAACTTCAGATCACGTTATTTTATATTTTTTTTATCGCTATTCTGAAAGTACTGCCCTTTCCTACTTCAGTCTGCGATATTTTAATATCCCCGTTATGGTACTCATGAATAACTCTTCTTGCCAATGACAACCCTAATCCCCAGCCTCGTTTTTTGGTAGAATATCCAGGTTTAAAAGCATTTCTGGCCTGCTGTTTTGTCATCCCGCTTCCATTGTCTTTTACTTCTACAAGAATATTTTTGTTTCTTTCAAATACGGACATGGTTATAGAACCTTCTCCTTTCATGGCATCCACAGCGTTTTTCACCAGGTTTTCGATCACCCAGCTCATCAGGATCTTGTTATGAGGTACCAGTAGTATATAGGTAGGAAGATGTAATGTAAAGTTGATTTTTCTGGAAATCCTGGTCTTCAGATAATCATAATTTTCCTGAATTGTCTCATTGAAATTCATATCATTCAGCTCAGGAACTGAGCCTATCTTTGAAAATCTTTCAGAAATCGTTCTCAGTCTCTCGATGTCTTTTTCTATCTCATTTACCCCTTCAGATTCGGGATTATCCAGTTTCATGATTTCCATCCAGCCGATCATTGAAGATAAGGGAGTCCCAATCTGATGCGCTGTTTCTTTAGCTAAGCCAGCCCAAAGATAACCTTCATCCGTCTTTTTGATCGTCCTGAAAAACCAGAAAGAAAAACCAAAATACAATAAAATAAAAAATCCTAAGATATAAGGAGAATACTGCAGGTTATTGAGCAGCCGTGAATTATCATAGTATACAAACTGATTATTACCATCCGGCACTTTGATTTCAATCGGATCATAATTCTTTTCCATATTTCTCATCAGAGCCTGCAGTTTTTCGGGGTCTTTTATCGTGCTTTCAGGAATATTCCTGTAATATCCCAGATCCAGAATCGGATTTCTGTATTTATCTGTTACAACGAACGGAATGGTATTGTTAATGTTCAGAATATCCGGCAGCAGATCCAGAACGTCCGTATCCGGAGTCTTGACCTCCTGCTGTATCCTTATCGCTTTGGAAAGGAGACTGATCCTTTTAATCTCCTCTTTTCTGAGAAAATTAATAAGCGATGTTGAAGCCACTACGATGGCAATTACCAAAGTAGTCATGACAACAAAAATGATCCAGTTATTCAGCCTGGTAAGTATGGATTTTCTCAAACGTATTTTATTTTAAAACATTCAGAATTTTCTGCAGCTCTGCACTTCCGCTACCCTGATAGTTGTTGATAATAATCGAAAATACATATTTTTTACCATCTTTTGCAGTATGATAGCCTGCAAAAGATTTAATGTCCCTCATGGTACCGCTTTTCATCTTCATACCATTGTCCTGCACCGGAAAGCCATCATAATACGCTTCAAACCATGACTGTTTTTTTGCATATAAAAGAGCCTGCACTTCAGCTTTTGCGGCAACGTAATTCTGTGGAGAAAGACCGCTTCCGTCTGCAAAATTGATCATATTGGAATTGATTCCTTTGGATTTCCAGAATTCTTTCAGGTAAGCAATACCGCTTTTAAAGCTCGGATTTCCTTTTTTCTCCTTGCCCAAAGTTTTAATTAAAGTTTCTCCATAAAGATTAACGCTTTTTCTTAAAAACCAATAAACAATTTTATCCAGAGTTGGAGACTGATAGGTCAGGATTATATTGCTCTTTGGCGCTTCTAATACCTGTTTTCCTTCTATTTCAAGTTGTGAATTGGTCACTGCTTTTCCGGAAAGTTCAATACCGGATTCCTTCAGCCACTGCTTTACTTCTGCTGCAAGCTGTAAGGGAGGATTAGGGGTAGAGCCGGAAACGGTTACCGTTTTTCCTCCGGGCAGCATCCCGTTGATCAGAGCTACATTGGAATGAGGAGCTGTAAAGATCAGACTCTGATCTGAACTTCCGCCTGTTTTCAGATCATTCAGCCATTGTACCCCTTCCAGAGGATAAGAAAAGCTTTTAAAATCTGTTCCGTTGATATTGATATCAAACTGATTTTCTCTCCAGTTGATCCCCCAGACCCCGGCACCATAATAATTCCCAAGGTCATCCCATGGCCATCCTCCCGGAATTGTCTGATGGTCGAAATAAGAATCATCAATCACCAGATCACCGGATATTTTTTTAATTCCCGAACTTTTCAGAGCTTCCACCAGTTTCTTTTTAAAGCTTTCAGGTTTATAAGCATCATACCGCCAGCTTCCCAACGTAGGATCTCCATTGGAACTGATGAAAAGATTCCCGTTTAAAGTTCCTCCTGATATACTTCCGGAATAGCTTGAAGTGGTAGTATAGGTATAGTTTTTTCCTAAAGCTTCCAAAGCCGCTCCGGCCGTAAAAATCTTTTGCGTAGAAGCGGTAGAAAGTCCTTTATTTCCCTGGTATTCATATATAAAGTTGCCATTTTCATCCGAAACATAAAATGACAGACTGGAAGCAACCGCTCCTGAAGAGTCCATAAGATCTTTGGTTACTTTATCTAATTTCTGAGCTATATTCTGAGCAGAGACAACCTGTACTGAGAGCATGAGTCCTGCAAGTGTTTTTTTCATTACATTGTAGTTTGGTTCTACTTCGCTGATGGTTTGGGATTCTGCTTATTACAGCCGGCCTGCAAGAGCCAGTCCCTGAGCATTTTTATATTTAAAATCGTATCAAATATAGTTAAAAATGTATCTTTTCCTATTTCCGGAGATCATGATATCAATAATTGATTTTTTTGATCCGGATAATGATTCAGGCATCAAGTCATTTCATCCGGAACCTAAGATTACATCTATAAACCGGTCAATTTCTTCGGCTTCACTACAGTAAACTTCCGGCCTCTATCTCATAAGGTTCTCTATCTTTTTCAAAGATCCTGGTAAGCTCACTTCCTTCAACGGTAATCGTTTCACCCATCCTTCTGATCCAGTTTCCTTCTCTGAGGCCTATCACTTTGATGTCATTTTGGGTCAGGAATTCTTTAATACGGGTTTCTCTGGTTTCCCCATTGTGTTTCAAATCAGGATTCGGATCCAGGTAATGCGGATTGATATTGAACGGAACCAACCCCATACAGTCAAAACTTGGCGGATAAACGATCGGCATATCATTCGTGGTTTTCATGTTCTGTCCTCCGATATTGCTTCCGGCACTGCATCCCAGATAAGCTTTTCCATTGGATACGTTTTCTTTTAAAACAGACATCAGCCCTTCTTCATGCAGGGTTTTAACCAACAAAAATGTATTTCCGCCTCCTGCAAAATAGCCTTTCGCCTGGTTTAAGGCAGCCGTTTTATCTTCAAATTCATGAAGTCCTCTCACTTTTATATTGATCGTTTCGAAAAAAGAACGTGCTTTTGCGGTGTAATCGTCATGGGAAATACCTCCGGGTCTTGCAAAAGGAATAAAAACAATTTCGTCAATTCCTGTATATAATTGGATTAATTCTTCTCTTAAATATTCCAGATATTCACCACCAAAAATTGTGGATGTTGAGGCTAATATGATATTCATATAAAATTATATTGATTATAAAAAAAGTTGAAAGCAAAGATAAACCCAAACATCAAGAATCAAAAATTAAACTAAAAAAAACACGGAACCCGTTAATATTTTCTAAAAAAACTTAAAGCTTCTAAAATTTGAGCTTTTGTGGAATTATTATTGAATTTTAAGATTCCAGAATTTTAAAAATAAGAATATGAAAATGGCTAACGTTAAAATTAAAAATCTATTTTTAGGTTTGATACTTGTGGGAAGTGCAGGTTTTATAAATGCTCAGACGACTCAGACAGACAGTGTAAATAATACGGCTGCTACAAGTCAGGCAAACCCGACTATTGAAGGTCTTAAAAAGCAAATTGAGGCCAATCCGAACGATACTGAATCATTAGCAAAATTAGCTGCTGCATATCAGGAAGCTTCAGACTGGACAAATGCAATTGATACCTGGAAAAAAATATCTGTATTGCTACCGGACTGGGCTCCATCTTATTACAGTCAGGCATACGCCTATCAGGCTGCTAAAGATGATGCCAATGCAAAGATCGCTTATGAAAAATATATTGCCACAGTAAAACCGGAAGAAGTGGAGCAAAATAAGAAGAACCTGGCCTATGCCTATTTCTATATTGCCTTTACAGAGCAGCAAACCGACCCTGCCAAAGCAAAAGAACATATTGCCAAATCAATACAATATGATCCTACCAACGAGGATGCTATAAAACTCAGCAAAGCTTTAAATTCATAAAAACCAAATCCGGAAGTTTTTTTCCGGATTTTTTATTGTTTCTGAATCATTCATTATAATTGATCTCACATTTCCCCCTTAGCATTCTCTAAAGCCTCCCACCTGAAGTCTTTGCTCTTTATTCTTTATTCTTACCCTCCTCTATCTTCTTCCCAAAAAAATCCGTCTCACCATGCAGATGCCGGATGATCTTTTCAATATTCCGCTGAATGCCGGCTTCCGTTTTCAGGTTATTGATGTAGCGGATGAGCTCATGTTTCCTGGAGGGGGTCAGCTTCCCGAAATTGGCTGTAGCAAGGGTACTTTCTTTGATAGCCTGTTCCAGTTGAGGATGAATGGCAATGCTTCTGTCCATATCATCATATTCCAGCATCACTTCAATAGCTTCCCCAATTCTTTTAGGTGAATTTTTCAGCATTATTGCATTCACATACAGCCTCCATTCTCCTAAATATTTCATCAGGTTCTGTTGGAATTCTTTTCCATTGATGCTCCCTTTTACCGGAATAGGGCTCTTATTCCTTTTTGAATCTTCAAAAATCTTATCCAGAATTTCTTCAGGAACGAAAACAAAAGGATTGATCCCGATGATTTCCAATGTAGCGGTGAAACTGTTATTTTTCATAATGACAAAAGTTAGAAGCTAGAAGCCAGAAGCCAGAAGCCAGAAGCAAAATTAATTATTGTTGTTCAACTAGAGCAATTTTTTTTAATCACTCCCTGATTCTCAAACTCTAAAACGCTCAAACGCTCCCACTCTATTAGTCTCAAACCCGAATCCCGCCACCCAAAAATCATACTCAAGAACTCAATTAAAACCCTTATCTTTGCAGAAATAAATCTATTTATCAAAATGAAATTTTTTATTGACACAGCTAATTTAGAGCAAATCAAGGAAGCAAGAGACCTTGGAATTTTAGATGGTGTAACGACCAACCCTTCATTAATGGCTAAGGAAGGTATTCAGGGTGCTGAAGCAATCAAAAACCATTACAAAACGATCTGTGAACTTGTAGAAGGTGATATTTCTGCAGAGGTACTTTCCACTACTTATGAAGAAATGATCAAAGAAGGAGAAGAATTGGCTGCAATCCACGAAAATATCGTAGTAAAGATCCCAATGATCAAAGACGGGATCAAAGCTTTAAAATATTTTTCTGACAGAGGCATCAAAACCAACTGTACGCTTATTTTCTCACCCGGACAGGCTCTTTTGGCGGCAAAAGCAGGAGCAACTTATGTTTCTCCGTTCCTTGGAAGATTAGATGATATTTCTACTGACGGTTTAAACCTTATCCAGGAGATCAGATTAATTTTCGATAACTATATGTTCGAAACTGAAATCCTGGCAGCTTCTATCCGTCATTCAATGCACATCATCGACTGTGCTAAAATCGGAGCTGATGTTATTACATCTCCACTTCCTCCGATCTTGAGCTTATTAAAGCATCCTTTGACTGACAGCGGATTGGCACAGTTTATCGCGGATTCTCAGAAATTAGCATAAGAACTGGCAAGCAGCTTAATATAATATTCCCGGAACTTCGTTCCGGGAATATATTTTTTAACGACCCCCACTGCCACCACATGTGTTTTAAATCTTAAGATAATATAAAAAATACAGCATGATCAATAATCATACTGTATTTTTCAAACAGAACACGGCTTATTACTTATACAGTTCCGGTTCTATCTTATTATTGTTTTTTAACTGTTCCTCTTTGGCTCTTTTTTCAATATTCCTGTACATTTCATTCACGTCAATACTTTTCCCATCCTGGTTTTTCATTTGTACAACAGCACCTGCAGGAAGAGTGCTCATAGTTTGCTTCATATCTTTTGTAGGATCAGCAAGATAATCCTTCCATGCTTTTTTAAACTGCTTTTTGCTGACCTCTATTTCTTTCCCTCCTAAGCCAATCATCGTGAGACCCGGTATCTGAATATCTTCTTCTGCTGCAGCTTCCGTTTTCCTGTTTCCAATTAAAGTCATAACATGCGAGCCTGTTTTATCCTCAATTTTAACGATAAGTCCCGGTAATCCATAGAATTTATAGGGGCCGTCCTGGAATGGGATATCTGTAGAAAACCAGGCGGTCCAGCTTCTGCCTCCATAATTGGTAATTGCTTTCTGGGTATTGTATTCTCCAATTTTCTCCTTTTCAGGCAGAATTTTCCATTCAGGTTTCTGATCCTCGGCTATTTTATAAGTTGTATTCCCTATCTTTTCAGAAAAAGAAACACTGTACTCCGGGTACTTTTTTATGACCGTTGTAAAAATCGTTCCCGGCTTCATATTTTTCCTGATATTAATACTTCCTCCGAACCCTCCTTTCATTTGCTTGGCAATATCTGCTTTTGTCGTTGAGTCGGAAACAAATTTTTCACGGCTGTAATATTTGGATCCGCTTTTATCAATATCCAGAAGCATGATATCACTTTTCACATCCGCTTTACTGGTAGAATCCGAAATATATTTATAGTCATAAAAGAATCTGTTGACCTGTGCATTGGCGAAGACACTTAAAAAGACTAATAAAATCAAATAATTTCTTTTCATAATTTTATTCTATGTTAATAAAAAGCTTTGCCAATATAAACTGACAAAGCTTAGTGGAACTTTATTTCTTTGTCTGAACTTTTATCTCTCCGCTCACCTTACCATTATCAGAATTTTTATTGACATGAACAGAAGCTATTTCATCCGGTTTCAATGCCTTCATTTCTTCTTTTGTGGATTCCTTGCCGTTGATATAAATTTTCATATCATCTCCATTATATCTGAAGTTTTTCACTCCATTCATCGTGATATTTCCATTATTATCTTTTCTGATATGATCTGCATACATCAACATATGCGGAGTTTCAGCACCTTGGTTGTTAAAGTTGGTAGCACTTTTATAGAAATATACATTTCTGTTATTTCCTTCCAAGGCTCTTCTTTCAGCTTCCAGTTTCGCTCTTTCCCCTTCAAGCTTTGCTCTCTTTTCTTCCAGCTTAGCCCTTTTTCTGTCGAGCTCCGCTCTTTTTTTGGCCGTTGCTGCAGATTCTTCCGTTTTTTTGGCAGATCTGTAAGCCACTTCAGATTCCGGAGTCCATTTCATATCCTGCAGCCCTTTAAATGTATAAACTTTTACCTTGGGTGCTTTTGGAGAGTTAGGTGCCGGAGGAGGAGATGGCACATCAAATTCGAAATTCATTTCCGGGATTTCGATATTCATATTTTCGATTTCCTTTACCTGCTTTTTCCATTCATCGGATTTAAAGAAATCATTGATATTCATATCTTTTCCATTCATTCTGATGGTCATCGACCTTTTTATGAAGTCATCTGAGCTCGCAATTTTACCGATCTCTTCGGAAAGGTCCCCGATCTCATTTACTTTCTTTTCAAACTCTTTGCTTTCCGGCTTAAGTGTTTTCAAAGCTTTACTTTTTTCTTCGATCTTTTTACTTAAATCGGCAATCTTTTTTTCATCTCCGAATTTCCTGATCTTCCGTGAGATCATCGTATCTTTAAGCTTACCGGGTGAAACCGTATCTTTTATCGTACCTTTTACAGATTGGAAAACAGCTTTCTCTATAGCCAGATTGTTTCTTTCAATTTCTTTATTTTTGGCGTTCACCAGATAGGCAAAGGCTACTGAAAATAAAACCGGCAATGCAAAAATTCTTCGCGCATATCCGAACTTGGTTTTGGGTTTTTGTAACATCTTAAGTCTTTTTTTAAGGTTTGAACTTAGAAACGGACTGGCAGCAGGCAACTGTGTTCCGGAAAAGTGGCTTGCTAAAAGCATCTGCGCAAATGCTTTGGTGTCCGAATGTTTTACGGCTTTTTTATCAGCCAGATATTCATGGATTAGATTAATTTCTCTTTTAATGATATGAAAAAACGGATTGAACCAGAAAACAGCGGTAGTGATTTCAATAAGGATCTTATCAAAGGAATGTTTCTGTTCAATATGGACCATTTCATGCTTTAGGATCTGTTTTCCAAGATCAGAATTCAGTGTAATCGAATTCTTCCAGAAAAGATTTCTAAAGTAGGAAAAGGGGGCTTCGGTCAGATCTGTACGGTAAAAGTTGATCCCGTCAAAACTCTCTTTCTGAAACTGTTTTTTAAACTTCTGGATCTTAAAGATCCCATAAGCCAATCTTCCTAAAAAATAGAAAGAAACCAGTCCCAGAGCTGAAAAAATAATGTTAAAATAAAGGTTACCATTGTCTATATTTTTTTCTGTATTAAAATTCTGAATCCTGTCAAGAAGCATATAAATATCACTGTTCACTTCTATTGTGAAATCATCTACCTTGATAAGCGGCAGCAACAGCGATATCAGCATGGCAGACAACAAATAAAATCTGTTATAATGATGGAATGTCTTGTCTTTTAAAGACAACTGATAATACAGAAACATTACACCGGAACATAAAATTATTTTCCCAAAATATAAAAGTATTGCTTCCATGGCTCTTTAGTCTTTGTTTTTGAGTTCATCCAATAGCATTTCAAGGTCCTCCACCGTCATTTCATTTTTTTCTACCAGAAACGAGACGGCACTTTTATAAGAGCCTTTAAAATAGTTTTTTACAAGACTTTTCATTGTCTTTCCTGAATACTGTTCCTTGGAAACCAGCGGGAAATACTCATGCTGCCTTCCATGGACACGATAGTCTACAAACTCTTTATCCTTCAATACTTTTAAAATGGTAGAGACTGTGTTTGTATGCGGCTTCGGTTCCGGAAAAAGATCAAGAACGTCCTTAAGGAATCCTTTTTCGATTTTCCATAAATACTGCATTACCTGTTCTTCTGCTTTTGTTAAAGTCTGAATTTTCATATCCTGTTCATTTAATCATTAATGTGATAAAAGATTTTTTACCATTAAAATCCATATCACTAAGAAATTAGTTATACAAATGTAGAAATAAAATTGAATCAAACAACTATTTTTTTAGTGATAACCCAAGCTATAAACATAACTATTTGAAAATCAAATAAATAAAAACAGTTAAAATATGTTATTTTTTTTAGAAATGAAATTATTTCCTGCTTAATTAACAGAAAATCACTTAATAACATTAATTTTTAAGCCTATTTAATTTCAGTTCGGATAAGACATTTGTTTGAAACAGGATTAGAGAACAGTCAGGATAAGAACATGAATCTGGTGATTCATTCATAATTTCAATTACAAAAATTACTTAAATAAAGACATTAAACTCACCATTTATACAACAATGAATAAGTTGTATTGTAAATTTGTTAATTTTTATTAAATAAAATTAAAATGAATTTGTTTTAACCGGGAAATTATATTTATTTTAGTGCTTTAAAAATTTCTCATGAAAAGATATAATTTATTGATTGTACTATTACTGCTCATTTTTAACGTTACTACAGCACAAAAGAAAAAATCTCCGGCTGCTGACCTTAGCATACTAAAAGATACAAAATCAAAGATCGAAGCCACCGTTCCCCTGGTCATCCAGCATCTTCAGGCCATTGCGACAAAAGAAAGCGATAATAATATTCTTACCAACGGGAAAATTGTTGTGGGTAAAGAATACGGTATCCTTGAATCTGAATGGTTCCTGTACAGAAATAATATGAAAAGCTGTATCCTGAACAACTCTTCAAAAAAAGCTAAGAAATGTATGGACTACCATACTCAATATCTGAGAAATACCCTTATCAATTACAGTAACTACATTACAAACCTGACCAGAAAGAACGGATATCTGGGAGTGGAAGGTGATACTAAATTTGATTTTAAGCCTGCTGATATCGCTACCAAATTAAGTGAAGCTTACTTTAATGCTAGTGACGCTTCTGCAAGAATGAAAGCAGATCAGAAAAGAGAATTTTTGGGACAGACCATGTCTGATGACAATCAACTGACTCCTTATGCTCAGTTGGCCCAATAATATATAAGTCACATCTAAAAAAATAAAAAAGAGAACTGCGATGGCAGTTCTCTTTTTATTTAAAGCAAAAAACCTCCGTCAAAAAAAGCAGTTTTGTGGTACTAATCATAAAACTTAGGGAAAAAGTAGAAAATAGGACGGAGATTTTTTTGCATATACTCTACAGGCCAACTGTCCTACCCATGACCTGTAAGAGATTCACAAAAATAGAACTATGCTTTTGTCCCATAAAAGAATAAGCGTAGAATTAAGTGGTTATTGTTGTAGAAATAATTCTACTTTAAGAAAAAGTCCGAATGCTTGAAGCTAGTTTTCTTAGCTAATGGCCCCAATTGATTCAGCCTTTATAAACCAGCAATGACTTTTGTATTTTCCGGCAAACACAACCGATCATCATTCCAATGTTCTTATATTAACTTCCACCAATGATAACAAGCTTCTTTCAAAATAAGTAAAACCTGGTTGCAGCTATTCTTTCACCCCTCAATAACTTTTATTTTCCAGCCTCAGATTTCCTTAATACCGCACGTTTCGGATTTTATACTTATCGGTGACTTCAGATCTTTGCAGTATAAAAACAAATAATGGCAGATCTCCTTCAAAAAATAAAAAATACAGACTGGCAACGTATTACCAAAGAAATGCATCAGAGCGGCTATGCTGTGATCTCTGATTTATTATCCGGTGATGAATGTGAAATATTGAAATCAGGGTATCATCATCCTGATCTGTACCGCAAAACAGTTATAATGGCACGCCACCGGTTTGGTCTGGGTGAATATAAATATTTTAATTATCCTTTACCTGAACTAATTCAAACGATAAGAACCAATATCTATCCCTATCTGGCTGCTATTGCCAATTCATGGTTTAAAGCTTTGCACATTACCACTTCTTTTCCACCAGAACATGCTGAATTTTTACAACAATGTCATATTAACGGCCAGCAGAAAGCAACCCCTTTAATTTTAAAATATGAAAAGGGAGGCTTCAATACCTTACATCAGGATTTGTATGGAGAGGTCTATTTCCCCATTCAGATCGTTTTAATGCTGAGTGAGCCTGATATAGATTTTACAGGGGGAGAATTTATCCTTACCCAGCAGGTTCCGAGAGCCCAGTCAAAAGCTGTTGTTTTAAAACCTCAAAAGGGAGATGTCATTATTTTCACTACACATTTTAAACCAGAAAAAGGGACTAAGGGCTATTACAGGGTCAATATGAAACATGGCGTAAGTGAAATCCGTGAAGGAAGCCGCTATGCTCTGGGGATTATTTTCCATGATGCCAATAACTAATGCAGTAAGCTGGAAGCTACTGTCGGACAGCAGGCTTTTACTCGTTATTTTTGGAAATATTTTTCAGCAATCATTAATAAAAGGCCAACCCCGATTATCTCTTAAGACCTCAATAAGCTTCCGGCTTCCAGCCTCCATCTTCTTTTCCTAAAAAACATGATACAGCATTTACAAATATCCTCCATTGAGCTGAAAAGTAAAATCCACAGCCGGGAAATCCGTTTCGGAGGAAATAAAAAACTAAAAATATACGGCTTGCTCAATTGTACTTCAGGAAAAAGAATGAAAAGGGAAAACCGGGTTTTCTTTAAGGATGAGAAAGAAGCCATACAAAATAATTACCGTCCTTGCGGGCATTGTATGAGAGAAGCGTATAGGCAATGGAAAAACAATGAGTATTGAAGTACCTGATGAACTAAAACAAAAAAGAGAAGCATATTATATTGCTTCTCTCGTTTAGTAGCGGGAACCGGACTCGAACCGATGACCTTCGGGTTATGAGCCCGACGAGCTACCTACTGCTCCATCCCGCGGTGTATTTTTAGAGTGTTTACCGACAACACTTGCTTAGTAGCGGGAACCGGACTCGAACCGATGACCTTCGGGTTATGAGCCCGACGAGCTACCTACTGCTCCATCCCGCGGTGTATTTTTAGAGTGTTTACCGACAACACTTGCTTAGTAGCGGGAACCGGACTCGAACCGATGACCTTCG